>JBAYWC010000019.1:0-32356 GCA_041674265.1 Terrimicrobiaceae bacterium
GCCCGCTTTCCAGTGGTTAGGTCCACCGCCCTGTTCGCCCTTTTCCTTTCGTGGTCCGCCATCGTGTGGAGTCTCGCTTGCGTCTGTCTCCGGCGGGGCTCGGCAATCAAACAGTTGGGAAAACCGGAAATCATTTCAGGCCGCGACTCTGGAATATGTTTGCTGTGGCAGGAAGCTCGGCGGTCCGGCATAGCGGTCGCAGTAATCTCGGCCTCTGGATATTCTTGCTGCAAGCGCTCCGTGGTCCGAATCATCATCGCTCCACGGCAGACTCTTTGGCCGGAATCGTCGATTTCCAAATGAACTCTCGCTGAAAGCATATATTTCTGGCGAACGTATTGTAGAATTATGCGTTGACTTATTGTGAAATAATGATGTCATTCTATTTCACTTATGAATGAGATATTGAAAAAGCATACAGTGAACTCGACATCAACGAGATGGGATGACAGGTGGATTCGATTTCGCATGGCGCTCAAGCAGCGTGGGGTTGAGCCGAGGTTTCAGGAATACTACCGCGCATGGGTTTGGGGATTTCTTGGGTTTATCAAGCCAAGGAAGTTTGAACAGGCTGAAGCGGATGATGTGAGGCAGTTTTTAGGGAAGCTTGCGGGGGAGGGCAAGAAGGAATGGCAGTTGCGCCAGGCTGAGGAGGGCGTGCGGGTATTTTTCCAAGATGTCGAACCCCAAAAGTGGACGAAGGACTGGCCGACTGACTTTCTGCAAAATGTAAAGATGGACATCGATGATTCCGCTCGGGGGGCAGCGGATGTCGGAAGGCGGCCGACAGAGGGCAAGGGGGATTTTTCGGGACGGGAGGATACCGGGGTGCTTGCGGAAAGGTATCGGCCGTTTATCGAGGAGGCGACGGAAGCTTTGCGGGTAGGGCGGTATTCCTATCGCACGGAGCAATCGTATCTGGAATGGGTGCGGAGGTTTCTCATTTTTACCCAACCGAAATCGCGCCTGGAGATCCGGTGGTGGCAGGCGAAGGAATATTTGGAATATCTGACGTTGAAGCGGCGCGTCGCGTCGTCCACGCTGAATCAGGCCATGAGCGCGTTGCAGTTCCTTTTCCGGAGGGTCCTGCGACGGGGAGCGGGCGGGTTGGAGGAGGTAAAGCGTCCGTCGCAGAGCCAGCGGTTGCCGGCGGTATTGACGCGGGAGGAGGTGGGGCAGATGCTGGAACTCCTGGAGGGAACCGGTCGCATGATGGCGGAGCTGATGTATGGCTCGGGGCTGCGGGTGATGGAGTGCGTTCGCCTGCGGATCAAGGATATCGATTTTGGGAATGGCTATATCGTCGTGCGGAGCGGCAAGGGGGACAAGGACCGGCGGGTGCCATTGCCGAAGAAGGCCATTCCCGCGTTGAAAATGCAGATCGAAATGGCGAGGGAACGGTGGATGAAGGACCGCAAGCTTGGTGTGGAGGGGGTCTTTCTGCCGGAGGCGCTTTCGTCAAAATACGTCAGGGCAGAAAGCGAATGGGGCTGGTATTGGCTCTTCCCCGCCGATGGGCTTTCGGAGGATCCGTGGACGAAAAAAATCCGCCGCCATCACATGGGGGAAAATGGGATCCAGCAACTGGTGAAGCGGGTGGCGCTGAGGGCGGGGCTGACGAAGCCGGTGACGCCGCACACGCTGAGGCATTCGTTTGCCACGCATCTCCTCGAAGGGGGTGCCGATATCCGCACGGTTCAGGAGTTGTTGGGGCACAGTGATGTTTCCACGACGATGATCTACACGCATGTTCTCGGGCATCCGGAAGTGGCGGCGGTGTCGCCGCTGGATCGATAGCGAGGAGAGGTTCCGGCTGCTTGCCCTCCTGCGGCGGGAATGCGAAATGTTTCGAAGGGATCGCGGGCACTTTGGTTGTTCGCGAACGAGGGTTCATTTCCGGTTGATTTCAGTCGGCGGGGGCACCGACTGCCACATGCGGGGCGCATGTGTTCCCCGGAGTTTGAAAGATGCGGGCGCAAAAAGGCAAAAAATGGGTGGCTTGCACGTTGTAAACCGTTGATTATCAACATGCGTGATTTTCAGAAAAAGCCTTTTTGCGCCCGCATCTTGAAAGGAGGAGGGTATTTGCGGGCGGAACGTCAACGCTCCGTTGGGGGACCCCTGTTATTTTCCGGCTTCAGCCGACAAGCTGCCGCCTTTGGTCAAAACTCAAAAGTTTCGATCAATGATAAAAAAATTTTGGATTTTCTGCACCACCTGACAACGAATGGCAGGAATTTGCAGGATACGCGGGTTGCGGGTGTTTGGGAATCAAGAAGATTGGAAATCGGGGGCGTATTTTTCGCCATAAAGCGAAAAACGGGTTTTCAGACAGAATTCACAAGATGGCAGGATTCACAGGGAGAAAATTGCAGCGAAAAGCAGAGGGATCATTTGAGGCAGACCTCCATGACTTTTTCCTGAAGCCACAGACCCGCGACGGATCAGGAAAGGGAGGCTTCGATCTTGTTGCTGTCAAAAAGCGGTTTTGTGGATAGAAGGTCGTCGGGTATGAGAATTGTTGTCACGGGATTGATCGGCCAATATGCGTTTGGAGGGGTGACGTGGGATTACATGCAGTATGTTCTGGGGTTCCGTGCCCTGGGCCATGATGTGTGGTATTTGGAGGATACATCCATGTGGGCTTACGATCCGGTGAAGCAGGAGCCGAGCGCGAACTGTTCGCACAATACCGGTTATGTGGAGCGCGTGATGAGGGAGTTCGACATGGGGGACCGGTGGATTTACCGCAATGGGGCGAACGGACAATACCATGGTATCGGGGATGAGGGGCTGGCGGAGGAGATCCTGAAATCGGCGGATGTTCTGGTGAATGTGTCCGGAGCCTGTTGGCTGCGGGAGCCGACCGCCGCGATTCCGCTGAAACTGTTTTTGGACGGGGACCCGATGTTCACGCAGATCAGCCTTGCAACGGATCCGGACTCGGAATATGCGGCGCGGGTGGCCTCGCACGAGCGGCATTATTCCTTTGGCATGAATATCGGCCATTCTTGCTGTGCTGTGCCGACCGCTGGCCTGAATTGGAGACCGACGGTGCAGCCGGTGGCGCTGGATTGGTGGAGCAAAACTTTGATGCCGCCGGGCGCGGGGCATATTGCCGACGGGGCATGGACGACGGTGATGAACTGGGCAAGCTATCCGCCGAAGGAATTCGGAGGCAGGATGTATGGGCAGAAAGATATCGAGTTCGGGAAATTCCTCGATCTTCCATCGCTGACGAAGGAAAAGTTTGTCCTCGCGATGGGCCAGGGAGTCGGCCAGAAACGTCCGACGGCCACTTTGGAGGAGAAGGGCTGGACGATCATCGAGCCGGATATCCACATTCCCGACTACGCGAGTTACCACGATTTTTTGACGAACTCGAAAGGCGAGTGGAGCATCGCCAAGAACGGCTATGTCCGGTCGAAGAGCGGGTGGTTCAGTTGCCGGAGCGCCTGTTACCTGGCGGCCGGAAAGCCTGTGGTCGTGCAGGATACCGGTTGGACGGACCATCTGCCATCGGGGGACGGGGCGCTGGCATTCCGCACGCCGGCGGAAGCGGCGAAGGCGCTTGGGGCCATCGCGTCAAACTATGCGCATCACTGCCGTGAAGCCCGGGCGTATGCGGAAAAACATTTTGATGCGGGCAAAGTCTGCGCCGAGCTTCTGGAATGAACGAAGAAGTTGCCCGCGAAGGCGCGAAGACGCAAAGGGAGAAATAAGAACGGGGAGATTTTCTAACAGGATTGAACCCGAATTCAGCGATTCCTCACGCAGGGGCGCAGAGATCGCGGGGAAAAGCGGTTTTCGGGTTGAACTGCGGCCGATGGCACGGAGGAGTAAACAACCTCGGGGCAAGCCCCGAGGCATTTAAGAATATGATTTTACCGCACGACAAAAAGCCGAGGCAAGCCTCGTGGTATCAGACCCAATGGGAATGAAAACGGATGGCCGCTGCGGACAATCCAACAAGACATGGAACTTTCCGGTTACAAAAATGCGGCGCTGGTGATCGCGGGACATGGATCGACGAAGAATCCGGACTCCGCATCACCGACCTTGGCGCATGCGGAGACGATCCGGCAGCGGGGGATTTTTGCGGAAGTGGCGACGTGTTTTTGGAAGCAGGCACCTTCGTTTCGCGGGGCATTGCGGATGGTGGGAAGCCGGGAAATCTATGTGGTGCCGAACTTCATCAGCGAGGGATATTTCACGGGGACAGTGATTCCGCGGGAGATGGAGTTGGAGGGACTGGTGACTGTCCGGGATGGCAGGACGATCAAATACTGCGAGCCGGCGGGGAATCATCCGCGCATGACAGATCTGCTGATGGGGGAAGCCCGGTCGGTGGCGCGGGATGTCACCCCGTCGGAAACAAGCCTCTTGATCGTCGGGCATGGCACCGGTTTGGATGCCAATTCGGCGAAAGCGGCGAGGTTGCAAGCGGAGCGGATTTCACAAACTGGGCGCTATGCGGAGGCGATGGCGGCTTATATGGAAGAGCCTCCGTTGATTGCGGAATGGGACAAGCTCGCGACTCAGCCGAACGTGGTAGTGGTGCCGTTTTTCATTTCGGACGGGTTGCACAGCTACCAGGATATTCCGGTGTTGCTTGGCATCCGGAGCGAGCGAGGGAAGGCGGCGAGCCAGTCGGATGTCTTCCGTCACAACCCGCATGAATTGCGCGGACGGCGGCTCTACTATGGTGCGGCGATCGGGACGGATCCGGGTTTTGCGGACATCATTCTCGATCAGGTGGTCGCGTTTCAGATATTAGAGCGGTTTGAATAAAGTTGTATGTGGTTGAATTTCCGCATTTCAGATGCGGGCGCAAAAAGGCTTTTTCTGAAAATCACGCATGTTGATAATCAACGGCTTACAACGTGCAAACCACCCATTTTTTGCCTTTTTGCGCCCGCATCATTTCAGGGAGATGGGCCAATTCGTGAAAAGTGCGGTTTTTGACTTCCGATGGCACGGTGAGACTCTCGCTGTTTGATGTAGCCTCAAGGTCCTATCTCACGGAGCTTCTCGGATTGGGTTGTCTATCAGCGGGAACATTGGAGCGAGCTTTCCGCTGACGAGCTTCTTGCCTTGATTCGCCTGGGTTTCGTTTTCAAATCGGTCGATATAGTCTGGATCAGGCGTTTCAGCGAACTGGCCGAGGTCGTGCGGGGCGGCAAGTCTGTCGCCGATCTTTTTCAGGCCAACCACGGCCTTTGGTGCTGGGTCGGCTACCAGCGCACGATCTGGAACAAACTCCGGGCCGGACAGATCCGCTTGCCGGAAGAAATGGGCGTGGAGAAGAATCCCTGTGAAGCGGCCTGGATGCGCCAGTATGAAAAGCTGGTGGAATTTCATCGTGCGCACGGGCATTTCCGGATTCCGAAGAGGGGACATCAGGCGCTTGCCATATGGACGACCAGTCAGCGGCGGCACCGGAGGAATCTTTCTTCAGAGCAGCAGCGCTTGCTGGATGCGATTGGTTTTCCGTGGGACCCTCAAGCCGACGAACTGGAAGAACGGTTCAGGCAAGTGGAAGCCTTCAAGCAGAAGTATGGCCATTGTTTTGTTTCTACGAGGGGCGTAAACGACGAGTTTCCGGGACTTGGCCGGTGGATGGAAGGGCTGCGGGCGCAGCGGAGCAAGTTGCTTCCCGGAATGGCGGAAAGGCTCAACGCCGCGGGTTTTGTATGGGATATTGAAGCCGCCCGATGGGAGCAACGCTTTCAGGAACTCGCCGCTTTCCACCGTCAATTCGGTCATTGCCGGGTGCCCTCGAAATGGCCGCAAAATCCCTCTATTCGCGCGTGGGCGGCTCATCAGCGGAGGAAATACCATCGTCTCTCCGCAGAGCAGCAGCGCCGATTGACGGAACTCGGCTTTTCCGCGGAATCGAGAAAAGGACGGCCTCCTTCAATGGGGGGAGGTGGCGATTTCTTGGATGTAAACCCCGCTTCCCCGGATGTCAGCGGCATTCGCTCGAATGGAGTTGCGGGTTGCGCGGATGTCGGCGGCAATTGCGCGGTTGCAGAGGGCGGTTGATGGAATGGGAATCCCGATTTCCCGGTTGCGAGGGGTGTGCCGGGAGCGTGCAATGGTGGATCGTGAGTTCCGGGCGCGGAGACTGAAATTTCGGCGAGGCCGCGTGGAGTGTCTCATCGCGCGAAGGATCGCCCAATCCACCCACCCAACTTTTAGTCACCCCCCCTGGGCTTTCCCGAGTGTGATTTTGGTCAAATTTTCAGGTTGCCAGAGGGAGGTCATATGATAGCCTTTCCCCTTTCCCAGGACCCGATTGGGAGAGACCCCGTTTCCTTTGCGGCGCGGTGTCCGTCCCCGTCCCCCGTCCCGATCATTTCCCAATGTTTGCGCTCCCAATACTAGCAGCCGGATTGACCCTTCATGCGCCCCGCCTCATCGACGTGGACGCCGGGATGAGCTTCACGGGGTGGTTGACCAACTCGGTCCTCGTGAGCATTTTTATTTCCGCCTTCGTGATCTGGCTTTGCCGGAGCGCGACCCGCAGGATGTTGATCGTCCCCTCCCCGCTCCAGAATGCGTTCGAGCTGGTGGTCGAAGGCCTCTACGACATGCTGGAGGAGGTTGTGGGAAGACACATGATCGCGCGGACATTTTCTTTCCTGGCCACGCTCTTTATTTTTATCCTGGCCTCGAACTGGTTTTCGCTGCTGCCGGGCGTGGGATCGATCGGCTGGGGAGAAGCGAAACCGGGGCCCTGGCTGAATCTCCCGCATGTGGACACCCCGCTTCTCCGCCCGACGACGGCGGACCTGAACATGACCCTCGCCATGGCGTGCGTGTTCATGGTCATGTGGCTTTACTGGTCGCTGAGCGAAGTCGGATTGAAAAATTTCCTGCTCCACCTGTTCGGCGTGAAAGGCGGGCTCAGGGGATTCATGGCATTCGTCCTGGCGCCGGTTTTCTTTTTTGTGGGGCTCATCGAGGTGGTGTCGATCCTGTTCCGTCCAGTTTCGCTGTCCCTCCGGTTGTTCGGCAATATCTTTGCAGGGGAAAACCTGCTGAGTTCGATGATCACGCTCGGCAGGGATTTCAATTTTCCGCCCTGGGTGGCCTGGCTGGCCTCGATCACCATTCCGATTCCGTTCTACTTTCTGGAACTCCTCGTGGGAATCCTGCAGGCGCTGGTGTTCATGCTGCTCTGCGCGGTTTATATCCAGCTCGCCACGGGCCACGACGAGGAGAAGGAACACTGAGACTTTTCCGCCGGGACCGTGGCTGGACTGCGGGCGGCGGGGATAAAAACAAAACCAAAAGAAACCAACTATGAACCTTTATATCATTGCAGAGGCCGCCACGGCGGTTACCGGAGTCACCGGAAGTCTCACCCTCGCCCTCGCCGGCGCGGGTGCCGCCATCGGTGTCGGAATGGTCGGCTCGAAAGCGGCGGAAGCGGTCGGCCGCAATCCCGGAGCGTTCGGCAAGGTGCTCACCATCAGCATCCTTGGCATGGCACTCTCGGAGGCGATCGCGATTTACGCGCTCATTCTCGCCTTCGGAGGACGCTGAAGACATTCCCGGGGCCGCCCGTCCGCCGGGCGCGGCGGCTCCCGATCATTTTTAAAATCTCATGGATGTGCTCAATCAAATTTTTACGGACTTCGGGGTCAACTGGCAGAAATTCATCGCCCAGACGGTCCTGTTTCTCACCGTCTATCTGGTCCTGAAGCACTTTGCCTTCGGGCCGGTTGTCGCGATGTTCGAGGAACGCCGCCGACGGATCGAGGAAGGCCAGCTCAACGCGGAAAGAATCAAGAAGCAGCTCGCCGAGTCCGAGGTGCGGTGCCAGGAAATCCTGCGCAAAGCGAATGCCGATGCGCAGCGCATCATCGAGGAAGGCCGCACGAGCAGCGAGGCCCACAGCCAGAAGGCCACCCAGCAGGCGATCCGGGACGCCGAGAGCATCATTGCCCGCGCCCATGAGACCGTCGTCCTCGATCGCGCCAAAATGGTGGCCGAGGTCAAACAGGAAATGCTCCACCTCGTCGTGGACACCACCGCGAAGGTGGCCGGACGGATCCTCACCAAGGACGACCAGGACCGCCTCGCCTCGGAAACCTCCCGACAGCTCACCGCCTGATCCCATGAAGCTCAGCCGAGAAGCCAGACGCCAGGCCCGCGAACTCTTCGCGCTCACGATCGTGGACGGCCGCCTCGACCCTTCGCGCCTGAACACGATCTTCGGCGAGGTGGCGGAAAAAAAACCGCGCTCCTACCTGCAAATCCTCAAGGAACTGACCCGCCTCGTGCGCCTGGAGGTGGCCGGCCACCACGCCGTCATCGAGAGCGCCGCCGCTCTGGAACCCGCCAAGGTCCGAGAATTCGAAGCCGGCCTCAAGACCCGCTTCGGCGAACTCACCACCGAATTCCGCCGGAATCCCGCCCTGATCGGGGGCCTCCGCGTGCAAATCGGCAGCGATGTCTGGGACGGCAGCATCCAGGCCCGGCTCGAAGCCATCAAAAACCAACGTTAATTTCCCAATCCATCATGAGCAACATCGTCCTCGACCTCGAAGAAAAAATTGGCGCGATCAAGTCGTCCGCCGCCCGCAAAACCAACGTCGGTGCCGTCCGTGAAATCGGCGACGGGGTTGCCCGCCTCGAAGGCCTCAGCGGGGCGATGCTCAACGAAATGCTGGAATTCCCCGGCGGTCTCATCGGGCTCGCGCTCAACCTGGAAGAAACCGAGGTCGGCGCCATTCTCTTCGGCGACTACACGGCGATCAGCGAGGGCGACGAGGTCCAGACCACGGGCAGGCTCCTCCAGGTCCCGGTCGGCAAGGGCCTCCTCGGGCGCGTGGTCGATGCCCTCGGCCAGCCGCTCGATGGAAAAGGGCCGATCGACGCCGATAAATTCTATCCCGTGGAAAAAATTGCCCCGGGCATCATCAAGCGCCGTGGCGTGAGCCAGCCGGTGCAGACCGGGATCATGGCGATCGATGCGATGATCCCGATCGGACGGGGCCAGCGCGAGCTCATCATCGGCGACCGCGCGACCGGCAAGACCACGATCGCGGTGGACACGATCATCAACCAGGCCAAGATCAACAAGGCCGGCGAAGAGAGCGGGGACCCGGCATTCCGTCCGCTCTATTCGATCTACGTCGGCGTCGGCCAGAAGAACGCGAACATCGCCCGCGTGGTCGGCATCCTGGAGGAACACGATGCACTGAAATACACGATCATCATCGCCTCGACCGCCTCCGATGCGGCCTCCGAACAATACATCGCCCCCTTCTCCGGCGCCGCCATGGGCGAATGGTTCATGGACAATGGCATGGACGCGCTCATCGTATTCGACGACCTCACCAAGCACGCGAACGCCTACCGCCAGATCTCGCTGCTCCTCAAGCATCCCTCCGGGCGCGAAGCCTACCCGGGCGACGTATTCTACCTCCACAGCCGGCTTTTGGAACGTTCCGCCCGCCTCGGCGAAAAATACGGCAACGGCTCGCTCACGGCGCTGCCGATCATCGAGACCCAGGCGGGTGACGTCTCGGCCTACATCCCGACAAACGTCATCTCGATCACCGACGGCCAGATCTACCTGGAAACCGACCTGTTCTACCAGGGCATCCGCCCCGCGATCTCGGTCGGACTCTCGGTCTCGCGCGTCGGGTCCGCCGCCCAGATCAAGGCCATGAAGCAGGTGGCCGGAAAGATCAAGGGCGACCTGGCCCAATACCGCGAACTTGCCGCGTTCGCGCAGTTCGGTTCCGATCTCGACGCCCGCACAAAATCCACCCTCGAACGCGGTGCCCGCATCGTCGAGCTCTTCAAGCAGGCCCAATACAATCCCATGATGGTCCATGTGCAGGCCGCGATTCTCTGGGCAATGCAGAAGGGGCTCTTCGATTCCGTGCCGGTGGACAAGGTCAAGGACACCCAGCTCAAGCTGGCCGACTTCCTCGAGTCCCGGAAGGAAGCGATCCTGAACAAGATCCTGGCCAAAAAACAATTCGACGAGGAAATCGAGAAAGAACTCGGTGCCGCGGTCGAGGAATTCAAATCCTTCAACAACTGATGGCCAACCTGCGCGACATCCGGCGGCGGATCAAATCCGTCAAGAACACGGCCCAGATCACGAAGGCCATGCAGATGGTTGCGGCCTCGAAGATGCGCAAGGCCCAGCAGGCGGCCATCAACGGACGCGATTACGCGCAGCTCATGAACCGGGTCATCGTCTCGCTCCGGGATGCCGTGGATCCGACCACGCATCCGCTTCTGAACCGCCGCGAGGTGAAACACGAGATTGTCCTGCTTTTCAGCACCGACAAAGGGCTGTGCGGCGCGCTCAACACGAACCTCTTCCGCGAGGCCCTGGCATTCAATCCGGAGACGACTTTCTTCGTCTCCGTCGGACGCAAAGGCTCGCAGTTCCTGGCCCGCATGAAGCGGAAGATGCTCGCGGATTTCCCCCTGCGCGACCGTCCGAGCTTTCTCGAGACAAAAGCGATCTCGAAGTTCTGCATCGACAAGTTTCTCGACGGCTCGGTGGACAAGGTCACCGTGCTCTTCCCGCGTTTCGTCAACACGCTCTCCCAGCTCCCCACCGCCATGCCGCTCCTTCCGTTGACCAGCTTCGAGGAGATCGGGCTCACGAACGAATATGAGGAAGTCCGGTCGCTCGACGGCGGAATCCTCTTCGAGCCGGACGCCGATTCGGTCCTCGACGCCATCCTCCCCGCCTACGTTCATTTCGGCGTTTACCAGACCCTTCTCGCCACACGCGCCTCCGAACAAAGCGCGCGCATGGTCGCCATGAAGAGCGCCACCGACAACGCCAAGAACCTCGTCAAGGACCTCACGCTCGAATACAACAAGGCCCGCCAGGCCAGCATCACGAACGAAATCCTCGAGATCTCGACCGCCCAGCTCGCCTTGGGGTAACGGGAGCCAACCGATTCGCCCAGATTAAAATCGGAACCGAGATGCGGTAGGGTGCCTCTGCGAGAGCTGGCATCGGCGATGGATGACCAGGGGGCATGGGAGTCCGCGCCCATGTAGGGCGCGGCGGCCCTATGCGAGAGCCTGGGCACCAACAGGCGGGACGCCTGTTCCTGTTTGCAACTTTCGCAGAGGCACCCGATGCGGCAACAACGGATTTCGGGAATGCCTCTCACTTTTCCGCCAGCTCGTAGGGGATGGCCGGAAGCAGCCCCAGGGACCAGCTCTTTTTTGACAAGAGCCTGCGCAGAAAAACCTCGTCCGAACACATCCGGGCCCGGCGAATGCCCGCGGCTTTTTGTTTCACCGAAACCAGGTTGTCCAGCGCCGCGGAGAGGGGAGGGGCCAGACGTGGTTGCGCGCCCATCTCGAACGGAAGAACGGTCAGCCCCATCGCAGCCGGGCAGACCGCGATTCCCGTCACCAGCAAAAGGATCGCTCTCATCAACATCACAGGGTCGACAACGAATGCTGTCCCCTCGAACAGCCCCGCAAACGGATTCAACCCCGCCTCGGACGAGATGTTACGGAAAATACGCGACTTCATCCAACTATTCGAGTTGAATCCGCAAAACATGCCGGATTTCCCCAGCGCAGAACCCGCTTCCTTCCACCTCAAGACGATCAAGACGATCAACCATCCCGGATGGCTGGAATCGCATGTGACCCTCGGGGGCCCGGTTGACGCGGAGAGTTTTCAGCAGGCGCGGGAGCAGTTGCCGGGAGGGGCGGAGGCAACAGTCCTCGGCGTCGACCTTTTCGGGACCGAACCGGAAATCACCGGCATGGAGGACATGGTGAAACGGGCCGGCATCACGGCGCCGGCCACATCCGTCATTTCCTCGTCCCCGGGCCGCGGGGGAATGCAATTCACGGCGGCCACGGGGATCGATCCCACGCCGCTCATTCTGCGTGGCCGCCTCTCCGGTTACCTCATCGAAGACTCCGAAACCAGCCGCTGCTTTCTTGGCGGGCTCAGGCCCGATGATCCCGATGCCTCGCGTGAGGACCAGACCAAAGACGTTTTTCTCGCCATCGAGAAAGCCGTCGCACTCGCCGGAATGGGTTTTGAACACGTCGTCCGCACCTGGTTTTACAACGAGAAAATCCTGGACTGGTATCGGGAATTCAACAAGGTGCGCACGGGGTTTTTCCGGGGCCACGCGATCCGGAGAATGCCGGTCAGCACAGGCATCGGGGCTCCCAATCCCGGACGGACAGCACTCGTGGCGAAGGCTTTTGCCGTGCGTTCCAGGACCTCCGAAGTCCTCCCCCGTCCTTCCCCGCTACAGTGCCACGCCTTCTCGTATGGCAGCGCCTTCAGCCGCGCTCTCGAGGTCCCGGATTCGTGCTCGCGCGCGCTCTATGTTTCCGGCACGGCGAGCATCGGACCGGATGGTGAAAGCATCCACAAGGGAGATCCCGCCAGGCAAATCGAACGGGCGATGGACGTCGTGCGCGCGATCCTGACCGAAGCCGGCATGCGGCTGGAGGACACGACGCGCGCCATCGCCTACTTCCGCGATCCATCGCATGTTGCGGTCTGGGAGAAATACTGCTGCAACCTGCCGCCGCTGCCGCTGGTCTCGCTGGGCTGCCATGTCTGCCGCGACGATCTCCTTTTTGAAATCGAACTCGACGTCTCAGCCCGCGAAGGTCCGCCGGGCTAATCGTGGTGAGGGCGGCCAAGCTGAAGGCTCGGGGGGGGGTCGTATCCACGAGGTGCAGAAACTCGTCACGCCGTTGAAGCAGCAGCTCCTTCAGTTGATTCTGCTGTTCGACCGATAGTTTCAATTCCTTGCTGAAGTGTTCGGATGCCGGGGTGATGATCGTGAAAAAGGCGATGCCGCCGAGCGGCCCGAGCATCCGGTCCGGCGCGCGCGATGGCGGAGGAAGAAAGGATGGAGGCCGGCTCTTCTCCAGAGCCGCTTGGATTTTTGTTTGAAAATCCTGTCCCGGACCTCTCCCTTCGAGGCCCGGAGGAGCGGGAGGCCCGGTGCGGGCCTGCTTCCCGAACGGCCAATGGAGAACAAGATCACGCGCCGATTCTTTGGCGAACAAAACGGATTCCGTTTTCGGATCCGGAAGCCCCTCGAAAACCTGCAGCCCCGGAATCGCGGAAACCGCTTTCCGGAACGAATCTGTTTCCGGCCCGCCGAACATCGCCGTCAAAGGCCGGTCCCCCGCCGCCGCCGATTCCCCCTGCCGCGCATCCGGCTCTCCGGCCTGTAGAGGCAGCAAAACCAGGCAGAGAAATAATCCCCAAGCCGTGCCGCCGTGCCGCCGTGCCGCCGCCTGCCGTGGCCCACAAGATTTCGCATCGTCCAGCTCCTGTGGCATGGGCATCCTGCCCATGTCTTGCTGGATTGCCACACAGGGGCAGGATGCCCATGCCACGGTATGCTTTCCACAGAGCAAACCCCCTGTTGTTTTCCCGGACGTGTCATGAATGAGAGGGAGACGCCTGGTTTTCCGCTTTCATTCCGGCGCGCATCCGATCTTTTCCAGCAGGCGTGGGATGGCGACATGACGCAGGATCAGGTCCTGGATCCGTCCGATTTTCCGGGTGTCGCCGGGCAGGGTCTTGACGGTCATCGAGTGGATTCGTTGGGCGATCGTGTAACTGTCCATCGGCGAAAGAATCACGGGCAGGGGTGTCTGGCCGAGCATCTCCAGAAGCCGCGCATGCGGGCGCAGGTCGTCGGAAAGCACCAGCCCTGCCAACGGCCCGCCTTCCGGGGCCATCGACCGCGAAAGCGCCGCCAGCACGACATCCTCCCGGTCCCCGGGAACCACGAGAAGCGTGCCGGGTTTCACTCCCAGAAAGAGATTCGCGGAACTCACCGCCCCGATCACGACCTGCCTGCTGTGCCGGCGGCTTTCCGATTCGTTGAAAAGAAATCGTCCGCGGATGTGCTCGCGGATTTGCTGGAGCGTCGGCTCGGCCAGCATGTTCTCCAGCGGGACAATCCCGAGAAGCTCGAGCCCGATCCGCTCGAATCCCCGGCTCGCGAAGTCCGCGATGTAATCCAGCTTGTCCGGGTGGACCTTGTTCATCACGACCCCGATGACCTCGACTCCTTCCCGGTCGAAGAGCGCCTTGTTCAAGGCCGCCTCGTCGATCGGACGCCCGATTCCACCCGGTGTGACGAGCACGACTTTGCTCGCCAACAACTTCGCCACCGACGCATTCGACAGATCGAACGTGGACCCGACTCCCGCATGTCCGGTGCCTTCAACGATCGCAAAGTCCTTTTCCCAGCAGGCCCGGTCAAACGAATGCCGGATCCGCCGCGCCAGCGCCTCGTGGTTCGCCTGGTTGATGTATCGCCGCGTGAAATCCGGCTCTACCGCAATCGGGCTCATGTCCTCGATCGGCACCTGCGTGCCAAAGGTGTCGCGGATCAGCACGCTGTCCTCATCGATGCGCTTCCCATCGACTTCCGTGAACCGCTGGCCGACCGGCTTGATGAAACCGATCCGCTCGAAGCGGGGCCGAAGGCTCGCGTAAAGGCCGAGCGCAACCGTGGTTTTTCCCGTGTTCTGCTCGGTCGCGGCGATGAAAATCCGGGGAGTGGATGTATTCACGGGGCGCTATTCCGCGCTCTCGGGATACAATTTCCGGTACTCGATCGCCTGCAGGCCGACGAGCGCCGCCATGCAGACGATCTCCTCGGGGTCCGTCCCGCGCGAAAGATCCGCCGCCGGACGCGTGAGCCCGAGGATCAACTGCCCGAATGTCCTCGCCGGCGCGAACTGATGGATCAGTTTCACCGCGATGTTCCCGCTGTTGAGATCCGGAAAAACCAGAACATTCGCCTTTCCCGCCACGAGGCTGGGTCCCATCTTCTTCTCCGCCAGCACCGGGTCCAGCGCCGCATCCGCCTGCATTTCCCCATCCACCGCAATCTCCGCGCCGATCTTTTGAATGATCTGCCGCGCCAGCTCGGTCGCCCCGGCCACCTTTTCGGTGGAGGCCGTGCGCGCGCTGCCTTTGGTGGAAAAGCTCAGGAGCGCCACCCGCGGACGCCGCCCGAAGACCTGCCGCGCCACCAGGCCAGTCTGGACGGCAATCGAGGCCAATTGCTGCATGTTGGGATCGGGCACGACCCCGGTATCGCCGAAAAACATCACGCCGTCGTCGCCGAAGAATTTGTTCTCCAGCTCCACGATCGTGCAGCTCGACACCACCTCCGCATGCGGCAGCGGCTTGATGAGGTGGAGAAGCGGACGCAGGAAAACCCCGCCGTAGGAACTCACCCCGCCGACCAGCGCATCCGCAAGCCCGTATTGGACCATCATGGCGGCGAAGTAATTGTGATTGGTCATGACCGCCCGGCTGTCCCTGAGACCCATGCTCTTGTAGCGCTCCAGTCGCTCCAGCCTCTGGCAGAAAACCGGCAGGTCGGAGGATGTCTCCGGATTGATGATCGCCACGTGGTCAAGCCCCGCCTTTTCGACTTTCGCCACGCGCTCGATCACATCCCGCTTGCCGAGAAGGATCGGCACGCCAAGATCCCTCTCGTAAAACATTTGCGCCGCGCGTATGACTCGCGGATCGTCTCCGTCCGGAAACACGATCCTCTTCGGATGGCGTTTCAGCTTTGCAAAAACCGAATTGATAAAACTCATGTCCGTGGAATCCGACAACAGGCTGGAGAAGAATCCGACCGGAGACAAGGAGAACATCACGCTTCTCCGCGCCCGCGGGCGCGCGGTCCCCATCGGACCGCTCCCGCTGGTCATGGGCATTTTGAACATCAACGACGATTCGTTCTCGGGGGATGGGCGGCTCGATACCGGCTGGGCGCTGGAGAGGGCTCTCGAGATCGTGGCCGCGGGGGCGGACATCGTGGACGTCGGCGGAGAGAGCGCGCGGACGAACCGCGCGCCGGTGAGCGAAGAGGAGGAGTGGCGGCGCATCGCTCCCTTCCTGGAAAAATTCCCCGCTTTGATGGAAAAGGCCCGCCCGCGGGATGACAGGCAGGTTTCCCCCCCGTTGCTTTCCGTGAACACCTGGCGCACCGGCGTGGCCGCCCGCGCTTTGCAGGCCGGTTGCGATCTCCTCAACGACATGAGCGCCCTGCCGGATTCCACCCACGCGCGCCTCTGCGCGGAACACGGCGCCGCACTTCTCATCATGCACTCCCAGGGCGAGCCCAAAGTCCCGCACGCCCATGTGGAATACCGCGACATCATGGACGAGTTGGAAACATTCTTTGAATCCAAGATCGCCCTGGCCAGCGCCGCCGGCCTTCCACACGGGTCCCTGGTGCTCGATCCCGGAATCGATTTTGCGAAGCGGACCGGCGACAACCTCCGCATCTTGCGCGAGCTTCCGCGCCTCGCCCGGTTCGGGTGTCCGATCCTTCTTCCCGTCTCGCGAAAAACCACCATCGGACAGGCGCTCGGAATCGGGAACCCCGCCGCCCGCGACGCCGGGACCATCGCCTGCATCGTGGCCGGCGCCCTTCGCGGGGCCTCCATCTTCCGTGTCCACAACGTCCACGCGGCCTGGCTCGCCCTCCGCGCATCCACGCGTGTGAAATAATGAGCCTTTCCCCGGACCGCCGCCGTCAGATCCTGCCCTGGTCCGTCGCGCTGATCCGCGTTTTCCTCGGGGGGATTTTCCTGTACGCGGGCATCGTCAAGGCAAGCGCGAGCGAGGCCTTCGCGCTCGCTCTCGTCCCTTTCACCATCCTCCCGGACTCCTGGATCGGAGCATTTGCCAGCCTCCTTGCATGGACGGAAATTGCCGCCGGCGTCCTGATTCTCCTGCCGCGAATCCACCGCGCGGGATCGGCGTTGATCCTGCTCCTGGCGCTCCTGTTCATCGGCGTCCTCACCTGGGCGCTCTCGAATGATATCATCGTCAGCTGCGGATGCTTCGGCAGCGACGAACCCCCCTCCGCGGCAGCCATGCAAACGGCCATCCTCCGAGACCTGGGAATTGCCTGCGCGGCGGCATGCGCGCTCGTCTTCCGGGCACGGAAGGCCGGAAGCAATTTCGAGATGAAATAGCTGCCCCCAACTGTCCGGGAAACCTCGCGGGCGGATTCCTATTGGCTGTTCTTTTGCAGCGCCTGTCGGTGATGCCATAAGGTTTCAATGCGTCGCACAGGCTCTCCGCTCCATCCTCCGGGGGCGTAAACCGGGTCTGCCGGATCCCCTTCCACAAAAGGATAGATGTTCCCGTTGTCCTGCACCTTGTGCATGACAGCCAACCCGATCTGGCGCAGGTTGGATGCGCAGGGCGTGCTCTCCGCCTGCCTTTGGACTGTGATTTATCCGGGTTAATACCTGAGGATCTTTTCGAGGAACTTCCGCGTCCCGGGAGTCGAGGGGTTTGAAAAAAATTCTGCGGCCGGGCCAGATTCGCGGAGGCCGCCATCGGCCACGAAGGCGACCAGATCGGCGGACTGGCGCGCGAAGCCCATCTCATGGGTGACAAGGATGATCGGTTTCCCCAGATCGCGGAGTTCGGCGATCACATCCAACACCTCGGCCGTCATTTCGGGATCGAGCGCGGAGGTGGGCTCGTCGAGAAGGAGAAATTTCGGATCGATTGCCAGCGCCCGCGCGATGGCCACCCTCTGCCGTTGGCCGCCGCTCAGAAGCCCGGGTTGCTTGCCCGCATGGGCGGCGAGTTGGAAACGGTGGAGCACGTCGTCCGCGCGCCGAAGCGCATCGCCTTTTGAAAGCCGATGCACTTCGGCCAGGGGAAGCGCGACATTGGCCCTCGCGCTGAGATGCGGAAAGAGATTGTAAGCCTGGAAGACGGTCCCGATCGTCCGGCGATAAAGCCGCAGCGCCTCCTCCGAGCGCTCGAGCGCATTGCCATCCACGAGGATCGTGCCGGAATCCGGTCGGTCAAGGCCTGCCAGAAGCCGCAGCAGCGTGGATTTCCCCCCGCCGGACGGCCCGATCAGCGCGAGCACATGCGCAAACTCCGCCTCGAACGACACATCGTCGAGCACGCGGTTCACCCCGAACGCTTTGGTCACATTCCGGAATTCAACTTTCATAACGGACTTTGCGTTCCAAAATTTTGGTCCAGAGCGAAACCGGCAGCGTGAGAACCAGGTAGCAGGCCCCGAGCGGAAGATAGGCCTCGAAGGTCGAATAGGTCGCGGAGTTCACCTGCTGCGCGGCAAAAGTCAGTTCCGAAACCCCGACGATGTAGAGCAGCGAGGAATCCTTGATGAGCGACGAAAACTGCCCGGCCAGCGGCGGCAGCGTCTGCCGGAGAACCTGCGGAAAAATCACAAACCGGTAGGCCTGCGCCGGCGTGAGACCGATCGCGCGCGCCGAGTCCCACTGCGAGCGGCCCACGCTCTCGATCCCGGCCCGGATGACTTCCGCAATGTAGGCCCCGCTGAAAAGCGAGAGGATGAGGACCCCGACCGGCAGGCGGTCGTTCCAGCCGAGTTTGTCCGCGACCCCGTAGAACCCGAAGAGGACGAGGAACATCAACGGCAGGCCGCGGATGGTCTCGACATAAAAAATCGCCGTGTACTTCAGCGGCAAAAACGCGCTTCGCCGCGCCAGGGCCGCGCCCACGCCGAAGGCCGTGCTCAGGACCAGCGCAACCGCCGAGATCCCGACGGTCGTCATCCACCCGTTGAGAAAAACCACCCGGTAGCCCCAGACCTTTTTCCAGTCCTGGACGGAACTGGAAAAAATCCAGAAGCAAAGAACCGAATACATCACGAGCAACCCGCAGGCGGTCGCCGCTTTCGCCCACCGCGGCGACGGCTTCTCGATCCGGTCAAACAAGAACTCCATCGCCCACACACAGAATCATTTTGCCGCGATGCGCAAGGCGGCATTTTCCAGTTCCGTGGGTCAAGAACGGCATGCCCGGATACACGTCGAGCGGAACCGGAGCCTGCGGTGTCGCCGCCAGGCTCTTCTGCCCGCCTGAAATGACCCTCCACATCCTGCATCGAAGCGGAGGCTGAGCATCGGATCTTTGGATCGGCTTAAATGAAAGCCGCGCCGCTCTATCCCGGATAAATCACAGAATGGTAGTTCAGATTGCGTAACGCTTTGGCCGTCGTCACAACCGAAGGTGCGGTAGGTGTCGAGAAGCAAGCGGCGCTCGAACTCCCGAGGGTCCTTCGGAGTCCGAGTTTGAAGCCGATGAAGTAGTCGAAGACGGCGCGGGCGTTGCCGCCGATGGAGCGGTGGGACGCTGGGTTAGGGCGACGTAGTCGTCGCTTACGGTTTCCTCGATGAGATTGCCATTTGATCGATTTTCGGGGTGCAAAAAGAAGCTTCCAGAAGGAATACTTTAATGAGGCGATTCAAAGGGCTGATGTTTGAACGGTAGCGATGTTGAATCCTTGTCCGGCAGCGACTTGGAGGAACTTGGCATCGGAAAGTTTAACGGGAATGTCCCGCTCTCCGCTCCAGTTTCGGCCTCCCCAGGTGATGAGCTTCCCATCAGTCGTGATCGCGGCGGCGTGGTCGTGACTGGTCGAGATGGATTTGATCGTCGGAAGGATTGACGGCACATCGCATTGGCCAGAGTCGTTACGTCCCCAAGTCTGAACAGAGCCGTCGATTTGAAGTGCGGCGACATGGCCGCACATGTCGTCCGTGGCTGCCAGCGCGGCAATGGGGCCAAGGCCTGTGGTCAAGGTGCAGGCCGTTCGCGGCGGCGTATTCCTCGCTGGCCTCAGTCTGGCGTCGAGGGCTGTCGCCCTGCATCTGCTGGGGCGATGAGAACCTGATGTAGCTATAGCCGAGTTTGGTTTTCTTTTCGGCTCCGTTTGGGATGGTAATATGTTCCATCCCGAGCTCATCCGGTTTTTGCCGCGACCGGTTAAGCGGTATTTTCGGGAATTTTGAGGCTTGGTGAATTGGGCCATCACTTCCTGTGCTCTAGATGGGCTGCCCCTCTGTGATTTATCCGGGCTATCGGCGTGTCCCTGTGACGCCTCGATAGAGCGAGGCGGCTGCAACGACCGCTTCGGCCATATTCCAACACCCATCCTCTTCAATCGACTGTTCACTCCTGAGGCAACCAGCTCGCGAATGTGATCGGGAAGCTTTGCCAACTGTAGCTTCAATTAAAACGTCGATCTCTCATCGTGGAGGTTTTTTCCAGAACCCCGGCATCGGAGTAAGGGAAACTCTGGCAGGCACCGACTGGTTCTGGGAAGAAGTTTTCTTTTGGGTGTGGGTCGTTTGATTTGTGTGCCCGGAATCCCGGCAGGTTGACGCCGACGGGCAAACGCGGCAAAATCATCTTTCCTATGTGGAACTTGGCTCATCAACACATCCTCGACCTCGTGGCCTACGAACCGGGCAAGCCGGCCGAGGAATTGGCCCGCGAAATGGGGCTCGCGGCGGGAGATATCATCAAACTCGCCTCGAATGAAAACCCGCTCGGCCCTTCCCCGAAAGCGCTGGCGGCAATGCGGGAGACGCTGGAGCGCGCGCACTTTTATCCGGACGGCGGCGGATGGGCGCTGCGGAATGCGATTGCCGGCAAGCTCGGGCTCGCCCGGGAGAATGTGATCCTTGGCAATGGCTCGAATGAAATCATCGAGTTCATCGGACACGCGTTTCTGCGGCCCGGCGACGAGGTTGTGACCGCGAAGCACGCGTTCGCTGTCTACACCCTCATGGCCCAGCTTTTCGGCGCGAAGACGGTGGAAGTTCCGGACCCGGGATATACCCACGATCTGGAGGCGATGCTGGCCGCGATCACGCCGCGGACACGGCAGCTTTTCATCGCCAATCCAAACAACCCGACCGGCACGATGGTCGGACAGGACGAGATCGGCCGCTTCATGGAGCGCGTCCCGGATCATGTGCTGGTGATTTTTGACGAGGCCTACCTGGAGTTTCTCGACAACCCGCCGGATGTCATCCGCCACGTCCGCGAGGGCCGGAATGTCGTTGTCATGCGCACGTTCTCGAAGATCCAGGGACTTGCCAATCTCCGCATCGGCTACGGGCTCGCGCCGGGAAAACTGGCGGCCGTCCTCCAGAAGACCCGACAGCCGTTCAACGCGAATGGCATCGCGCAGGCCGGCGCGCTCGCCGGGCTCGAGGATGACGAGCATATGCGCCGCACGCGCGAACTCACGCACGAGGGCCGGAATTATCTCCAGGCCGAATTTTCCGGGATGGGGCTCGAGTTTGTTCCCAGCGTGGCCAATTTCGTCCTCGTGCATGTCGGCGACGGGGATGCGGTCTTCCAGGCGCTCCTGCGGCGCGGGCTGATCATCCGGGCGATGCGGAGTTACAAGCTTCCGGCCTGGATCCGCGTTTCCGTGGGCACGATGGACCAGAACCGCCGCTTCATATCCGAGCTCAAGGCCCTCGATGCCGCCGGCGGGATCCCGCGCGGGCCGCTGGCGACCGCCTGATCCGGCCCGATGACGATTGCCGCTGTTTCAACGCCTCCCGGAGAGGGGGCCGTCGCCTTGATCCGCATCTCGGGACCGGATGCGGCCGCGATCCTGGGAAGGATTTTCCACCCGGGAAATCCCGTGCCGCGGCGGGCAACCCCCGGCCGGATCGTTGAAGACGGGGTGACCGTGGACCAGGTCCTCGTCACGGTCTTTCAGGCCCCGGCAAGCTACACGGGCGAGGACATGGTCGAGATCGGGTGCCACGGCGGCATCCTGCTGGCCGCGCATGTCCTGGAGGTCGTGCTCCGGCAGGGGGCCCGTGCCGCCGGACCCGGCGAGTTCACGCAGCGCGCTTTTCTGAACGGCAAACTCGATCTCACCCAGGCCGAAGCCGTCATGGACCTCATCAGCGCCAAGACGCCGCCGGCCATGCGGGCGGCGGCAGAGCAGTTGCAGGGACGGCTGGGCGGCGAGGTCTCCGGCATCCGGGCGGGGATCCTCGAAACCGTCGCCCACCTCGAGGCCTGGATCGATTTTCCGGAGGAAGGCATCGACCCCGCCACCGGGACCCTGCTCCTGGAAAAAATCTCGTCCGTCATTGCGCGGATCGAGAGCCTTCTCTCCACGGCGGAGAGCGGACGGGTGCTGCGCGAAGGGGTGCGGGCCGCGATCGTCGGACGCCCGAATGTCGGCAAATCGAGCCTGCTCAACCGGCTGCTTGGGATGGAGCGCGCGATTGTCAGCCCGATCCCCGGCACCACGCGGGACACGATCGAGGAATCTGTCTGCCTGCGGGGGATTCTGTTCCGTCTCACCGACACGGCGGGCCTGCGCGAGACCGGTGATCCCGTGGAGCGCGAGGGGGTTGACCGCGCGCTTCAAACCATCGACCGGGCGGATCTCGTCCTTCATGTCCTCGACGCCTCGGCCGGGTTCAGCGAGCCCGCGTTGCGGGCGCGGGAAATCCTCGTGGCGAACAAAATCGACCTGCTCCCGCCGAATGCCAGCCTACCCTCCAACGTCGTGCGCGTTTCCTCGAAAACCGGCGACGGATTTCCCAGGCTTGTGGAAGCGATGCTCCAAGAAACCTGCGGCCAGCACCTCTCGTCCGGCCAATCGCTCGCCGCCGTCAATGCCCGCCACAAAACGCTTCTCGAGTCCGCGGCCACATCGCTCCACACCGCCAAGGACTCGCTTCGCGCCGGCGAGCCCCCGGAACTCCCGGCCATCGAGCTTCGCGCCGCCCTCGACAGCGTGGGACAAATCATCGGAACAGCGGGCACCGAGGAAATCCTGGGCGAAATTTTCGGACGGTTCTGCATCGGCAAATAACCTGCTCGGCACCGCCGTGACCTTCTCCCTTTCTCGTCGTGCGTTTGGGATCGGGTGTCATGCCACCTCTTGGAAATTCGCAGCGCACGAGAATAGGCCCCCCCGTTGGGGCACTGACTTTGCGGCGTAGGCTCAAGCCTTTCACAGGCGGGACGCCTGTGCCCCTGTTTTGCCCCGGCAGCCAATCGGCTGTCAAGCGGAGACTCCGGGAGGTTCCGGAGCCCGCTGCCTGCCTTTTTGTGGCTGTTTATTTTCCTTTGTAGGTTTATAGGTTCATCCCGCGAGCGCGAGTTCGAGGGCGGCTTCCGGGCGGAGGTGGCGTCCGGCTTTCCAGTGGGTGTGGAACGCTTCCTCATCGATCAGGTTTTTCAGGGCGGTCACCGAGGTGTCCCAAGCCGTCTGTTCGGAGGGTGAGAAGCGGGCGCCGAATTTTCCGCGTTGTTGTTCGGCCGCGCCGAAGAGCCTTGCGGCAAGATCCGCTTTCCCTTCCAGTCTTGCCGCATCGGCGAGGTGCTGGATGATGTAGGGGATGGCCCACCGGTTGTGGAGTTCCCGAGCAATCCGCGCCCATTCCGCCAAGGCTTCGCGGGCCGGTGCCGGCCGGCCAAGGGCCAGGGCGGCCTGCGCGAGGCCCCAGAGACTGTAGCCCACGACCCATCTGTCACGAACCTCGCGGAACATCCGCAGGGCCTTGAGTTTGAGTTCGAACGCGAGATCGAGATCCCCTTCGCCGGCGGCGAGGCTCCCCTCTCCGGCCACGGCAAGCGCTTGGATTTTCCGGTTCGCGGTGTTCTTTCCGATCTCCGCGGCCTTGAGAAAGAACCGGCGCGCCAGATCCCTGTCCCCCTGCGAAAACGCGAGAAACCCCTCGTAGCCATTGACAAATCCGGCCATCTCTTCCTCGCCGAGTCGCTCGAAAATGCCCAGGGCACGGCCCAGCAACGCGCGGCCTTCGTCGTAGCGATCCTGCGCCCACGCAATCCTCCCCGCCGACATCATCGCGCGCGCGTGGAAATGCGGGTGAACGCCGCAATCCGGCCTCGCCAGGACGGCTTCACAGTGGCGTCTCGCCTCCTCGAGGTTCCCGCAAATTTCCCAGTAGCGCTCCAGGCCCGTGACCAGCTGCAACCCGGGTTCCGCATCCCCCGGACGTTCCGCCGCCCACTCCAGCGCGTATCGAATGTTGAGAGCGTCGGCGGAAAGCTTCCGGAGATGCTTTTCGGGATCCGGCCCGGTGAGGTGCGGGCCGGCATCCCTGACGAGCTGCAGATAGTAATGCAGGTGGCGTTCCTGCATGGCCTCCATTCCGCCGGATTCCCTCAATTTCTCGCGGGCGTATTGCCAGACCGATTCCAGGAGCGTGTACCGCGGTCCCGTGGACGGATCCTGGTCGACGAAAAGGAGGGATTTTTCGGCGAGTTGCTGGAGGAGATCGAGCACATCGCCCGTGTCGTCATCCGCGCAGACCGCCTCGACCGCCTCGATCGTGCGCCCGCCGGCGAAAACGGCGAGACGGTGGAACAAAAGCTTTTCGGGCCCGGTCAGAAGATCGTAGCTCCAATCGATGAGGGCGCGAAGCGTTTGCTGGTGCGGCAGGACCGCCGTGCCCTTCAGGAGCCGGAACTGGTCGTTCAAGCGCTCGGAAATTTGCGCGGGCGTGAGGACCCGCAGCCGCGCGGCGGCCAGCTCCAAGGCCAGGGGAATGCCGTCCAGCCTCCAGCAGATGCGCGCGATGTCCGGGGCATTTTCATCGGTGAGTTGGAAATTCGGGACCAATGCCCGGGCCCGGTCCACGAAGAGCTTGACGGCGTCGAAGCCGGCGATGTCTTCCGCCGCCAGCGGTTTGTCCTTCGGGCGACGCCAGACATCGAAGGCCTCGAGCGCCCGCAGCGGGAACGTCACCTCGCCGGGGATGTGCAGCGCCTGCCGGCTGGTGGCAAGCACGCGCACGCTTTTGCATCTGGCGAGAAGGGCGGTGACCTCCCGGGAAACGGAATCCATGATGTGCTCGCAATTGTCGAGGATCAGCAGCATCTCGCGCCCGCAGAGAAATGACGCGAGGGTTTCGCCCGGCGAACGGCCCGGTTCCTCACGAACGCCGAGCGTGGCGGCGACGGCATCCGCAAGCCTGGAATCTTTTTCGAGCGTGGCCAATTCCACCAGCCAGACCCCGTCCGGATAGTCATCCAGCACCTCGCGTCCGACCTCGATGGCAAGGCGGGTTTTCCCCGTGCCGCCGGCGCCGAGAAGCGTGAGGGCGCTCGTCTTCCCGAGCAATTCCTTGACCTGCTCCAGCTCGCCGCCCCTGCCGATGAAACTGGTTTGGGAAGCCGGAAGGTTGTGCGGCAGGGTCTGCTGCGAACGGAGCGGGGGAAAAGAAGCCGTCAACCCCCGTGCATGGACCTGGTAAATCCGCTCGACACGATTCAAATTCCGCAGGCGGAAATCCCCGAGAGAGACAAAGCCGACCTCGGGCGTGGCCTCGCGCAGGAGATCGGCCACCGTTTGCGAACAAAGCACCTGGCCGCCGTGCCCGGCGGAACTGATCCTCGCGGCGCGGTTCAATGTTCCGCCGAAATAGTCGTTGCCCCGGAATTCCGCCGGACCGGTATGCAGGCCCATCCGGACCCGCAACGGGCCGACTTTTCCCCAGTCTTCCGCGAAGAGCTTTTCCTGCGCGCCCAAGGCGGCTTCCAGACCTTCCCCGGAAGAGGCGAAGGCCGCGCAGAAGGCGTCGCCGACCGTTTTGAACACCCATCCTCCATGGGATTCGATTTCCGTCCGGAGCAAGGCGTCATGCCTGGCCAAAGCGGGGCCCATATCGACGGGGAACCTCTCCCACAAGCGGGAACTTCCCTCGATATCGGTGAACAAAAATGTGACCGTGCCGGTCGGCAGTTGCATGGCTGCCAGACACTACGCGCGCCGGGGCAAAATTCCAGAACGGAAACACGGGCCGTTCGCGCGGGGTGGCATGGAGATTCTTTTTCATTCGAGGCGGTTGCCATGCAGGCGGTCTTGGAGTATGCAACCCCGAAATATTCGACCTTATGAAAATCTCCAAGCGCGATGCGGCATTGTCCTCCGTTGTCGGAAAGAAGATCCTCGTGGCAAACCGCAGCGAGATCGCCATCCGGGTCTTCCGGGCCGCGACCGAACTGGGCATGCGCACGGTGGCCATCTACGCGCAGGAAGACCGCCTCTCGATGCACCGCTTCAAAGCGGACGAGGCCTACATGGTCGGCGAGGGCAAGGGGCCGGTCGGAGCTTATCTCGACATCGGAGGGATCGTCGGTCTCGCGAAGGAACGCGGGGTGGACATGATCCACCCGGGCTACGGGTTTCTCTCGGAAAATGCCGGATTCGCCGCCGCGTGCGAATCGGCGGGCATCACATTCGTCGGCCCCCGTTCGGAACTGCTCCGGGAAATGGGCGACAAGACGGCCGCGCGGGCCCTCGCCCACAAGCTGAAAGTCCCGACCCTGCCGGGCACGAAAGATCCGGTTGTCGATCGGGCCACCGCTCTCAAAATCGCGAAGCCCATCGGGTTCCCGCTCATCATCAAGGCGGCGTTCGGAGGCGGGGGCCGGGGGATGCGGGTGGTCCTGAACGGCTCCGATCTGGCTCCGCTTCTGGACGAAGCCCAGGGCGAAGCCGGCCGCGCATTCGGCAACCCGGCCGTCTTTCTCGAAAAGTACATCCCGCGCGCCAAACACATCGAGGTCCAGATCCTCGGCGACAACCACGGGCATGTCCTCCATTTGCATGAGCGGGATTGCTCGGTCCAGCGCCGCCACCAGAAGGTCATTGAAGTGGCCCCCTCGATCGGCTTGAAGGACGGGATCCGCCACGAGCTGTGCGACGCGGCCGTGCGGATCGCGGAGGGGATCGGCTACAACAACGCCGGCACCATCGAATTTCTTTACGATCTGGACCGCGAGGAATGGTTCTTCATCGAGATGAATCCGCGCATCCAGGTCGAGCACACGGTGACCGAGCAGATCACGGGCATCGACCTCGTGCGCTCGCAGATCCTCGTCGCCGCCGGGGCCGCCCTGCACGGGCCGGACCTTGCGCTGCCCGCGCAGGAGGGCATTCCGCGCAATGGTTTTGCCGTTCAATGCCGGGTGACGACCGAGGACCCGGCCAACAAGTTCACGCCGAACTACGGCAAGCTCATCACCTACCGCAGTTCCGCCGGATTCGGCATCCGCCTGGACTCCGGCATGGGAACGACCGGGAGCGTGATCACGCCGTTCTACGATTCGCTGCTGGTCAAGATCACGGCCTCCGGCCAGACATTTCCCATGGCCCTGCAGCGCATGCACCGGGCGCTCCGCGAGTTCCGTATCCGCGGGGTCAAGACCAACATCCCGTTCCTCGAAAACGTCATCCACCACGGCACATTCGCCGACGGACAGGCGACGACGACGCTCATCGACACCACCCCCGCGCTCTTCGAGTTCAAACCCCGCAAGGACCGGGCGACGAAACTCCTGGCCTTCCTCGCCGATATCGTCGTCAACGGCAACCCGCAGGCCAAAGGCCACAAAATCCCGGCCCCGCTTCCCGCCGCCGCGCGGCCGGACTACGACCATCGCACCCCGCCGGCGGATGGCACGAGGCAGCTCCTGCTGAAACTCGGCGCCGCAAAGTTCGCCGAATGGACGCGCTCGCAAAAGCGCCTCCTCTTCACGGACACGACGTTTCGCGACGCCCACCAGTCGCTGCTGGCCACGCGGGTGCGGACGTATGACATGCTGGCCGTTGCGGACGCTGTCGCCCGCCGCACGCCCGGGTTGTTCAGCCTGGAAATGTGGGGCGGGGCCACATTCGACGCCTCGATGAGGTTCCTGCGCGAGGACCCCTGGGATCGCCTGCGCGAGCTGCGCCGACGCGTCCCGAACATCTGCTTCCAGATGCTCCTGCGCGGCTCGAATGCGGTCGGCTATTCGAATTACCCTCCGAACGTGGTGAAGGGATTTGTGAAACGTTCCGCCGAGGCCGGAAT
The DNA here is from genome assembly GCA_041674265.1 of Terrimicrobiaceae bacterium. GTDB lineage: Bacteria > Verrucomicrobiota > Verrucomicrobiia > Chthoniobacterales > Terrimicrobiaceae > QYQL01. The sequence goes on from JBAYWC010000019.1 coordinate 27,700, forward strand.
GGACATCTTCCGGATCTTCGATTCCCTGAACGACCTGCCGAACATGCGCGCCGCGATGGATGCCGTGCGCGGAACGGCGGCGGTCTGCGAGGGAGCGCTTTGCTACACCGGCGACATCCTCGATCCCAGGCGCGCGAAGTATTCGCTGAAATATTATGTCGCGCTGGCGAAGGAACTCGAAAAAATGGGCGCCCACATCCTCGCCGTGAAGGACATGGCCGGGCTCTGCCGTCCGTTCGCCGCGCGCGCGCTCATCAAGGCATTGCGCGCGGAGGTCGGGATGCCGGTCCATTTCCACACGCACGACACGAGCGGCGTGAATGCCGCTTCCGTGCTGCTCGCCGCGGAATCCGGGGCGGATGTCGTGGATGCGGCAATTTCCTCGATGTCCGGCTCGACATCGCAGCCGAACCTCAACAGCCTCGTGGCCGCTCTCGAAAATACCCCGCGCGCCAGCGGCCTGGACCGGGAGGCGCTCGACGAGTATGCCGACTACTGGGAACAGGTCCGGACATTCTACGCTCCGTTCGACACCTCGCCCCGGACGGGAAGCGCGGAGGTTTATCTCCACGAGATGCCGGGCGGCCAGTTCACCAATCTCAAGGAACAGGCCGCCAGCATGGGCCTCGCGCACCGCTGGCCGGAAATCGCCCGCTGCTATGCCGAGGTCAATGCCCTGTTCGGCGACATCGTCAAAGTCACGCCGTCGAGCAAGGTCGTCGGCGACATGGCCCTCTTCCTGTTCACCCGCGGCATCCGTCCGGCGGATGTCGTCAACCTCGATCCCGGAATGCCCTTCCCGGAGTCCGTGAAGGACATGCTCGCGGGCGGACTCGGCAACCCGATGGGCGGCTGGCCGCGGAACGTCGTCGAAGTGGTCCTCGGAAAAGCCCGGCCAAAATCCTCCCGCGCCCCGAAGATCGACCTGGCCGCCGTCGGTGCCGAACTCGCCGCAAAACTGAAACACGAACCGACCGATGACGAACTCTTCAGCCACCTGATGTATCCGGACGTGTTCGCGGAATTCTCGAAATTCCAGCGCGACTTCAGCGATGTCAGCGTCCTTCCAACCCCCGCGTTTTTCTACGGCCTCAAGCCGGGGGAAGAAGTCACGGTGGATATCGAGGAAGGAAAGACGCTCTTCATCAAGCTCGTCAACATCGGGGTCGCGGACAAGGACGGCCGCCGGATCATTTCCTTCGAATTGAACGGCATGCCGCGCGAGGCGACAGCGGTGGACAAATCCGTGACCACCACCGCCAAGGCGCGTCCCAAAACCAATGCCGCCAACCCGCTCGAAGTCGGCGCCCCGATCCCCGGCATGATCACCTCCGTCGGCCCCGGAAATGGAGCCCGCGTCGCAAAAGGCGACAAGCTCCTCACCCTCGAGGCCATGAAAATGCAGACCACCCTCTACGCCCCGGTCGCCGGTGTCATCGACGAACTCCTCGCAGGCGTTGGCGACGCCGTGGACGGCGGAGACCTCCTCGTCCGCCTGCGCGGGTGAACAGGCAAGCATCGAAGGGGGCAGGGAAGCGTGCGTCCGGCCAAGATGGCCAGGACGCCGGGAGGAAGGCCCGAATCCGGCGATCCCTCACTCAGAGCCGCCGGGATCGCGGAGAAAAGCGTTTCCCAGCTTTGACACGCGATTTTTTCACGCGCGACCCCCTCACCTGCGCGCGAGGGCTGATCGGCTGTGAATTGCTTTGGAAGGGATGCGGCGGCATCATTGTCGAGACAGAAGCCTACTCCGCGCGGAATGACGAGGCCTGCCATACGTTCAGCCGTCCGTCTTCGCGGCGCTTCGTCGCCGATCACCCGCCGGGCACGGCTTATGTTTACCTGAATTACGGGGTGCATTGGCTTTTGAATTTTCTCGTCAAGGGCGGCGCGGATGAGGGCTTTGTTCTCATTCGCGCCCTCGAACCCGCCCACGGGATCGCAGACATGCGGCGGCGGCGCAAGATGGACGATCCCACGCGGCTTTGTTCCGGCCCCGGAAAGCTGACCCAGGCCATCGGGATCGACGGCTCCAGCCATGGCCTCGATTTCTTGCGGGGAAACGCGCTGATCCTCCACCGGGCCAGATTCCTTCCCCGCATTATCCAGGCGCCGCGGATCGGAATCTCCAGGGCCGCCGACCTGCCGTGGAGGTTCTTTCTCAGGGACAACCCCCATGTCAGCGTCGGACACCCGGAGCCGCGCATTCCTCCTCTGGGAAAAATATAGGACATTTCGTGTCCCATGCCTGGCCATGAATGGGACATTTCATGTCCTTTGCCGGGTTTGGAGCGCGAATTTTGAAATGAACACCAATGACCGCAGATGACAAACTGACAGAAAACAGCTTGCGGCAAACACCGCCTTTCTCACCCGGGAGGGGCGCGATGTTTTGCGGCCACACATTTTCTCAAACCGCTTTCGTTTTTCTCCGCGATCCCTGCGGCTCGGCGCGAGAAATTTCTGAAAAGGGCTGTCCATCTCAGCGCGGCGACCACTGCCAGTTGTGGATTTCGAGTCGGCTGGCGGAAGCGAAACCGCGACATCTTGAATCTACCGCACTCAGATGGACAGCCCTTTTTCTGAATCTAAGTCGAATTTCAAGAAAGCCACCAAGGTTCCACGTGGAACATTTCGATCCAGGCGAATCCAGCATCGGTTTTTGACTCGAAACAATCGGCCGCTTGGGAAAAGAGGAGACGTCCCGGCCCGCCCAGAGGTCTGTCCCGACCCTTCTGCGCGAATGGGGAACTCCCGCATGATGCACCCAAAAATTGTTCCACATGGAACATCCGGGTTCAGATCGTTTGCGACAAGAACCCACCATCGACACGCAGATCAACCCCTGTCACAAACGAGCTGGCCCGGGAGCTGGCGAGAAAGACAGCGGCTCCGACGAGTTCCTCCGCAGAACCAAAACGGGCCATGGGAGTATGGGAAAGTATGGAGGCTGTTCGGGGTGTCGGAGATCCATCCGCGTTGAAGAGAAGGCGGCGGTTCTGTTCGGCAGGGAAAAATCCCGGCGTGAGACTGTTGACGCGCACGTTGAATGGAGCCCACTCTCGCGAGAGGAACTGCGTCAGGTTGAGCACGGCGGCTTTTGCGGCGGAATAGGCCACCACATTCGAAAGGGGGAGGTGTGCGGAAACGCTTGCGATATTGATGATGCTTCCCTTTTTCGCAGAGACCATCACCGGTCCAAAAACTTGGCAGGGAAGGAGAACCCCGCCCACGAGGTTGAGTTCGAAGTTCTCGCGCCAATCTTCGGCCGTGATTTTTTCAAAGGAATTGTCCGCATTGACGGTGACCTTTGGGTTGTTTCCGCCGGCGGCATTCACAAGGATCGTGGGAATTCCAAAAAGATCCCGGGTATTGGCCAGCAGGTTTTGCAGGCTTTCATTCGATGAGGCGTCAGCTTCGAAAAAAACAGCTGTTCCTCCGGCCCTGGAAATGGCATCAACCCGTTCTCCGCCACGACCGGCATTTCGCCCGGCGAGGATCACCGTCGCGCCGCTTGCAGCCAAACCCTCCGCAAGCGCCCCACCCAGAACTCCGGTTCCTCCGATCACCACAGCGATTTCGTCGGTCAGATCAAAAATGTTCATGGATGCAGGATAATCAAAATCATTTCGCCTAGCATAGCTTTTTGATTTTCTCGCGTATCTGTCCGGGACATATAAAGTGAGGGAATGAAAGACACTCAGAATGAACCGGACACCCGCCAACTTCCGATTGACCGGGTTGGAGTCAAGGCCTTGCGGTATCCGATTCAAATCCGGGACAAGGACCACGCCATTCAGAGCACTGTTGCCACCGTCCAACTGACCGTCGATCTTCCGCACCATTTCAAAGGCACACACATGAGCCGGTTCATCGAGGTCCTCGGATCACACGGTCCCGTCGTGCATGTTGACAATATCCGGAACATTCTCGAACAGCTCACCAAACGGCTCGAAAGCGACTGCGCGCATCTGGAGTTCGAGTTTCCGTTCTTCTTGGAAAAAAAGGCCCCGGTAACCGGTTCCGCCGGATTGGTGGATTATGGGGCGCGATTTCAAGCGACGCTCGAACATGGGAAAATGGACTTCGTGGTGCAGGTCCTTGTCCCCGTTACCACCCTTTGCCCCTGCTCAAAAGCCATCAGCAAATCCGGCGCCCATAATCAGCGCGGCCATGTCACCTTCGCGGTCCGGTGGCGCAAACCCATGTGGATCGAAGACATGATCCGCCTGGTGGAAGACTCGGCGAGTTCGGAGCTTTTCAGCCTGCTCAAGCGCCCGGATGAAAAGGCCGTCACCGAACGCGCCTATGGGAATCCGGTTTTTGTCGAGGATCTCGTGCGCAATGTCGCCGTGCGGTGCGAGGCAGACCCAAACATCACATGGTACCGCGTCGAGGCGGAAAACTTCGAATCCATCCACAATCACAACGCTTACGCTCTGATCGAAAAAAACTCCCTGCGCTTCGCGGCAAGTTCCTCCCTGTGAATCCTGAAAATCTTGTGCATCCTGTCTAAAAATCTGTTTCCACATGGTAACTGCTCAGGGGGCATCCTGAAGCAGGATGCCCCCTGAGAGACGCGGGCGACACTTGATTGTCATCGCAGGGTGCTTGAACACTACGAAGTGATGGTGCCTGGAGCGAAGGGAGAGCCGGA
>JBAYWC010000020.1:0-31941 GCA_041674265.1 Terrimicrobiaceae bacterium
CGGCGATCAGACCGGGCACGGGCAACTGTTGCACTTTTCCACCGGCAAATTCAAAATATGTGTCTTTGGCTCCTTCTTCCGATTCGCGTTTGCTGAAACAAACCTGCTTGAGCCAGAAGAGCGCGGAAGAGGAGTTGAGGATCGAGCACACTAAGGCCAACGCATCTTTTGTTTGCACCAAAAGTTCGAAAATAGGGTTTGCACGGTTGGCAATGAATGGCTTTTCAATAATTTCAACGTGAACGTGTGTGGCAATCTCGCAAATCGATAGAGCAAATCCTCCAGACACCCTTTCAGGAAAAACAAGCGAATACTCCCACCACGCGAGCTTTCTTTGTTTTTGAGTCTCACCGTAAGAAAGACGGTTCTCTAAAAATGGTTTCCATGGTTTAAGAAATACTTTTATGGGATCTCCAACTGTATCGGAGATTAGCTTGCCTTGGGCGGTATATGGACAAAGGCAATGAATTTCTTCGTGCGCCCAGTTTCGAAATAAATCACCAACTGCAAAACGCGCTAATCCATGCAAACTAACTTCGCTACGCCTAAGTAAATGTTCATCTATGAAAAAAAGATCGTCGGCACCAGTAAAGCAAACTCTTCCAATGCCTCCATTGAGAAAACTTTGCAGAACTTCAGAAGATGAGCGATTTAGCTTTTGTTGAAGTTCATACGAACCCTTATCAAAATTCTGTGGCCACTTTAACAAATCATTACGTTCCCAGTTAGAAACACTAATTCGCGCGTCCGAGTAGCCTGGATTTTCATGATTTTTCGCCAAGGATTGCCACAGGACACTTTCTTCGGGTGGGGTGCGCAAGTCTCCGCCACCTGGCAGAACTGCAACTACACGAACATGGGAGTTTTTCTTCGGGCTGTCTGGAGCACCAAACACGAGGCAGGTTGGCGTGCCATGGCCGGGAAACATTAGACCAGAGCAATCTATGATTTTTTGAAGATTAATCGTGGGAAAGAAATTATCAACAAGGGGCTGGCCGAACTCGCGCTTTGCAAAAGCATTTGAGACAATAAAGCCAAGTTGTCCCTTCGGCCGCAACAATCCGAAACTCAAATCAAAAAACGGGCATATTAGTAAAAATTGACCATCGCAGACCCTTGCCCACCGCGCGCGGTAGAGTTCGCGTTTCACGGGATTGCGGGCGGTGACGAACGGCGGGTTGCCGACGATGAGGTCGAAGCCGCCGCGATCCTGCGGGGTGAGGACGGCTTTGTCGGCGGGGAGGACGAGTTCCGGCTGCTTCCGGACCTCGTTGACCAGCGCCATTTCCCCGGCGAGCGTCGCGAACGGTTTGGGGGTGAAGATCTCCGCGTAGTCGATGTTCCAGACGAAGTTGAACGGGCTGTCGAAGTCGGCGCCTTCGAGCTTGCGAAGGCGCGGGTAAAAGTCCGCCGCCATGGGGGATTTTCCCAGCCGGTCCAGGTCCCTGCGGTCGGTGGCGATTTTGCGCAGGGCCTCATCCAAATTCGACCTGGCCGCGGCGCGCCGGCGCTTGTTCTCCGCCTCGTTTTTGGATTCTCCGAACCAGTTGTCCTCGACGTCGGCGACGACATCGATTTTTTTGATCTGGTCGGCGATGACCGACTCGGCAAGGTCGAGGCGGTCGCGGAGAATGGCGAGGCGGAGTTCCTTTTTCTTTTCGGCCTTGCGGGCCTTGTGGAGCTCGTGTCCGCGTTTCTGGATGGCCTCGACCTGGTCGCGGTAGCGACTGACGACCCCGCCCTCGACGCGGACCGGAATGCCGGAAATCATGTCGAGCAGGGAATCTCCCCGGCGGAAATTCATTTCGAGGTTCGGGAGCTGGGAGATGGATTTGATGGCCGTGAGGAATTGGCTGCGGTCGGCCTGGAGGGGATCGACGCCGAGGTCGTAGTCGACGATGAGCGAGAGCCAGAGCCGGAGGCGGCAGATCTCGATCGCCTGTTGCTGGATGTCCACACCGTAGAGGCCATTCTCGACGATGTGGGCCTTGGTCTCGTGAATCCATTGCTGGCCCTGTCGGCGGACAGGGTCCACGTAGCCGTCGGCGGCGGTGCGCAGGACACGGCGGAGGTTCACCAGCTCATGGAGCAGTCCCACCGGAAAAGCGCCGGATCCCACCGAGGGGTCGAGGCATCGAAACGGCTCGACGACAGCCAGAAGGCCGGCAGCTTCTTCCGGCGAGATCAGGGTTTTCAGCGAAGCCAATTCGCCGGCATCGAATCCGTCGCCGGCATCGATCTCCAGCAAGGCCCGAAGCCGTTTTCCCCAGGCATCCTTGTCTCCGGCGACGTGATTGAGGAGCAGGAGACGGAGGCTTTCGCGACAGATGAAGTGGACGACGATCCGCGGCGTGTAGTAGGAGCCGGTGGCCTTGCGTTTGTCGGGAGCATTGGCATCCGGGTCCGCCGCTTCGGCATGGAGGATGATGGACTCGAAAACTTTCCCAAGCATTTCGGGATCGACCGCCACGTCTTGATTGAGCGGAGTGTCTTCGCGGACGGTGAAATTGAACGCTTCGAGGAGGTGATCGAAGATATAGGCGAATGTCCGGTTCCGGATCCGGAGCGGCGGGGTGTCTATTCTTCGCCGGGTGGTCTGGGCGAATTCGTCGTCGTCGAACAACCCGCCGTTCAGGAACGGAATGCCGGGGAGCCGCAACCCGGAGCCGGGACCGCTGAAATTCGGCGGCGTGGCGAGCGTGAAGAACAGTTTGTCGAGGAAATCCTCGTAGTAGGTGAATCCGGCCGCAGCGCCCCGGTGTTTTTCAAAATGGTCGAGGAGGAAGTCGCGCTTCTGGTCGAGCCATCCGCGGTTCTGCAGGAAGTAAAGGAAGAGGAGCCGCTCGATGAGCATCTGGGCGCGGGAATACGCCTGTGCCGGGGGGAGCGCCTGGAACTTTTCGAGATCCTGTTTCGCGGCATCGATGACCGCATCGAACCGTTTGAAAAATTCTTTTGTGAGGGGCTCCTTGTCGAAAGCCTTCGTCCACTGGGTGATCCAGCCGGCAGTGTCGCCGGAGTTTTTCGGCCAGTGAAGCTGCGGGAGATTGAACTCGAAGAGAGTCCGGAAATACGTGCTTCCGGTCGTCCAGCCGAACGTGCTGAGTTTGGCCTTTGCGGCGGAATCGCCCCGGAAGTGCGCGAAGCTGATGCGCGAATAATCCCTGGTCACGCAGATAAAGAGCAGGTTGTCGTGCTTCCAACTCTGCTGGCCCGGGTCCTTGCGACGCGAGGGGATCAGCGCGCGGACAATCTGCCGCAAGGACGTGCGGTGGATCTTCGGGTCGTTAAACTCCACCAGAAAAACCCCGAACGGTTGCCCTCCGACCAATGGTTGGAACTGCCTGATCGTGCCGTCGCGGAGCCGCGAGGTCGCGCTCGTGGAAAGGCGGAGGTCGCTGTCGGTCCAGTCGAATGTCAGTTCCTCCAGCGCCAGGTCCTGCGGGATCGGCCAGTCGAGGGTGTCGACGAGAAACGAGACTAGAGAGGTCTGGTCATCGATCACCGGGAGCGTTGTTGGGCGGGGAGGCATGGTTTACAGGAATGGGGAATGGAAAAATGCGGGGCTATTTGAGGCGTTTCACGTTGTTCGCGGTGAGAAGTGTCCGCATCTGAGTGATGGCGATGTCGTTGAGGGTCCGAAGACGCTCCCGCTGGAGCAGTCCCTGGCGGATGAGCACGGAGTTGAGGCTTTCCAGATTGGTGAGGACAACGAGTTGCTCCAGCAGGGCGTGGTCGCGAATATTTCCTTCGGCATCGGGGCGGGAATTGCGCCACTCCCTGGCTGTCAACCCGAATAGGGCAACATTGAGCACATCGGCTTCGCTGGCGTAAACCGCAGCCGCCTGGGCATTGGTGACTGACGGAGGAATAAGCGTGTCTTTGATTGCGTCGGTATGGATGCGGTAATTGATCTTGGCGAGGGTGCGCTGGAGGTTCCAGTCGAGCTTGAGGCGATCGTTTTCCTCGTCTTTGAGGCGCTGAAATTCCTTGATGAGGTAGAGTTTGAATTCCACCGAGACCCACGAGGCGAATTCGAAAGCGATGTCCTTGTGCGCGTAGGTGCCGCCGTAACGGCCGGCGCTCGACGTGAGGCCAACCGCACCGGTTTTCTCAATCCACTGCTTTGGCGTGAGGACGAAGCTGTTCAACCCGGTCTGCATTCTAATCCCGTCGAATTCGACGGGATTAAAACCGGGGTTGTTGAGCCGCTCCCAAACCCCGAGAAACTCCACAGTGCTGCGGCTGCGCAGCCAGTTGCGTATCACATCGTCCGGATGGTCGGGGTTTTTGAATTTGGCAATGTCCGTCAGGCAGAAGATGTCCTGCTGATCCCTCGAAAGAATCGCGACGGTGGCTCCCTGAACTCCAACGATATTCCGTTTGGCTTTGCTCATGGCGATGGCCGACGTGTTGATGCAGTTTTCATTCCGTCGAATTCGATGGGATTGGAATACGGGTAAAACTTTCTGAATTTGAGAGGGTTGAGTCTGGGGAGTTCGCCCCAATGAGAACTCCGGTTGGACTTGGACATTCCCGCTCGCTTCATGGCTTCAGTTGATCTCCATCCAGCATTTCAACCTGGGTTTGACACCAACCGGGGGCTGGACCTGCTTGAGGTAGGTGTTTTTGATGTGTTTTTCAACCTTGAGGCGGATTTCTCGGACGGACTCGGCGGCCTGGTGGCAGATGCGCGGGGTTTCCGGTATGCTGCGAATGACGTCCGCGATCCGGGGCGGGTCTTCGAGAATCGAGGAATCGTCGAGCAGATAAAGATACCAGCCGGTGCGACCGGCTTCCCCCTCCCAGGCATTTTCGGGCGGGAGAGTTTTGTCCTCCGCGGGAAGACGGTAACACAGGAAGACGGCGCGGGTGCCGGGCTTCGGGTGATCCTTCCCGCTGAAGAGCCGAAGGGGAACGGTGCTCAGGAATGGCTCAAGGCCGGGATTTTCCGCCAAGAGGCGCTGGTATTCGAGGTGGAGTTTTTCAGCCGGGGTTTCCTCGCCTTCGTAGATATGGACAAAATCGCGGAGGGCATCGAAGTCGTCCTTTGCGGTGAGGAGCTGGCGCCCCTCAATGCCGAAGACCTTCGAGATGCGGAGGGTCTTGTGGGCGACGCGCTGGTAGAGCTTCAGAAGTTGATCCAAATCATCCGGGGGAAGGAAATTCCAGTAAACCACCTTTCCTCTCAGCGCTTCCTGCTCCGGGTGGTCCGCAATGAGCCGCCTTTCCACGACAGGGTCCATCCTCCGATCCACACGTCCGATCCGCTGCATAAGGCGCACGGGATTCCAGTGCAGGTCGTAATTGATGACTCGCGTGGCGTCCTGGAGATTCAGGCCCTCGGAAAGAACATCCGTGGATATGAGCACCCGGATTTCCTCGCGGCCGGCAGCGGCCAGCGCGGTGCTGGAAAAGTCGTTGTAGTAGGGGGCGAATTCCTGGATGACGTCAGCTCGGTCGCGCTTGCTGTCGCTGTCGATCTCGCTGACCCCCTTGATTCCGGCGGCAACGAGCTGCTTGCGAAGATAGCGGGCCGTGGACATGAACTCTGAAAAGATGATGGCTTTGTTTTTTTTGAGAACCGGGTCTTTGGTCAGCAGTTGGACCAGCGCTTTCAGCTTGTCGTCGTGCGAGGGATCAAGGCGGGAGACTTCCTCAAGGAAATCCACCACGGTTTCGAGATCGCTGTAGGTCTCGTTGATGATCTCATCGACCTTGTAGTCCTCGCGGGAAAGAACCTTGAAATCATCGAGGTAATCGTCCCCGAGTTCATTTTCTTCGGATTCTTCCTCCTCGTTGATTTCGCTCTGTTTCTTCCGGACGCTGTCGAGCAGTTCCTCATTCTGGGCCTGCCATTTTTCAAATCGGGCCACCTCGACAGGATTCGCGGTGTCGAGATTTTTGCGCAAAAAGGCCAGAAGCTTGAGCAACATGACCTGGCAGGAAGCATCGAAGGCGGCAATCGAACTCTCAAAGCGCTTCAGGAAGAGGATTCGGATCAGGCGGACGAGTTGCTTCTGGCGGTTGACGTCGAACTGGTCGAGCCGGGTGGGGTCACCCTTCCAGTAGGCCAACGGGTAGTAGAGTGCCAGGGCGAAAAGCGGCTTGTCCTTTGCGAAAGCTTTTTCCAGTTTCCCAAGGAGATGCCCGTAAGTTTTCTTGACCGAATACGCGATGACCTTTGGGGGTTGCTTTTCCGGGAAGAGAACATCCCGCCCGCCGTGCTGCTCCTGGCTTTTCCGAACATAGGACCGACTGCGTTGGACAACGAGTTCACGAAAGAGATTGTCATCAAAAAGCATTTTGTCCGTTTCGACGCCAGCCTGGTCGAACAACTCGCCGAAAGAGCCGGACATAATGGTCAGAAGTTGCTTTTCCAGTTTTGTGAAATAAGCGGGAAGCGCATGGATGCCGAGCGTGGAGGCGAAGGCACCGGGATTCTCGACACGGGAGAACAACTCGATCAGGTGCTGGAAATCGGTCAGATGGTTGTTCACCGGAGTCGCGGTGAGGATATAAACGGACTTTCCGGCGGTGATGTCGTAAAGCTTCCAATACCGCGAGCGAATTTCGCCATCCAGGCTGGCAAGCCCGCGATTGCGAAAATGGTGCCCTTCGTCGATCATGACCACGTCAGCGAGCTCCTTGATTCGGTCGAGACGATACGGCAAGTCCGCCCCGGTGCGCATGAGGTCGGTGTGGTTGAGGACCACCAGATTGGAGAAGTCGCCGACAAGGTGAGGCAGGTATTTTTTAAGATTTCTCTCCCAAACCGCCACACGCCCCGACTTCGGCACGATCAATGCCACGCGCTTTCGCTCGAGCATGATCAAGCGCTCGATCAAGAGGAGACCAACGAAAGTTTTTCCAAGCCCAACCCCGTCACAGAGGAAAGCCCCGCCGTGTTGGTGCGCAATCTTGAGCAGGGAACGATACGCCTCCCGCTGATACGGGTCGAGCCGTGGATACATCTTTGATTCCGTTTCGTCCCATGCGGCGGGGGCGAGCTCACGGCTTTGGAAAAGCTCCTGAAGCGCCTTTGCATATACTTGGAAAGGGGAATACGCAGCCACCTGGCGCTCGATCACCCGGATCACATCTTCGGAGATATCCTCGCCATCGGCCCAATAGCGCTCGAACCATGCCTGGAGGTCCGAGACATCGCCGGGTGCACGGATCTGAACGTTCAACTCGATGTTTTGGGTCAGTCCGGGGAGCGTAAAATTGCTGGACCCGACCAACGCGACCGAACCGATGACTGAGACACGCGGATGCGTGATGTAGGCTTTCGCGTGGAACTTGCGTTTTGCATAAACACGGCACTCAATTTGTTTTGATCGAACCCCCTCGATAATGGCGGTGACGCCACGAAGGAAATCGTTGCCTTCTTTTTCCGCCTCGATGCTGGAGTCGAGGCGTTCGGCTATCTTCGCCTTGAGCCCGTCAAGCAGCGCCTGACGTGTGCGGGCTGACATTTCATCGCCCATAAGGATTCGGATTTTCGACAACCGTTGCCATTTTTTGTCCAGCGCCAGAAGGGAGCCGATTTCAAAAAACCCAGTGGCAACATCAAAAGCGCTTGCGATTTCCGTCCAGTCTTGCAGATAGCGCAGTCCTTTCCAGTTCTCGTCACTGTTGTCGACAATGAACAACTCGCCACCGCTCTGTGGGGATTTAGTCATCCTGGAATCCGGAACGCATGGTCGGGTTGGGGTAATTCATTTTGATTTCCTCATCCGGTTTTTTCCATGTTGCCGATGTCGTTTCTCCGCTGCAGGCCCGTGAAGGAAATGCGATCGGCCGCCGCATACGCCTTCGCGCGGGCTTCGGGCAGGTCGTTTCCCAGCGCCGTCACACCCAGGACACGACCTCCGTTTGTCCGGACCGTTCCATCGACGGATTTGGTGCCGGCATGAAAAACGACGACATCCGGAAGCGCGTCCGCCGTTTCGATTCCGGAAATGGGTTTTCCTTTTTCATAGGCGCCGGGATAGCCGCCGGAGGCCAGAATCACACAGGCGGCACTGGAGTTCCGCCATTCCGGGTTCTGCCGCGCCAGTCGGCCTTCGACGGTCGCGTTCAAGAGGTCCAGCAGATCCGAGCCCAGACGGCGGACGAGCACCTGCGTCTCGGGGTCGCCCCAGCGGCAGTTGAACTCCAGGGCTTTCGGGCCTTCCGCCGTCAGCATCAGCCCGGGAAAGAGCATCCCGCGATAGTCGATCCCGTCGGCCTTCAACCCGGAAACGAAACGGTCGAGGATTTCTGTTCGCACCCGCGCGCGGAGGGCCTCGTCGAGCGAGCCGGACGGGCTGATGGTTCCCATGCCACCGGTGTTCGGTCCCCGGTCGCCATCCTGAGCCCGCTTGTGGTCCCGGCAGTCGGGAAGGAGCAGATACGATGAGCCGTCCACCAAAGCGTGGATCGAACATTCGACGCCATGAAGGAATTCCTCGACGAGGATCTTTTTCCCGGCCTCGCCAAACACCCCGGCCTCCATGCATTGGTGAACCGCGTGCTCTGCCTCGGTGAGGTTTTGCGCGATGATCACTCCTTTGCCCAGAGCGAGTCCGTCGGCCTTGATGACCAGCGGATATTTGGCGGAGCGGCACCAGGCGCGGGCTTCCGAACTGTCGGTAAATTCGCGGTAGCCGGCGGTGGGGATTCCGTGACGCGTCATGAAATCCTTGGCATGGGCCTTGGAAGACTCGAGGCGCGCCGCGGAGGCCCGGGGCCCGAAAATTTTCCGGCCGGCCGTCTCGAATGCGTCCACGATCCCCAGCGCGAGCGAGTCATCCGGCCCCACCACCGTGAGCCCGATGTCGCGGGATTTCGCAAAGTCCACGAGACCCGGAATGTCGTCCGCCGCGAGCGGAACATTTTCCCCCAACTCCGCGGTCCCCGCATTTCCGGGCGCGCAGAAAATTTTTGAAACCGCCGCCGACTGCCCGAGCTTCCAGGCGAGCGCATGCTCCCGACCGCCGGAGCCGATGATCAGGAGATTCATGATCCGAAAAGAAGCGTCGTTGTCTGGAGCGGAAGAGCTGGGCGTGAAAGCAGCGCGGAATGGCCCTCCACGCTTCGCACGCTGCCATACGTCCACCCGGCTCCGCGTCCCATGGGAATGACGACACGCGGACGGATTTGCGAGAGGACCGCTTCCCGTGCCGGGGGAGCGAGCGACCCGGCGACTGGAACGAAGAGAACGTCCACGGCGCCCAACTGCGAGAGTTGCGCGGGGGTCAAAGGACGCGCGAGCGAGCCCAGAAAACAAAACCGCATCCCGTCCATCGCCCAGGAATAAACGAGCGTCATGCCCTCGGCGCTCTCTTTTTCCGGATCCCGGCAGGCGGCAATCCCGCGAATGGCGATGCCGTTGGCATTGTTGACCCCGATGCCCATGCTGCCGCGGAAAATCGCGGGCTGATTGTCGGCGGCATCGACATTGTTCGCATCCGGACGCTCCTGGCTGATGAGAATGACGTCGGGCTTCAGGGGCGACGGGAGTGTGCGCCCGCCGGTGCCCGGGGCATAGGGATTGGTCAGGATGGAAGTTCCAATGGAGGAAGTGATCCGAAAGGCCTGGTTGCCAAGCCAGTCCACCCGGACCTCGCGGACGGGACCTTGTCGGACCTCGCGTCCGCCACAACCGGCGGGGAGGATCATCCCGATCAGAGCAAAGGCTAGAGACAAGGAGCTCCGGCTCCATTTACCAATCCCATCCACTTTTACCATTCCGCTCATGATGGAAATGCTTCTAGACGAATTCCCCCGCCGTGGCAATTGCGACGCGCGAAGATTCACACGCTACCCAGTGAAGTGGACGGACTTTCCGTAGAGAGCAAAAAATAATATCGTCAGCAGGGTTCTCCACAAAGCCTGCGGCGTTTCCAACCTGGACTATCTGTTCCTCAAACTGCGCCAAGAATCACTGCCAATTTGAAAAAGGCGCCGTTTTAGGGAACGAGCTTGCCGAGTCTCATCAGCCGGGAACGGATCGCCCCTTCGGTGCGTTCGTGCGTTTGTGCCAGGCTCGCAATGGTCGTGCCGCTTTCAAAATCGGCCACAAGGCTTTCGTCTTCTTCCGTGTCCCAGGGCTTTCCGGCCGCTCCGGGCAGGACACGGCTTTTCTTTCGCTCCGCCTTTTCCAACGCCTCGATGCCCGCGAGCAAGGCGCGGAGCACTTTCGCGGACTGGTAACAACTTTCATCGGGCAGCGTTTCGCCGGTCAGCGGGCGCCTGCCAGCGGCCAGCGCCCGCAGGATGGAAAGGGATTCGTTCATTGGTGTGTTTTTGTGGTTTCGCTGCGTTCTGGGGAAAGGTGATTATTCTTTGGCTAACGTCCCCGATGACCCATCCCTGCTCGCTTCTGGCGTGGCTCCTGCGCACCCGGCACATTGGCTGAAAGACCGGGGCGTCAGCCTTCCTGAAGCCAAAATGGAGGCGATCCTGAACGACACCCTCCGCGGGATCATGCACCACGGGGATACTGGCAACATCGGATTTTTTTCTGCCTACCTCCTGAAAGCCGTCCAGACCCACATGAGTAAACAGGGGGACAGATACTACGAGGAAGCCAAGGCCCTCCGGAATATCGCCGAGTCCGCCCTGTCAGATCTCACGAAAAAGCAGAAGGAACGTCGACCGGACGCCCTCGACCCAACCACGTCCCGGCTCGGCGAGCTGAACAACCTTGTCAGGGGGATCAAGCCAGGACGGCGGAAAAAACCGGCTTCCAACGGGACTCAACTTGACTTATTCTGACCCCATGCACGGAACTTTCGCGAGCCATGCATCCGCATTTCAGAGGTCAGAAACCACCCTTGGAACATTGATAAAAGGCCGATTTTATGCCTTTTTCCCTCGGATCGGCACATTCAAACGCCGACTTACTCAGCCGAGGCCCGCAGAGGCCGATAAACACGGCAATTTCGGGCTATTTCGGCCTGCTCGACTCTATTTCGGGCTTCCCTCGAACCGCGCGGCAAGACTCACAAATGGTTAGCGAGATGGGCTGCCTCTCTGTGATTTTTCCGGGCTAAGGCGCTTTCTGCGCCGGGGCGGGCTTTTGGGCGACCTTGGCGGAACAGGCGTCAAGTTTCGCGGCGATCGACTCGTTCTTCGCATCGAGTTGGAGGGCTTTCCGCCAATACGCGACCGCCTCGGCTGTTTTGCCGAGCTTCTCACAGACATCACCGATGTGGTCGAAGACGACGGCGTCATCCGTTTTCAGCAATTCCGCGGCATGGAGGAGTTTGTCGAGAGCCTGCGCGTGGAGGCCCTTCCGGAAATACACCCAGCCAAGGCTGTCCAGATAGGCGCCATTTTCGGGCTCCACGGCCACGGCCCGGAGGACCAACGCCTCGGCCTCCTGCAGGTTTTCGTTTCGATCCGCCCACATATAGCCGAGGTAATTGCAGGCGCGCGCGGCATTCGCCGGATCCAACTCGATGGATTTTTTGAGGGCTTCGGCGGCCTTGGCGAACCGGCCCGCCTGCTCGGCTGAAACTCCATAACTGAAGTAAAAATCGCCGTCCAGCATTTCGGGGCGGGAGATGCCGGCCTCGACGAGGATCCGCTCAAAGGCCTTGATCGCCTCCGCGTGCTTCCGGGCCCCGCTCAAGGCCAGGGCCTTGAAAAACGTGAATTCGATCAGCTTCGGGAAAGTTTTTTCCGCTTCTTCCGCGAAGAGGACCGCGGCCCCGGCATCCCCGGAATGCAGGCTGAGCTGGATGAGGTTGCTGAATCGCCGGGGATCGGGCGGCGCGACCAGAATGGCCTGCTTCAGGCTGGCAAGGGCCTTCGATTGTTCATCGGTCCGGAGATACAATTCCGCCAGTTGATCATAAGCGCGGAAGTTCAGCGGGTTTTCCCTCACCATGTCCTCGATCACTTTGATCGCTTCGGTTGTTTCCCCCGCCTGGAGAAGGAGCATGGCCAGCTTGTCGCGCACCCCCTCCATGTTCGGGCGGAGCGTGAGCGCGAGCTGGTAAAGCGGGATGGCCCGTCCGGGTTGGTCGCAAAGGACGAAGCCATTTCCGACCCTCACCAGGGTTTCCGCGCGATCTCCCGCAAATTCCTGGGCGCGATCGAGCATTTCCACGATTTTTGAAACATCTTTCCCCTGTCGGCCGAGATCCCGCAGGCGCAGTTCCACGAGATCGAGCCAGAAATCGGCGCTCGGCGGATTCCTCTTGGCCGCCCGGGTGAACAATCCCTCGATCTTCTGGTTCTGGAAGGTCGATTTGTAGATCTCAAAGAGGATCTGGTAAGGGGCGGACTCGTCAGGGGCAGCCAACAGGGCCTGGGTTCCATATTTTTCAGCGAGATCGGGCTTTCGGAGTTGGCGAAGGTAAATTCCCGCAAGCGCCACAAGCGGGTCGGATTTTTTTGGCGAGGCCTTGGCGGAGTCTTTCAACACGGAAATGGCCTCCGAGGTTTCCCCGATCCGCAGGTATTGGCGGGCGACTTCCATGGCGAGTCCGGTGAATCCCGGATCCAGCGCCAGAACCTTTCGTTTGGCATCCAGAGCCCGGTCCGGTCCCGCGCTCTCCTCCTCGAAGAGCGCCTCCAGATACCTCGCCGTCCCCTCGGCGCGTTCTTCGTGATCGGGTTTGAGACGGAGTGGCTCCGGCGAGGAAAATTCCTCCGGAACCAGGAGATCCGCCTCCTGGGCGATGAGCGTGGCGACCGGCAGCGGGAAGACGGCCAGGGCGATCACCAGCACCGCCGGCACGCGTCCGGAGCCTGCGCGAAAATCATTCTCCGACGAGGTCGCCGAGAATGGGGTTCCGTTCCTCTTCGAAAAGAAACGCCGCGTTCTTCGGAAGAGTTCCTGGGCAAATGCGCGAATCCGGGACCGGTTCATGATGCGAGCCCCTTGAACCAGCCGGTTTTTTGCGGGGCGAGACAGGTGTTGATCTGTTTGACCTCCGTGTAGGCTTCAAATCCATAAGTGCCGAGTTCCCTCCCGATCCCGCTTTGCTTGTATCCGCCCCAGGGGGCCTCGGGAAATGTCGGATGGTAGGTGTTGATCCAGGTAATGCCGGCCCGGAGACGCCGGATCACCCGTTGCGCGCGCGATCCGTCCTGCGTGAAGACAGCCCCCGCGAGACCGTACGGCGTGTCGTTGGCGACCCGGACGGCTTCCTCCTCGGATTCAAAAGTCTGAACGGCCAGCACGGGGCCGAAAATTTCCTCCCGGACGATCCGCATCTCCGGGCGGGTATTCACAAACACGGTCGGCTCGACAAAGTTCCCGATTTGGCGGTGGTCGGCATACGCGCCCCCGCCGCAAAGCAACCTCGCGCCTTCCGCGACGCCGGCCTCGATGAACTGGAGAACCTTGGCCTGATGCGGCCTCGAGATCAACGGCCCCATCTCCGTCCCCTCCTCCATGCCGTCCCCGACAACGATCTTCCCGCATGCGGCCGCCAGACGCGGAAGAAAATCCTCCGCCATCGACTTTTCGATCAGGAGCCGCGAGCCCGCGCTGCAAACCTCGCCCTGCCCGGCAAAAATTCCAAACATCGCAAATTCCAGGGCAATCCCGGGATCCGTGTCGGCGAAGAGGATGTTGGGGCTTTTCCCTCCGAGTTCCAGGGACACTTTTTTCAGGTTCCCCGCCGCGGCAGCCAGGATTTTTCTTCCCGTGACTCCGCCTCCGGTGAAAGCGATCTTGTCCACGGCATGGTGGGAGGCCAAGGCCGCGCCGACCGGATCGCCGGCCCCCAGCACGAGCTGGACAACTCCCGGGGGAAAGCCCGTCTCATCGATCAACTCAAAAAGCCTGACAACGGAAAGCGGCGTGAGTTCCGATGGCTTCAGGATGCAGCAATTCCCGGCCGCCAGCCCCGGGGCGAGCTTCCAGGCGGCCATGAGCAGCGGGTAGTTCCAGGGAATGATTTGTCCGCACACGCCGATCGGTTCCCGCACGGTCTGGCAAACGATATTCGGATCTCCCACCTCGAAGACCTGCCCCTGCGGCTTGGTGGCGAGCCCGGCGTAGTATCGGAAGCAGGCCGCCGAGTCGGCGGCGTCGAACCGAGCCTCCCGCAGGGGTTTGCCGTTGTTCCGTGTGTCCAGGGCCGCCAATTCCTCCGCATGCGCTTCCACGAGGTCGGCCAGTTTGAACAGCCTGGCTGCGCGCTCGACGGCGGGAGTCCGGCTCCAGGGACCATTGTCGAAGGCTTCCCGCGCCGCCGCGACAGCCTCCCCGACATCCTCCACCCCGGACTCCGCCGCGTGACCCAAAAGCGAATTGTCCGCCGGGTTGAAAAACTCCCGGGTCGCGCCGCTGCGGGCATCGCGGAACCGGCCGTTTATGAAGTTCTGAAGATTCACATTTCCAGCCGTTCCACGTCCCGTGTTCATGACAGGGGTATCTTTGCGCGAACCTGCG
This sequence comes from Terrimicrobiaceae bacterium, assembly GCA_041674265.1. Taxonomy (GTDB): domain Bacteria; phylum Verrucomicrobiota; class Verrucomicrobiia; order Chthoniobacterales; family Terrimicrobiaceae; genus QYQL01. The sequence goes on from JBAYWC010000020.1 coordinate 14,402, forward strand.
CGGCGCGCAAGTGATTCCGGAAAAGCCGGGGGGCGCATCTCCGAAAGTCGCAAACAGGGAGATCGGGCCGACGCGCCCCACACGGGCACGCCCATGCTCCCTGGCCATCCATCGCCGATTGCAACTCTCACAGAGGCGCCAGCCGGGGCGGTCCCCCGCCCCTGAACGGCCCCGCCTGGAAACCGGAAGATCAGTTGCCCGGCATCAGTTGGCGCAAGACGAAGGGCAGAATCCCCCCGTGACGGTAGTAGTCAACCTCGATCGGGGTATCGATCCGCAACTTGACGGCCAGCGATTCCGTTTTGCCGTCTTTGCGCGTGAGGGTGAGGGTGACGTCCTGTCGGGGCTGTATCCCCCCGCCCATGCCGGTGATGTCGAAGGTTTCGGTTCCATCGAGCCCGAGCGTTTCCGCGCTGACTCCTTCGGGAAATTGGAGAGGCAAGACGCCCATGCCGACAAGATTCGAGCGGTGGATGCGTTCGAAGCTGCGGGCGACGACCGCCTTGATGCCCAGCAGCCGGGTCCCCTTGGCCGCCCAGTCGCGGCTGGATCCGGTTCCATATTCCTGTCCCGCAAAGACGATGAGAGGCGTCCCCTCGCCCTGATATTTCATGCAGGCGTCGTAGAGGCTCATCACCTCGCCCGACGGTTGGAAAACGGTGAATCCTCCCTCCACCCGGGTGCCGTCGGCTTTCGGCGGAATCATCAGGTTTTTGATGCGGACATTGGCGAACGTGCCGCGCGTCATCACCCGGTCGTTGCCGCGCCGGCTGCCGTAGCTGTTGAAATCGGCGGCGGAAATGCCGTTCTCGACGAGATACTTTCCAGCCGGGGAACTGGGCTTGATGGCTCCGGCCGGAGAGATGTGATCCGTGGTGACGGAATCTCCGAAGATCCCCATCGGGCGGGCTCCGGTGATGTCCGAGATCGTTCCGGCTTCCATGCCGAAACCGATGAAGAAAGGCGGTTCCTGGATGTAGGTGCTCGCCTCGTCCCACTCGTAGATCTGGCCGGTAGGTGCGGGCACCTCGTTCCACTTCGGATTTTGCCCTGCGAACCCGGAGTAGAGTTTTTGAAAAACTTCGGGCTTGAGCGACTCCTGCATGGCGGAGCGGATCTCCTCCAGGTCCGGCCAGATGTCCCTGAGATAGACATCGATGCCGTCCTTGTCTTTCGCAATCGGCTCTTTCGAAAGGTCGATGTCCACACGCCCGGCGAGGGCAAAGGCCACGACAAGCGGAGGGGACATCAGGAAATTTGCACGGATGTTCTGGTGGATGCGGGCCTCGAAATTCCGGTTTCCGGAGAGCACGGCGGCCGTCACCAAATCATTCTGCACGATCGCGGATTCGATCTCGGGGTTGAGGGGGCCGGAATTGCCGATGCAGGTGGTGCAGCCGTAGCCGACGATCTGGAACCCCAGTTCGTCGAGGTAATGCTGGAGGCCCGTTTTTTCCAGATAGTCTTTCACGACGCGCGACCCCGGCGCGAGCGAGGTCTTCACCGCCGGGTCCACGCGCAGCCCCCGCAGAACCGCCTTCTTCGCGAGCAACCCCGCTCCGAGCATGACGCTGGGATTGCTGGTGTTCGTGCAGCTCGTGATGGCCGCGATGAGCACCGATCCGTCTCGAAGCGTGCTGTGTTCTTCGTGGAAGGGAGACTGGGGAAAATCCTTCACCTTGTCCGGGGTCGGACGGTCGGCGACCATCTCCGACTCGCTCTCCGGCAACAGGCCATTGCGCCCGATGCTCGCGCTGCGTCCGAGTTCGGAGGCGGATTTTCCGTAGCCGCCTTCCGAGACCGGCTTCGTCAGAAGCGAAGAGAACGCGGCCTTGAGGTCGGGGAGATCGATCCGGTCCTGCGGGCGCTTCGGGCCGGCCACTCCCGGCCGGACGGTGGACAGGTCCAGATCGATATCGGCGCTGTAGGCAATCTCGCCCTTGCGCGGCATCCCGAACAGGTTCTGCGCGCGGAAGTAATTTTCAAACGCCCGGCATTGCCCGTCGGTGCGTCCGGTCGAGGCCAGGTAATTCACCGACTCCGAATCGACGGGGAAGAATCCCATCGTGGCCCCGTATTCCGGAGCCATGTTCGCGATGGTGGCACGGTCGGTCAGCGGGAGAGCGGCCGCCCCATCGCCGTAAAATTCCACGAACTTTCCGACGACCTTCGCGGCGCGGAGGATCTGGGTGACATGCAGCGCGAGGTCGGTCGCGGTGACTCCCTCGCGGAGCCGGTTTGCGAGGTGGACACCGACCACTTCCGGCGTCAGGAAATAGACCGGCTGGCCGAGCATCCCCGCCTCGGCCTCGATCCCCCCGACGCCCCAGCCGACAACCCCGAGACCGTTGATCATCGTGGTGTGCGAATCCGTGCCGACCAGCGTGTCCGGGTAATAAATTTCCGGCTTCCGGTTTCCGGTTTCCGGTTTTTGGCTGAGCACCCCTTTGGCCAGGTATTCGAGGTTGACCTGATGGACGATGCCGATCCCCGGGGGGACCACGCCGAACGTCTGGAAGGCCTGCTGCCCCCACTTCAAAAACTGGTAGCGCTCGCGGTTGCGCTTGAATTCCATCCCCAGGTTCAGTTGAAGGGCCTCCGCCGAGCCGTAGAAATCCACCTGCACGGAATGGTCCACCACGAGGTCCACCGGCACGAGCGGTTCGATGATCGCCGGATTTCCGCCGAGGGATTTCACGGCGCTGCGCATCGCGGCGAGATCGACGAGGAGTGGCACACCGGTAAAATCCTGGAGAACGATCCGCGCCACCACGAACGGGATTTCCTCCTGGGCCGGAGCCTTGGCATTCCAGTTCGCCAGCGTCTCGACATCCTTGGCCTGGACTTTTTTGCCATCGCAGTTCCGCAGGACGGACTCGAGGACGATCCGGATGCTGACCGGAAGTTTCGAGACCGGGCCGATGCCCTTCTCCTCCAGCGCGGGAAGTGAGTGCAGGATTCCGGGCTCATTGGTGCCGGTGTCGAAAGAACGCAGGGTGTCGAATGCCGAATTCATGGATGGGCTCAATGAAGCAGGTTTTGTGCTGGCCGCGCAATACTGCGCCAAAGAAAATTCTCGCCTGCGGGCCGGCCCAAGAAGATCTTGCCGGACTTTTTCTTGTCGTCAGGTCCCGGGAGCCCCGTCCCAGAGAAAATTTTCCAGCCGGATCTTGTTGATGCGGGAGGTCGCTTCCTCGCTCCGCGGCCCGCCGGCCGCGGCGATCATTTCATAGACCTTGATCGCCTGATCCCAGCGCCGGGTGGATTCGAGCAGGCGCGCGGCGGCAAAACCGGCTTTGTAAAACCAGAAAAATACCCGGGGGGCAGGTTTGCCATCCTTGATCACATCGTAGTAAGCGGCCACGGCGGCCTCCGGGTCGCCGAGGTTTTCGTAGGCGGCTCCAATCCGGGAGAGGGCTTGGCTGCGCCACGCCGGAGACGAGGCGGGATCGCCGGCAACCTGCCGCCAGATGTCGATGGCGTCGCGGTAAGATTTCGGGTCCGCCCCGCCAAGGCCGTAGAGCGTTTTTCCTTTTTCGATCATCGCGGCGAATTTCATTTCCGGCGCGCTGTTCGAGGCAATGATCCGGTCCAGGATCACGATGGCCTCGTTCGGCTTTCCGAGAATGTTTTGAAGCACCGCCTGCTCGAATCTCGCCCGCAGGGCAAGCGGGCTCTTCGAAGAGGCGACCTCCTCGAACAGGACAGACATCGCTTCGTTCATCGCGGCGGGAGTCTGCAGGCGGGATGCGGACTGGGCCGCCAGGAAAAGCGCCGGATATTCGAGCGGCGTTCCGGGATACTTTTTTGCGAGGGATTCCAACTGGACCCTCGCGCCGGCAAAGTCCCCTTTCCTGTAGAGAAGCTCTCCGAGTTTCATCATGACCTCCGGCTCGGCGGTCGTTCCCTCATGCGCGGAGAGAAATTCTGTCGCGGCGGCAATGGCCGCCTCATCGGATCTCCCGTCGTCGGCAAGAAAAACCGAGAGGGCCTCCGCCTGGGGATCCGTTTCGTTGCCGCGGGAAGCGGACACCCGCTCGAGATGGGCCAGAGCCCCGGCCCGGTCGTTGTTTTCGTATTTCCACTCGGCCAGAGCGAGGTTTGCGGACGCGGCAAGACTCCCATCCCCGGCCTTGGAGAGGGTTTCAAAGATTTCGGTCGCGCCCCGATCGTTCTGTCTTGCCAGTTCGTAGCCTTTCCTGAGCCGCAACCCATCGAGCCTGGGGTTTGCGGGAAATCGTTCCTTCAGGAGGTTGAACCCCCGGGATTTCATTCCGCCCGCAAAGAGGTCGCAGATGGAGGCATTGTAAAGTGCCACTTCGGCCAGGGAATCGTCGGAAGCCGCCGAGATAAAAAGTTCGGAGGCTTTGACGGGCTCATTCAATGCGGCCAGGGCAAGCCCCCTGAGAAAATCCGCCCGGGCGGAAGTTCCCATGGAAGGCAGGAGCTTCAATGCCTCTCCAGGGCGGCCCTGCTTCAGGCGGAAATTGGCCAATTCCAAAAATGCCGCGCCGAGGGCGGGATTGTCGGCGGAACCGGCGACCACATTTTCCAAAAGCTTCTCCACATGATCCTCCCGGCCGAGGCGGGCTTCGAAGCGCGCCAGGTAATAGCCCGCGAGCTTTTTCCTCAGGGAGTCGTCCCCGTCGTCGGTCCACCGCTTCAACTCGCCCGGAGACGCCGATTGTTGTGCGGCATAAATCGAATCCAACAAGGAAAAGACGGCGTCCAGGCCGGGAAGATCGGAATTTTTGGAAAGAAAATCCTCCAGAATCGTCTCCGCGATCGGAGACTGGCCGATCCGGACGAGGGCCTCCGCCCGTCCGGTCACAACGCCCACCGCCATGGCGGGGCCCAGAGGTTTGACGGCGTCAAAAAGCACCAGGGCCGCGGAGTCGTCGCCGGACAGGGCCAGGGATCTCGCCATCAGGTCGTCGTGGCGGGATTTTTCCGCCTGGTCGCCCGGGGAAAGGCTGTCCAGGACAAGCTTGGCGTCCTTCGGGCGGCCCAGATCCAGAAACGCTTCCGCGCGTTCCAAGTCGGCAAGGTGTCGAAGCGGGCTGTCGGGCCAATCTTTTGCCGGCTCAAGCGCATCGAGCGCCTCCTGGCTCCTCCCAAGATTTCGCAGCATGCGGGCCTGGCCAAGAGCCGCCTCGCCGGACACGGAAGTCTCGCCGAGACACGTCCGATATATTTCCAAGGCCACCTCCCAGTGCGCCAACGCCGCGTGGGACTGGGCCAGCCAGAAGTCCCCGTTTGTCCCCGCGGGATGCGATTTCAGCAACTCGACCGCCCTGTCGGGCTTTCCGTCCTCCAAATACGCGCGAGCCAGGACCAACACCGCATCCTTCGCGGAGCGCGGTGATCCCTCCAGTTTCTTGATGGCGACGGCGGGAAGCCCGTCTTCAAGGGCGGATTTCGCGGCGGCGACGTTGCCCGCGCCAGACGAAGCGAACAGGAACAGGGCGAGTGAGCAAATCATGATGGGAAATATCGGGCAAGATAACGTCCCGTGTGGCTTGCCGTCGAGCATGCGACTTGCTCGGGGGTGCCCTCGGCGACGATCTTTCCGCCCCCGGCCCCGCCCTCCGGTCCGAGGTCGATGATCCAGTCGGCGCACTTGATGACCTCGAGGTTGTGCTCGATGACGATCACGGTATTGCGACTGTCGCGCAACTTCATCAGAGCTTCGAGGAGTTTGTGGATGTCGGCGAAATGCAGGCCGGTGGTGGGCTCGTCCAGGATGTAAACGGTCCGCCCCGTCGCGCGCTTCGAAAGTTCCGCCGAGAGCTTGATCCTCTGCGCTTCACCGCCCGAGAGCGTCGTCGCCGATTGTCCGAGCCTCAGGTAGCCGAGGCCGACATCCTGCATCGTTTCCAGCTTGTTGCACAGCGCGGGGACATTCCGGAAAAACCGGGCGGCATCGTCGACCGTCATGTCGAGCACGTCGGCGATATTTTTCCCCTTGTAGGTGACCTCGAGTGTCTCGCGATTGTAGCGCCGTCCGCGGCAAACCTCGCACTCGACATAGACATCGGCCAGGAAATGCATTTCGATTTTGATGAACCCGTCGCCCTGGCAATGCCCGCAGCGCCCGCCCTTCGCGTTGAACGAGAACCGGCTCGCGTCGTAGCCCCGCACGCGCGAAGACGGCAGTTCGCTGAACAGGTCGCGGATCGGCCCGAGGGCTCCCGTGTAGGTGGCCGGGTTCGAGCGGGGGGTCCTCCCGACGGGGCTCTGGTCAATGACGACCACCTTGTCGAATTGCTCGATGCCGGAAAGGCCGGCATGTTTTCCCGGACGCGACTTGGCGCGGTTCAGGTCGCGTTCGAGCGCGTTGCGCAGGATATCGTTCACCAGCGTGGATTTGCCGCTTCCGGAAACGCCGGTGACACAGGTCAGGCAACCCGCGGGAAACGCCGCATCGATTCTCCGCAAATTGTTTTCCTCCGCTCCCAGGACCCTCAGCCAGCCATCCCCGACATCGCCCGCCTTGGCTCCGGTCATTCTTGGAGCCGTGCGGATCCGCGGGACCGGGATCCGTATTGACCCCTTGAGATATTGGGCCGTGAGAGAGTCCTCGCTTTGCAGGATTTCTTCGAGCGTGCCCTCGGCCACGAGCCGTCCGCCGCGGGGTCCCGCCCCCGGGCCGAGATCGAGGATATGGTCCGCGGCACGGATGGTGTCCTCGTCATGCTCGACGACGATCACCGAATTGCCGAGGTCCCTGAGATCACGCAGGGTCTGGATCAGGCGGTCATTGTCGCGCTGGTGCAGCCCGATGCTCGGTTCGTCCAGGACATACATCACGCCCGAGAGGCCGGATCCGATTTGCGTGGCGAGCCGGATCCGCTGGGCTTCCCCGCCGGAAAGAGTTCCGCTTTCCCGGTTGAGTTGCAGGTAACCCAGCCCGACTTCATTCAGAAATTTGAGCCTCTGCCTGACTTCCCGCAGGACGTCTTTGACAATTTCCTCCTGCGAGGCCGAGAGCGCGAGCCCGCCGAGAATTCCGCCCGCTTCCCCGATGGTCAGCGAGCAAAGGGCTTCGATTCCCCATTCCCGTCCGTCCACCCCGGCGATCGTGACCGCCAGAATTTCCGGGAGCAGCCTCGCGCCGTGGCAGGTTCCGCAAACCCGGCGACCCTGGAACGCCCGCAGCCGCTTTTTGGAAAACTCGCTTTGGCTGGTCTCGTAGAGGCGCCGCGCCTGGGCCACCACTCCCTCGAAAGGCTTTGTGACAACGCGTCCGCTTCCCGTGGAAATCGCGATCCCCCGGTCGCGGGAACCGGACAGGACCAATTCCCGGAAGCTCTCCGGCAATTCGCCCCAGGGCGTATTCGAGGGGGCCGGCGTGTCGGCCAGCAGGCCCTGCAACAGGGCGGCGTAGTAGGCGCGCATGCGCTTGTTGGCGGATTTCCACGGCCTCACGGCTCCCTGCGCCAGCGTCTTTTCGGGATCCACCATGAGGTCCGGATCGAAATAAAGTTCGGTTCCAATCCCATGACAGACCGGACAGGCCCCCAGATGGCTGTTGAATGAAAAGTGCTTGGGCGTGAGCCTCGGCATCGTGAAGCCGGTCTCCGGATTGCAATAGTCGGTCGAAAATTTCTCCTCGATCCAGGCGGCGGCGGCGGATTCCTGACGGCTTGTGGACAGCCTGCCTCCTCCCCAGCGAAGTGCCGTTTCGATCGAGTCCGCAAGGCGCTGCGCAAGTCCCTCCCGAACGCTGAGCCGGTCCACGACCGCCTCGATGGTGTGCCGTGACGCCTTGTTGAGCTTGATGCCATCGGGTTTTGTCAGCTCGACGACCTCCCCGTCCACGCGAATCCTCACAAACCCCTCACGGCGGGCCTTTTCTATCACGTCGCGAAATTCCCCGACCTGCCCGCTGACGAGCGGTGCCAGCACGAGGAACTTCGTGCCCTCCGGCCAGCGGAGAATCGCATCCGCAATTTCCTGCGGCGTCTGCCGGAAAACTTTCCGGCCGGTCCGGGGGTCGTGGGGAACCCCGATGGCCGAGTAGAGCAGGCGGAGGTAATCATAGATCTCCGTGGTCGTCGCAATCGTGGAACGCGGGTTGGCGCCGGAGGATCTCTGCTCGATCGCAATCGCGGGAGAAAGCCCCTCGATGTAATCGACATCCGGCTTTTGCATCTGGTCCAGAAACTGCCGCGCATACGCGGACAGGCTTTCGACATATTTTCGCTGGCCCTCGGCGAAGAGCGTGTCGAATGCGAGCGAGGATTTTCCGGAGCCGCTCAGCCCGGTCACCACGACCAGCTTGTGTCGCGGGATCCGGACATCCAGGTTTTTCAGGTTGTGCTGCCGGGCTCCCTTGATCCGGATGAATTTTTGCTTGTCGGATGGCATGCGCGCGAAGGACTGGCGAGTCAGGAAAAGGCCCGAATCCCATCAAAAGCGGAGTTCCTCGGAACCGCAAGCCTCATTGCAGGCGCAACTCGAAACATTTGCCCAGTGTATCGCTTTCCGCTCTCGGTTCAACTTTTCCCGCGAGCCTTGCGACGGCAACCATATTAACCGTCTCATAATAGTATTGACATTCTTTTGGCCAAGCGTATTCGTTGTTGCTATGAAACGCGATGCCCGAAAACTCACTCATGATCAGCTTACAGAACTTAGGAAACGTGCCGTGGGAGCCGTGCAGGGAAGTGGGCATCGACCATTTGGATGGCGGCGGACTTATCGAGCACGGCCCTCGGGGTGAGTCCTGGAGCGTGGGGCCGCAGGCGGGCGCGCAGGGTGACGTGAAGGCAATAGGCCAAAAACGAGATGAAGATGTGGGCCTCGATGCGGTCCTCGCGCTGGTGGTAGATGGGGCGCAGGTCCAGGTCGTCCTTGAGGTTTTTGAAAGCCGCCTCGATTTCGGTGATCTGGATGTAAAGGTTCCAAAGCTTGGCCGGATCCTGGTCGCAAAGGTTGGTTCGCAGCAGGTAGCGGCCTTCGCGGCGCCGGGCATTGCGAAGTAAGTCTTTGAGCCGAACTCCGATCCCGTATTTCAGCGCGTGGGCCGGAATCGCCAGGTCCCACGCGAAGAACGCCATCTGCCGCAACTGCCCGCTGTCTCCATCGAAGCCTTCCACAACACGGCACCACGCTTCCCGCTGGCTGTCGATGATCTCGCCCAAATACAGCACCGGGCGCTGCACGATCTTCCCGCCCGCGCACCGGCGGTTTTCCACGATCGACCAATACCGGTGCTCCTTGCCGTCCTTCCACCGCCGCGTGTTTCGTAAAAACATAACGGCTGTCGAGGCGTCGGAGCACACGCCGACAGAGCGGCGTGGCGGCAATTTTACTTGAACCGCTCCAGCCCGGACAACAAGGGGAAATACGCGCTGCGGAACTTGCATCAAGGTTGCCGGAGGGTCTCCGGCAACAGCAGCTTCCATAACGGGATCCGCTGGATAATAATCCGTGCCTCCACGGTCGATCCGATGACAAGGTTCTGCGGCGTGTGATCGATTTTGACAATGACCCGGTAAGACGGCGCCGTGACGGAGGCTTCCGTGGAGGCGGACTGTTCGGGCTCCATGCTGACACTCACGACATGCCCTTCGATATAGCCGTGCCGCAGGGTGTCAAATGACAGGGATTTCATCAGCACGCGTTGATCGGGACGAAGGCGGTGATACTGCTCCTCGCCCGCGAAGATATCGACGCGCGTGGGACCGCCGTGCGCGATGTGCGCGAGGTCTTCACCACGTTGCACGCGTTCGCCCGGGCGGCGTTTGTTGAGCATGGTCACCACCCCATCTCCCGGGGACCGCACGAGGCACCGCCCGATATTCTGCAACCGGATCTCGCGGTCGACCTGCAGCGCGCGAAGCGCGGAGAGCGCGGTCTGGATTTCCGCGCCCGCCTCGCTGATGATGGCCTCTTCCAGCCCCTGCTCGACCACGCGAAGCTTGTCCCGGGTCTTGGCCTCCTCCGCCTTCTCGATCTCCAGGGACAACCGGGCCCGCTCGACCTCCTGTTGGCTGATCAACCCCTTTCGCTGCAATTCGCGGGCACGATCGTATTCCACGGTGCTCTGCCGGATCCTCTCAAGCACGATGTCGAGTTCCTCGTGCATGTGCCAGAATTCTTTCGGCAGGGGGAGTTTCGCCGTGTGTTCGAGCCGGAGCTTTTGGAACTCCCATTCACTCCGGGCCTTTTCGATGTTCGCCTCGATTTGCCGGAGTTCGGCCCGATGCTCCGTGTCGTCCATCGCCACAACGATGTCGCCCTTGGCCACATCGGTGCCTTCCCAGGCTTCCACGTCCTTTAACACCCCGTCCTCCGGCGCGTAAAGGTGGGTGTCACGATCGGCCCGCACGATCCCCTCGGCAATGACACGCTCGTCCACGGACACGAAAAACAGGAGCCCCGCGAGCAAAACCCCGGAAAGAACGAAGATCCAGACCAGCATGCGCCGCATGGCGCGAAGCTGCTGTTGGATGTTGGCCTGCCGGTTTTCTCCCATGACTCAACCCAGGTTTTCGAGATCGGCCTTCTCGCGCGCCGAAGCCATCTTCGGGCGATACAACTCATAGAAGGCCCCCCGGCGGGCCAGCAACTCCTCATGCGAGCCAACCTCCGCGATGCGCCCGTGATCGAGCACGACGATGCGGCCTGCCCTTCTGATCGTCGCCAGACGATGCGCCACGATGAATACGGTGCGCCGCTGCATGAGGGTGTCCATCGAAGCCTGGATCAGGGCCTCGCTTTGGTTGTCCAGCGCGCTCGTGGCCTCGTCGAAAATCAGGATGCGCGGATTCTTCAGGATACAGCGCGCGATCGCGATGCGCTGCCGCTGCCCGCCCGAGAGGGTCACTCCTCCCTGCCCGACCTGGCTGCGGAAGCCTTCCGGCATCTTCTCGATGAACTCGAGGGCATTGGCCAACCGGGCGGCCCGCAGGACATCCTCGTCGCCCGCGTCGGGCCTTCCGTAGCGGATATTGTCCTCCACCGTTCCGGAAAAGAGAAAGTTTTCCTGCAACACGATGCCCAACTGCTGGCGATAGGCGTCGGATTTCAGCCGTCTCAAATCCACGCCATCGATGAGAATGCGGCCATGCTCCACATCGTAGAACCGCGTGAGCAGGCTCATCAGCGTGGATTTTCCGCTGCCGCTATGGCCCACGATCGCCACCACCTCGCCGGGTTGCACGTCGAGATGGAAGTCCAGCAGCGCCGGCCTGTCGTCGTAGGCGAAGTCCACATGCTCGAACTGCACCCGTCCCTGGATGTCCGGCAACACGACGGGATTGTCGTCTTCCCGGATGTTCGGCTTCGTGTCCAGCAACCAGAGAATGCGCTCGAAACCCGTGCGCGCATTCGTGCTGGCCTGGAGCAAGTTCGACAACCCCGCGAGTGGGACGAAAAGCATCCAGAGATAGGTCGTGTAGGCCACATAGCTGCCGATGGACATCCCCCCCCAGATCGAGCCGAGCCCCTGCCCGACCATCACGACGGAATAGGTGAAAAAGAAAAGGACACCGAGCACGCCGTTCATCCGCGCTCCCAACAGCGGCAGCCGCAGCTCGCTGTGAAAATTGTCCTTGATCTGCAAAACGAAACGCCGCCGCTCATGATCCTCCTGGGCGAACGACTTGACCACGCGGATTCCGGCGAACGTTTCGCCCAGCCGCCCGGCGAGCAGGGACTGGCGCTCCTTCACATCATGGTGAACGACCTGGAGCTTCGCCCGATACCAGTGGACGATGGAAAAATAAAAGGGCAGGGATGCCGCGCAAAAAAGCGTCAGCTTCCAGTTCAGCAAAAACATGATCCCCATCGCCATGAGCAGCGAGACGAGACTGTTGGCAATGGTATTGAAGGCCGTATTGATGAATTGCTGGATGGCGGCCGCATCGTGGATCACGCGATTCACGAGACTGGCCGTCCGCTTTTTCTCGTAAAAAGCAAGGTGCAGAAGTTGCAAATGGTGAAAGAGTTCGCGCCGGATGTCGAAAATGGTCCGCTGCCCCACATAGCTCACCAGGAATTCATGGCCGTACCCGGCAACCACCCGGATCACTTGCAGGACAAAGAGCGAAACCGCCAGGCCGACCAGCAAGCCCACATTCCTGCCGGGAATCGCCTCGTCGATGACGAGCTTCGCAAAGAGAGGCACCAGCATGACGAGGAAAACCGTCAGCACATTGCCCGCAGCAGCCACGATGATGAGATCGGTATGGCGCCTGAGGAACTTCCAGAAACGCCGGGGCACGTCCTTCCCCTGATACTCCCCCATGTCTTCCTCGGCGTCCCTTTCCGCCTTGTCGAATCCTTCCCCACCACGGAGCAACCCGGAGGAGGAGGCCTTTTTTTCCGAAAAGTCGCGTTTCACAACGTTCACCAACGACAGGTGATCAAGACCCCGCCTTTTTCCCGTGACCTCCTTTGGTCGGGATCTTCTCCGGAAGCTTCGTCCGAGTCATCTGCGCTCATGGTTTTTTGCCTTGATAAGGCACATGGCAGGCAACGCAAGCTTCAAATGTTACGAATTTTCGGCAACCGGGAAAACCGGGAAAAAAGATCGACGGGTGGCGAAATGGAGGGGATTTTCTTAGGACGGATCAAAGGCGAACCGCCATCGAAGGGGTGGTGAAACGTTCTTTTCTCCCGAAAAAAGCACGGCGCAAATATCTGGATGTTGTCGCAGACCGCCTGCCTTGGGATTTGTGTGGGACGGCAGCAACGCGCAGTGGGGGCGGCGCCTTCACGAACTGGCCGCCTTTCATCAACGATTTGGTCATTGCCGGGTGCCGCGCGGAGAAACCGCTGCCCTTCGTCAATGGGCGTGTATGCAGCGGAGAAAACATCATCACCTCTCTGCGGAGCAACGGTGTCGGTTGAAGGAACTCGGATTCCCAAGCGAATCGAAAATGGGGAGGCCATCTTCAACGGGGATGCAACAGGAGCGTGTTGGAATGCGAATAAAGCTGTAAAACGCCGGGGTAAATTTTGGCCAATTTTGGGCCATTTCCGGTGGCTTCCTGACATTTCCTATCACACGCCGAAAATTTTACAAATCGTCCGCAGATCCTTTATTGATCAGCATTTCAGAGTATTACCGGCGGAGGGTCTCGAACCCACACTCCCGAAGGAACACGATTTTGAGTCGTGCGCGTCTGCCAATTCCGCCACGCCGGCATGTCTGATTACCAATAGTTTACACAGAACGCCTGATATTCATATTGACATTGTGCCGGTATTTGTGCCGAATTTGGAAAATGCCCGCTAAAACTCATCTGGCGAGATTCGTTCCGGCCCTCGATTCGCGCAAGCGCAAAATTCGCGGGCTCTGTGGGATGTGATTCAGGGGCTCCCAGAAGTGAGATCCTGATGCGCCTGTCCCGGGTAATCGGAAGCCTCCCGTCTTTGCGGTGGGCGGGGATCGGCAGCTTGCGAATATCGGCCAGGGAATCCAGCGGGGGACGCGCCACCCGCGCCATGTCATCTTCCGGGAAATCCAGCACTGCCCCCAACGCCTCGGCCAGCAACGAGGTATCGAAGTCGATGATGCTGCAATCGCAGCCGAATTCCTCCGCCGCATCGACAAGCACCCGCGCCGCAAATTCGGGATCCCTCCTGTAGGCATCCAGTTATTGGAGCATCCGTGAACGGTCTTCATGGAGGGATTCGGGTGCCGCCGCGAAATTCCGAGCGGAAAAAACTTGAAAAGAAGAGCCCGAGGGGGTGCAAGTGTGTGCTCGCAAATGTTCAAACGGATTTCACCTGCCATTTTTTGTTTTTTGGGACTCCTCCGCCCGGCTGCCGCGGTGACATTCGAGGAACTGAATGCCGCCTTCGGAGTTCCGGTGTGGGCGGATGACAATTTGTGGGACGATGACGCCGCCGCCACAGCCGCGCGCCTGGGCTGGCGGGAAGAATCGAAGACTTCCACGGACTCCAGTTACCGGAAGTATCCCGAGCCGACCGATCTGGTCCTCGGATCCAGGCCCTATTCCCTTGCGTTGTACGGTGAAAACGGTCTCGCTTCCCGTTTGTCCCTGATGTTTGCCAACAAGGGGGATGCCGTGGATGTCGATTTGGTTCCGGGCGATGCAAAAGCGGCGCGCGCTTTTAAAAAACAGAACAAGGGCTACAAGGCCGCGATCCGGAAGGATGAGGAGACCATCACGGCCGCGCTGGCTTCCCTGCTCGGTCCCCCGGCCGCCGATCGGTTCGGCCAGGGCAGTCAGACCCGCGAATCTGTCAAACGCTGGGATTGGAACGGCCACACGATCCTCCTCGCCGCGCCGCGCGACGAATATGTCGCCCTGAGAATCCTTTCCCCGGATGTGGCCGACGCCCGTGGCAAGGCGAGGATTCCAGATACCGAACTCCGGGAACGTCTTCTCTCGAGGGTGGAAAAGCGTCCGAATGGAGATGTCATTCTCAAAGACATGCCCATGGTCAATCAGGGTCCGAAAGGCTATTGCGTCCCGGCCACATGGGAGCGGGTGATGCGTTACATGGCGGTCCCCGCGGACATGTATGTCCTGGCGATGGCCGGAGACACGGACGCGGGAGGCGGCACGAACATTGCCGCCATTGTCGAGGGGGCCCGCGAGTCCGTGATGCGCGGGGGACGCAGGCTCGAGTCCGAGAACGGAAAAATCTCGGTGCGCACCGTGGAGAAATATATCAAAAGGGGACTCCCCTTGATGTGGGCGATGTATTCGATGGATTCCGTGAACGCGGACTTGAATTCCCGCATGGACCGGCGCGCGGCCATGACGGATCCTGCGGAATGGCGGAAATCCCTCGATCCCGTCCGCAAAGCGGCGAAAAAAATTCCCACCGACGCCAATCAGGGCCATATGTGCATGATCATCGGTTACAATGACAAGACCGGCGAGGTGGCCGTGTCCGACTCCTGGGGTCCGCGGTTTGCCGAACGCTGGATGACCGAAGAGGAAGCCAATGCGGTCAGCCAGGGCCAGCTCATGGTCATCAATTTCTAGCAAGATGTCGAATTTTGAAAGCGGGGACGCCCTCGCGCTTTACAATGTGGACCGCTGGGGCGGCGGATATTTCGGGGTCAACACGGACGGCCATGTCGTCGTCAAGCCCAAGCGCAACGGCGAGCAGATCGACCTGATGGAAATTGTCCGGGAGGCGCGCTCTCGCGCGCTGCAATTTCCGCTGGTGGTCCGTTTTCACGACCTTCTCCGCGACCGCGTCGAGATCATCAATGTGGCTTTCGCGGACGCGATTGCGGAGATGGGATACGGCGGGGTTTACCGCGGGGTTTTCCCGATCAAAGTGAACCAGCTTCGGGAGGTGGTCGAGGAGATCATGGATGCGGGGTTGCCCTGGCATTTCGGAATCGAGGCGGGCAGCAAGCCGGAACTTCTTGCCGCGCTTTCGCTGCACTCCGACCCCGACAGCCTGGTCATCTGCAACGGCTACAAGGACACGAGTTTCATCCAAAATGCGCTGCTGGGAAGAAAGCTCGGAAAGAAAGTCATCCTCGTTGTCGAGAAGTTGGAGGAACTCGTCCATGTGCTTCGTGTTTCCAGGGAGATGGGGGTGGAGCCGATGATCGGCCTCCGCGTGCGCCTGCTTTCCAAAGGGGCGGGAAAGTGGGCGACCAGCGGCGGGGAGAATGCGAAGTTCGGGCTTTCGACCGCGGATCTTGTCGAGGCGAGCGACATGCTCCATGCGGCGGGCCTGGCCCATTGCCTCAATCTGGTTCATTTCCATGTGGGCTCCCAGGTGCCGGACATCCGCACGATCAAGCGGGCGACGCGCGAGGCCGCGCGGTTTTATGCAAAGCTCTCGAAGATGGGCCATGCGCTCTGCTACCTCGATGTCGGAGGCGGGCTGGGCGTCGACTACGACGGATCCCGGACCACCTTCGACAGCTCGACGAATTACTCCCTCAACGAATACGCGCGCGACATCGTCTATACCGTGATGGAAGTCTGCGATTCGGAGTCCGTGCCGCACCCGACACTGGTCAGCGAGAGCGGACGCGCGATTGTCGCCCATCATTCGGTGCTGATTGTCGAGGCGTTCGGCTCGATCGAAAAAAACAACCGGGGCGAGCCGGTGGTCCCCGCGCCGGACGACCCGCAGATCGTGGGCGACATGCTCGAGATCCGCAACGACTTCAACAAGAAGAACCGCCTCGAAAACCTGCACGACGCGCAGGAAATCCGCGAGCGCGCGCAGTCGATGTTCGATCTCGGGATGCTCGACCTCCGCGCGAAGGCCCGCGTCGAGACGATCTACTGGCAGATCGCCGAGTCGATCGTCGAGATGTTCCGCGCGATGCGCTACATCCCGGAGGAAGTGAAGGAAATGGAAATCGCGCTCGGCGACCAGTTCCTGTGCAACTTCTCGGTCTTCCAGTCCCTTCTCGACCATTGGGCGCTCGGGCAGCTTTTCCCGGTGATGCCGATCCACCGGCTCAACGAGCTTCCCGACCGCAATGCCACGCTCGTGGACATCACCTGCGACTCGGATGGGAAAGTCGCGAAGTTCGTGGACTTGCAGGACGTGAAGGAAACCCTGCCCCTGCACCGCTGGAAACCCGGCCAGCCGTATTACATCGGCTTCTTCCTCGCCGGGGCCTACCAGGACATCATGGGCGACCTTCACAATCTGTTCGGCCGGGTCAACGAAATGCACATCTACCTCGATGAGGACGAGGATTCCGGCTACTACGTCGAAGAGGTGCTGCCCGGCAGCACCGTCGGCCAGGTTCTCTCGCTGACCCAATGGGACGTCAACGAACTCGCCCGGCGGATGAAGGCCCAGACCGATGCCGCGATCAAATCCGACCGCCTCAAGCCCAGCGAGGCGATGCGCCTCCTCGACGACTACGAAAAAAGCCTCACCCTCTACACCTACCTCAACTTCGACGACCAACACAAAGAGGGCTGAAGTGCGAAGGATGAAGTTGGTGCCGCCGATTTCCCTTCATCCTTTTTTGCATTCGAACTCCCCTTTTTTGAATCTCCTCGGTCAGTCCGGGAAATATTCGATCCATCCTGTATCTCGAAGATATCGCCGATTCATTCACATGTGACGAAATTGTAACAAAGGAACGATGGCAGATTGTCGCTAATTCAGGCTGCGTATGCTCTTGTCAAGGACAATCAGCCGTTCTTGTTCTGTAATCCAGGGCGATTTGTACGAGGCTTCTTCTGTCGAAAAATTTACCCGATTGGGAGCCGGAACAAAAGTTCAAAGGGGGGAACTAGGGCTGATTTTTTCTAATTTTTCCATGCGGAGGGGCCTGGGCTGTGACGAGGCTGCCGGGATCTCGTTGCTCTTGGCTGCCGTGCAAACGCTCCCCATCCGCCGCCCGCTTTTCACCCCGAAGGCGCTCACCAGTTCCACCCCTCCGGCGTGACGGAGCTTTTTGCCGTCCACGGCGATGAGGGGATCCTCTGCCTGGCCGAGCACCTGATCCTGCCAGAGCAGGAGCGCACGCTCGACTTGCGCGGCATCCACCCCCGCAAGCACCCGCATGAAGGTGGTTTCCCCGGGGGCTTCCCTCCGCTTGCTGCGCGGCACCA
>JBAYWC010000021.1:0-31270 GCA_041674265.1 Terrimicrobiaceae bacterium
TCGCGGCCAGTTTTGGTCTCCTCGTGGTCTGGCCCACATGCTTGCCATCGACGTCGCGGTCAAAAATGACACCCTTCAGTTCCTGTGGAACTGATTTTTGCAACTATCAGAGATGCGCCCATGCAGCTGATGAGAATGCACTCGGGCAATTCCGGGATTTTATCAGAAGCTACAATGGCGAAGGTGGAAGAATGATCGCTGGAACGGGTCCGGTGACGTGGTTGGCGGGCCGGTCACAGCATTTCACGCCCTGATGCTTGACGGCTTTCCGGAGAGCAATGACAGTCCCTCCGGCATGAAGATCATCCACCTCGATATGGACTGCTTCTACGCGGCGGTCGAGATGCGGGAGCGCCCGGAACTTGCCGGCTTGCCGGTCGCCGTCGGGGGCGGCTCGCGACGCGGGGTTGTCACGACATGCAACTACGAGGCGCGCCAATTCGGCGTCCGCTCGGCGATGCCCGGATTCCTCGCCCGCGAACGCTGTCCCCGGCTGGTCTTCCTGCCGGTGCGGTTTGACCTCTACCGTGCGGAATCCGCCAAGATCCGCCACATCCTCCACCACTATACCCCGCTGGTGGAGCCCCTCTCCCTCGACGAGGCGTATCTCGATGTGACCGGCTCCGCCCGCTATGCGTGGGACATCGCCAAGGAGATCCGCAAAACCATCTTCGACAAAACCCGGTTGACCGCCTCCGCCGGGATCGCCCCGAACAAGATGCTCGCCAAGATTGCCAGCGAGTGGCGCAAGCCGAACGGCCAGTTCGCCATCACTCCGGAACGGATCGACGCCTTCATGCGCGACCTGCCCCTCCGAAAAATCTGGGGAGTCGGCCCCAAGAGCGCGGAGAAATTCGCCAAGGACGGCATCCACACATGCGGCGACCTTCAACGTCTCGGCCTCAACGATCTCGTCCGGAAAATGGGCAAGTGGGGAAAGGAACTGTATCACCTCTGCCGCGGGCGCGACGAGCGTCTGGTCGAACCCGACCGGGTCCGCAAATCACTCAGCACCGAGCGCACGTATCTCGAGAATTTGACCGCGCGCGGGGAGTGCGAGCAGGCGATGGATGAACTCGTCGCCGAACTCCTCGAAGAAGTCCGGGCCAAAGCCGCCGACCGCCGGATTCACAAGGCCTTCGTCAAAATCAAATTCGCCGACTTCTCGCACACGACCCGGGAAGGCCTCCACCCGAATCCCACCCCCGGTATCTACCGCACCCTTCTCGCCGAGGCCCGCAACCGCAGCCATCAGGCCATCCGACTGCTCGGCGCCGGCGTCCGTTTCGCCGAGGAAGCCGGGGAATCGGAAGATTCCCAGCAATGGCTGGATTTTTGATTCTGAATTCAGCGATTCCTCACGCAGGGGCGCAGAGATCGCGGAGAAAAGCGGTTTTCTGGGTTAACGCACCTCTGAATGAAGGGACGATCTCCGTGTGTTCTCTTGATAAAAAGGCGGGCCGGGCATTCTGGAGCGGTTTAAGTAAATTGTAGCACGCCGCTCTGTCGGCGTGTGCTCCGACGCCTCGACAGAGCGAGGCGACTACAATATCCCGGCCACATCTTTACTTAATCCGCTCTGGCGACCGCCCCCAACCCGATACTGTTCACTTTGTCGCGAAATGGAGCGGGCGGCACGAACGGGAACGATGGCGGGCAGGATGCCCGCGCTCCTTTTTTGAACCAGCATTGGCCCCAGACTCACGCCGCTTTGTCGGCCGAGGGGCAAATATCCCGCAGTTCGCATCCCGGGCAGTCGGGCTTGCGCGCCTGGCAGCGGCGGCGTCCGTGGAAGATGAGCCAATGGCTCAGGTCGGTCCAATTCCGGCGGGGGAAAAGTTTGGCCAGATCCTGCTCGATGCGGACCGGATTGCCGGCTTTTGTCAGGCCAAGCCGGAGGGAGAGCCGGGTGACATGGGTATCCACCACAACGCCCTCGTTCAGTCCGAAGGCATTCCCGAGGACGACGTTGGCGGTCTTGCGGCCGACGCCGGGCAGGGCCTCGAGTTCCTCCAGCGATTTCGGCACGAGTCCCCCGTGCTTTGCGAGAAGTTCTCCGGCCATCGCCCGGATGCTCTTCGCCTTGTTGCGAAAAAACCCCGTGGAGCGGACGAGGGTTTCCAACTCCGGGAGGGGGATATCCGCGAAATCCCGCGCGGACCGGCAGCGCTGGAACAATTCCCTGGTGACAAGGTTCACGCGCTTGTCCGTACATTGCGCGGACAGGATCGTGGCCACCAGGAGTTCGAGCGGATTGGAGAAAACGAGCTCGCAATGGGCGTCCGGGTAAATCTCCGGAAGGCGCCTGAGCAGCTCCATCGCCCGTTCTTTCCGGTTCACGGGGCGCCCAGCGCCTTCAGTCTTTCCTTGGCTTTCGGAACATAGGGGTTGTCCGGATAATCTTTGACGATCTGGCTGTAGCATCCTTTGGCCCGGTCCAGTTGCTGGGCCTTGAACTTCGCATCGGAACTGGCGGCGGCCTGCTCCTCCAGCAGTTGGGCGCCCTGCCAGAGACCTTCCGCAGCGGCCTGGGGAACACCCGCGTAGAACTGCGCGATTTTCAGGAAGAAATCGATCGCCTGGCCGCGGAATTCCGATTTTTGCTTGGGATCGGTGGCGGCATCGGATTTCTGCTTCATGATGAAGCCGCCGAGGAGAAACGCTTTCGCCCGGAGGTCCGCGCTCGCATTCTGCGCCCGGATGATCGCCGGCAGGAGCTGGAGGGACCCGTCCAGTTTGCCATCGGCACGAAGCGATTCCGCGATGCCGTAATCGGCCTCCAGGACTTTCGGCGACCAAGGATACAAGGTCTTGAGTTGCTGGAAGAGCTTGCCCGCTTCGGCGGTTTGCTTGTTTTCCTGGGCGACCCGGCCAAGCCCGAAAATCGAAATGGCCTGCGCTTCCTGGACTTCCAGGGTGGGGGCCGCGCCGGACGGGTTGGGGAAATCCGCGGCGATCTTCTGGAAGACCGCGGAAGCCTGGTCGAGTTTCTTGTTGCCCACCAAGGCAAGCCCGTAAAGGTCGAGGTCCTTGGGAGAGTAAACCAGCGAGGGGTCGTAGGCGGCGTCCATCATCGTGAACGCCCGCGCCTTGTCTTTCTCGGAGAGGAACGCGCCGAGGCCGAACAAAATTTTGCTCTTGGCCCCGGCATCGGACGCCTTCTCGGCAAGCTGCTGGAAATACTCCTCGACCTGGGCCTGCGTCTTCAGCTCGGCGCGAAGGAGCAGGCGCTGGGAGGCGAAGAGCGGCTGGAGGCAGGTCGCGAGGTCCGGGCTTGCGGGATACTTGGCCAGCATTTCCTCGGAGGTGGTGACAGCGGACTGGATGGCATCCTTCCATTTGGTCTGATCCGCCTCATTGAGCGAGGAGTAGTTGGCGGCGATCCGTTCGGCGTTCCCCCGCTGGAGATCCGCGATCTTCGAGAATGCCTCGGGGGCCTTGGGATTCTCGGGATAACGCTGCGTGAAGTCCATGTATGCGGCGATGGCCTCGTCCGGCTTGGCACTTGCGATGGCATTCTGTCCGATGGCATTGACGGCGTAGTAAACCCTGTCGTCCTGGGGATATTTCTCGATGAACTGCCGCATCAGCCTGTTGACTTCCTCCGCGTTCCCGGCCAGTCGCGCGCGCATGAAATAGGTGTAGGGAGCGGCCTGGCTGCCGGGAAATTTTTCGGCCAGCATGGAAAGCGTGGCGGCGCCTTCCTCCTTTTTCCCGAGGGCGATCTGCGCCCCGCCGAGAGCATAGCAGGCCAGCGGGGTGAGCGGATGCTTTTCATTGTTCTTGAGGAAGGCCTCGAGCAGGGCAACAGCCCCGGCATTGTCGCCTTTCTGCTGGGTTGAGATCGCGATCCAATAGTCGGATTCGACGGCCTGCGGGCTGCCGGGAAATTTGTCCTTCACGATTTTGTAGGCCGCGATGGCATCGTCCCATTTTCCGGTGTCTTTATAAATGCCGGCCAGGCCGTATTGGGCGACGACAGCCACATCGGGAGCCGGGTTCTTGGCGAGGCAGGTCTGGAAGGTCTTCAGCGCCTCCGCGTAATTTTTCAAGCCCACCTGTGCCTGGGCTTTGCTGACGACAGAAAGGTCGAACGCCCGGCCTTTGGGATATTGGGAAAGAGATTCGTCAAAATACCGGATCGCCTCGTCCGGTTTGCCAAGACCCAAATACATGTTGCCCATGGCAAACGGCAGGCTTTCGGCGATGGACGGGTTTTTGTAGGCGGCGACAAACTCCCGGTAACCTGGAACGGCCCTGTCCACGGCATTCTGAATCACGTATCCCATCGTCTTGTAGTAAAGCGATCTCATCTTCTCGTCGTCCGAGGAGAGAAACGGCGTCACATGGGTGATGAGAACGCGCGACTCGTCGTATTTCTGGGCGTTGAAGAAGATCTCCCCCATCTTGAGCATCGCGGTCGCCACTTGGCCCGGCTTGGATTTGATCTCCTCAAGCTTCCGGAGTTCCCGCTCGTTGTCTTTGTCGAGCTGCTTTTTCAGGACGGAGTTTTTGGCGTTGAGGGCGTCGGCTTTCAGCGACGGGAACGCTTTGATTTTTTCTTCCTGGAGCCGGATGATTTCCTCTTTCGGGAGAATCGATTGGTAAGCTTCCAGAGCCTGCTGGTAAATCGGCGGGCGCTCGGCCTCCGGGCTGAATGCCGCGCGGGTGAAGAGGATTTCGCCGATCTGGAACCAGGCATCGTTGATGAGGGCGACATCTTTTTTCTCGGCGATGATCTGCCGGAGGATGCCCTCGGCCTCCTTGAGGCGGGCCATCCCCTTGGCCTTGTCCCCGCCGTCCTTCGTCAGCTCGCCGCTTCCAATCGTGGCGAGCGCGAGCGCGAGAACGTTTCTGCTGGCAGGCAGGGTCCCGCTGCTGGGAAATTTTTGGATGTTCGACTGCATGTCCTCGACAACCTTGTCAAAATTCCCGATTTGAAAATTGGCCACGCCGCGCCCGTAGGCGGCCGATTCCACTTCCGGGGATTGGGGATACTTCGCGATGAAATCCGTGAACTTTGCAATGGCATCCCCAAAGGCCTGCTTTCGTTTGGGGTCCGTCTCGGGGAGAGCCGAGGCCTTCGAGGAGAGGATCTGCGGAAGGAAGCTGCTCGCGACCTGGGCCAGTTCAGGCGCCAACCCGGGAAAGGAAATGGCCTTGTCCAGCGTGGCCTGCGCCAGGTCATACTGGCCGAGGAAGTATTGCGAGAAGGCCAGCTGGATCGTGGCGACCTGGACAACCGCGTCCGTCGGGTAATCCTTGAGAACCTTTTCATACGCTGCCGCGGCGGCCGCGTAGTCGCCGGACGAGAACAGGTTGTAGGCGGCCTCGTTGGCCGCCGCCGCGCCGGGCGACTGGGCCCGGAGCGGGTGGGAAAACAAGACAGCGGTCAGAAGGACGATGGCGAGACGAACGGGGAGCACTTTCATGAAAGAAGCCCCACTCATAAATCGGACGGGCCAATGTTTCCATCGTAAAGTTGGGGGAATGTCAGGAAGGGACGCCTCACGCGAAAGTTATCATGGCAGGGCGGGGCCCGCCGCGAAGAGTCTTCCCGGACAGCCCGGAGGTCTTTCTGTGCGAAAGGAGAACCTTCGCGGGATGCGCCCGTCAGGAAGGGGGCCGTTGCGGGAGTCGGCGGGCATTCCAAGCCCACGGCGGGTCAGGCGATTTCGGCGCGCAAAACCCCGGCCACACGGTCCATTTCCCCGAGGGAATTGTAATAGTGAGGGCTGAACCTGATCCATCGGACCCCGTCGCGGTCCGCCCGCAACGAGGCGACGATCCCGGCTTCCTCCAGCTTGGAAAAGAGTCCGGCGGAATCCTGCGCGGGGTGCCGGCAAGTCAGGATGCCGGATCGCAGGGGCTCCGCTTCGCCGGGCGAGAGAAAGACAAACCCCATCTCCCGCATCTGGCCCTGAAGGGCGTCACGCACTTGGAGGATCGAGCTCCGGACATTCCCCAAGCCCGCGGCCAGGAGCATTTCCAGGGACGCCTTCATCCCATACATCCCCGTGATGTTCAGGACCCCCGGCTCATACCGTCTTGCCGTTTCTTCAAAAACAATGTCCTTCTGCGCCACGAAGTCCGGCGAGCGGACATTCCAGGCCCCCAGCAACGTCGGGCGGCAGAGTTCGAAATTCCTCCTGGCCACATAGACGATCCCGATCGCGAGCGGACCGAGCATCCACTTGTGCGCATCCGCGCTGAGAAAATCCACGTTCTCGACGCTGAAGGGTTCCGCCCCGACGGTCTGGATGGCATCCACGGAAAAAAGCACCCCGCGCGAGCGAAGCAACTTTCCAATCGCGTCCACATCGATGCGCCACCCGCTCAGAAAATGGGCGGAGGCCAGGGCCACGAGCCTGGTCCTGCCGGTCAGGGCGGCCTCGACCGCATCGGGGGTGATCCTGCCGGGGACATCGGGGCGGACATGGCGGATCACCACGCCGCGCGAAGCGAGTGCCATCCACGGATAGACGTTGGAGGGATAGTCGTCCCCGTGGCAGACGATCTCGTCTCCGGGTTTCCAATCCAGGCCGTTGGCAAAAAGCCCCAAGCCCAGCGAGGTCGGGCCCAGCAGCGCGATTTCGTCCGCATGGGCACCGATCGCCTTCGCGCACACCCCGCGCGCACGGGCCACATCCCGCAGGACATCGCCGAATTCCTGATGGTGCAGGCAAGCCGCCTCGACATGGTCGCGCATGGCATCGGCCGCGCAGCGCGGCAGGATCGTGACGCCCGCGTGGGCCAGGAAGATCCGCTCCCGCGCGACCGGGAACGAGTCCAGCCGCAGGTTCTCGTCCGTGAACCAGCTCATTTCCTGGACTCCTCCGCCTCGTGGATCAGGGTCCAAAAATCCTTCGTTCCCGCCAGCCCGCCATCCTCGTCGTCGAGCGGGAGGTTCGAGCGGAAGAGAAAATCCCGGATCGTATTTTTGTGGAGCACCCGGTGGATCAGCACGCCTTCGGGATGCCGCTCGAAGTAAATCCGGTAATCCTTGGCGCGATAGCGGTGGAGGGTCCGCCCCTCCCGTGTCACATGCCCGAACCCCTCCTTGTCGAGCGGATCGCGATCCCCCGGCAAAAAATGGAACTCCGAGAGCAGCTCGAGCTGGAGATCTTTTGGCAGGGCGGCCATTTCGGCGGCGCTGATTTTGTTGAAGATGACCTGGAACACATCTCCATCATTCGCGCGGATCGGGCACCGATGGCAAGAAGGGAAAATTTCCGGCGGTTTCAACCTATAAACCGCTAATGGCCACTAAAAATTAAAACATGAAGCTGGAGAGTACCTTCTGCAAACCCGATCATCCACCCCGCAAGGGAATGGTTGGCTATTTCGCAACACTCTGTCAATGAGTGGTTTTTAGTGGAATTAAGTGGTTTAACTGCGGAATTTAGGTTCAAAGACCGCGCGCCGGTTTTTTCTTGGGAGCCGGCAAGTCGCGAAGTTTGTAATGGAGCGCGCGCCGGCTGATCCCCAAACATTCTGCGGCCCGGGTTTTGCTTCCCCCCGTTTTTTCCAATGTCTGCCGGATGAGTTCGCGTTCCGTTTCGGCCAGGGTCATCCCGGCCAATCGCGGGGTGGGATTCTCCGCCCGGATTGGGAAGCGGGAGGAAGTGGGCAGGTCGGCGGCTTCGATCCGGGTTCCCGGGGCGGTCAGGACGAGTCTCTCGACGATGTTGCGGAGCTGGCGGACGTTGCCCGGCCAGTTGAAGGACTGGAGGCGGCGGAGGGCGGATTTCCCAAATTCCCGGCCCCGCCGCCCGTGCCTGGCCACGAAGTGCCTGCGGAACATATCGGCGAGGGGAGGAATGTCTTCCGGACGGTCGCGCAGCGGTGGCAGATGGATGGTGATCACATTCAGGCGGTAGAGAAGGTCTTCGCGGAAGGCTCCCAGGAAGCACTGGTTTTCGAGTTCCTTGTTGGTGGCCGCCACAATCCGGGCGTTGGCACGGACGGCGGACCGGCTGCCGATGGGACGGAAGACCCCGTCTTCCAGAACCCGGAGCAGATCGGCCTGGCCGAGCCGGGACAGATCCCCGATCTCGTCCAGAAACAACGTGCCTCCCCGGGCCAGTTCGAAGCGTCCGGGCTTGTCCGCAATCGCGCCGGTGAACGCACCCCGGACATGGCCGAAAAGCTCGGATTCGATCAGGGTTTCCGGCAGGGCCGCGCAATTCACGGGAACGAACGGCCCCTCTTTCCTCCGGCTCTTCTCGTGGATCGCGCGGGCCACCATCTCCTTGCCCGTGCCGGATTCTCCCTGGATGAGAACCGTCACATCCGACGGGGCCACCTGCTCGATCAACCTTTGGACATCCCGGATGGCCCCGCTCTTCCCGACAAAAATATCCACATCCTTCCGCTTTTTGAGCCGCTGGCGGATCGCCGGATCGTTGGCCACGAGTGCCTGATGGTCGAGCGCCTGGCGCACCGAACGCAAAATCTGTTCGTTTTCCGCCGGCCAGGACAGGTAATCGAACGCGCCCTTGTGGATCGCGTCCATCGCCGTGCGGATGGAACCTCCCGCGCTGACAAAAAGGAACTGGGTATCGGGCGAGAGTTCCCGCAATTCCGACATCAGCGGGAGGCCGTCGGGAAGCCCCGAGTCGAACGTCTTGACAATGATGTTGAAATGCACCTCCGCCGTCATCGCGCGCGCGGATTTTGCCGAGGAGGCCTTTCTGATCCGATAACCCGCGCCAGCCAGCACCCGTTCGATGCTCGGCGAATAGCGCGCGTGGCGGTCGATAATGAGGATGGCAACATTCGCGGGATTCATCTCGGAGGAAAATCTGCGCAAAAAATCGACGAGTGTCGCGCAATATTTGCGCCAATTTGCAATGAAGGCCGGACGCGAAAGTCGGCGGAATCAATGAAAACCGATTCATCATAAATTGATTACAAAATAATCCATGCCGGATGGCACGCCTCATGCGTTGGAGAAACCCATGGCAACACCCGCACGAGTCACCGATTCCCTCAAACGTCTTTGCGACCTGGAGAGGGGGAAAGGCCCCCTGGCAAACGCCCTCAGCGGGTCCGAGAAGCAGCACGAGATCAACCGCCTGCGATCCATCCTCCCCGCGTTCATTCTGGGGCACCACGACCGGAAAATCCAGATGGGGAAGGCGAGCATCGTCTCCGTGATCAACGGGGTTTGTTCCGCATGCCATCTGCGTTTGCCGAGCGGGCATGCGGCCAGGTTGCAAAGCAGCCAGGACCTGGAGGTGTGCGACAATTGCGGGACATTCATCTTTTTGGAGGCGGGGGCGGAACCCGCCCCGGCGGCGACCAAGACAACGGTTCGCCGGAAGCGCAAGACCGCGTCCGCTCATTGACCGTCCGATTTCTCTGGTGATGACCGGCCCCATGTTGCTGCTCGCCGGCGCTTTGGCGTCCCTGCTCGCAAGCTTTGCCCTTGCGCGCTCGCGTTTGTGGGCGGCCCCGGTCGTTGCGGCAGCCGCGCTCGCGGCCGCGGCCGCGGGATCCGTTCTGGTCGGCGGATCGGACTGGGACTGGCGTTGCGGGGTTTTTGCGGGGCGGGGGCCGTTGCATTTCCGGCTCGATGGGATCAGCGCGTTTTTCCTGCTGCTCCTTTCGGCGGTGGGTTCCGCCGGGGCGGTCTATGCCGGGGAATACTGGACGGATGGGGAACATCCGCGCTCGGCCGGGATCGGCCGCCTGCTGTGGAGCGCCATGCTGCTCTGCATGGGAATGGTCCTCCTTGCGGCAAACGGCCTGCAATTTCTCATGGCCTGGGAACTCTTCGCCGTGAGCGCGTATTTCCTCATCACGCTCGACCGCCAGCGCCGCGAGGCCCGTGAGGCCGGCTGGCTTTATCTGGCCGCGTCGCACACTTCGACGCTTTGCCTTTTTGCCCTCTTTTCGATTTTGGCGTTTCGCACGGGAAGCTGGGAACTGGGCTCCTTCCACAGTTGGCCCGGGCTGGCCCCGTTGTTCTGGGTCGCGCTTTTTGCCTTCGGTTTGAAGGCCGGCCTGTTTCCGCTGCATATCTGGCTGCCCTCGGCGCACGCCAACGCCCCGAGCCACGTCTCGGCCATCCTGTCCGGCGTGGCCATCAAATTAGGGGTTTACGGGATCGTGCGGTTCAGCGGGTGGTTGCCCGTGCCGGACGGTGCCGGATGGACGGTGGCGACGCTTGGCGCGCTGAGCGCGGTCCTCGGAGTGGCCTTTGCCCTCGGCCAGCACGACATGAAACGGCTGCTGGCCTACCACAGCGTGGAAAACATCGGCATCATCCTGATCGGGCTGGGATTTGCGATGGTGGCGGTCGGGCAGGGGCATGCGGCTTGGGGACAGATCGCCCTGGCGGGCGGGCTTCTCCACGTCTGGAACCACGGGCTTTTCAAATCCCTGCTTTTTTTGGGGGCCGGAGCCGTCCTGCATTCGACAGGCACGCGGGAAATGAGCCGCCTGGGCGGGCTCTGGCGCGGGATGCCCTGGACAGCCGGGCTGTTCGCGCTGGGGGCGGCGGCCATCTGCGGGTTGCCGCCGCTCAACGGATTCGTGAGCGAGTGGCTCGTTTACCTTGGGCTTTTCGATGCCGCACTCACGCGGGGGCCATCCGCCTGGGCCGCGGTTCCGGCGGCGATTTTCCTCGGGATGACCGGCGCCCTGGCGCTGGCCTGTTTTGTCAAGGTCTGCGGCGTGGTTTTTCTGGGGGCTCCGCGCTCGGAGCAGGCGGCGCGGGCGCGCGAGTGCGGGCCGCGGATGCGGGGGGCGATGGTTTTTCTGGCGGCGGCCTGCGCGGGCATCGGTCTGGCTCCCGCCCTTTTCTGGCCTTCGATCGCGCGGGCTGTCGGAACATGGCAGCCGGTTTGGCATGGGGCCCGCACTCCGGCCCCCTTGGAACTCATCGGATTTTTCCACACGGCGCTCGCGGGGTTCTGCCTGGTTGCGGCCTGGGGGTTGTGGCGATGGGCGCGGAAGCGGGGAATCGTCCGCGCCGTCACATGGGATTGCGCCTTTGTCGCGCCGTCCGCCCGCATGCAATACACGGCGGGTTCGTTCGCGGGCATCCTCACCGAATGGTTCGCCTGGATCCTGCGTCCCGTGAGGCACGGGCATCTGCCCGGAAAACTTTTCCCCGACGGGGCCGCGTGGGAAGAACACACGCCCGAGACAGTTCTCGAACGGGTTGTCCAGCCCGCCGGCGGAACGATCATGGGCCTCGCCCTGGCCGCGCGGCGGGTCCAACACGGAACGGTTCAAGCTTATCTGCTGTATGTGCTGGTCGGCTTGTCCGCATTGACGGCACTGGCGCTTCTGGGAGGAAACTGATGTTTTTGAATCTTGTCCAATTGGCCGAATCGTTCGGGGTGTCCGAAAAAGTCATCGAGGGCTGGATCCATTACGAAGGGCTCCCGCACACGCACGACCGCGGGCGCCTGATTTTCGACCGGGCGCAAGTCGCCCAGTGGGCCGCGACGCGCGGACTGGCGACCAAGGCGGGGTTTCTCGCGCCGGAGGCCACCACGCTGGGAGCCGGTCTTCGCCTGGAGCCGTTGCTGCGGGCGGGGGGCATCTGGCGCGAAGTTCCCGCCGACGGGGTTTTCGCCGTCATCGGGAAGGTGGTTTCCGCGCTGCCGGGAATCACCCCGCCCGTGGAAAAAATGCTGAACCAGCGGCTCGGGGCCAAAGGCGGCGTGACGGTTGCGCCGGTCGGCGGAGGCTTTGCCCTGCCCCATCCCGCGACCCGGATCTCCCTCGGACGCGAATCCGGCACCATCGCCCTGCTCATGTTGCGCGACCCCCTCACCTTCCCCGAACCCCAGGTGGATGACGTGCCGGTGACCCGCCTGTTTTTTTTCATTGCGCCCTCGGCCCGCGCGCACCTCGAATTGCTCGGCCGCCTGAGCCGCTTCCTGGCCTGCGGACCGCTGCGCAAGCTTGTGACCGGGGCGGCCGCCGACGGGGAAATCCACCGCGCGTTCGAGGATTTCGATGCGGCGGGCAAGAGCGGGGAGAATATTTGATGGCGGGGGAAATGCTCGTTTTGGCGGCGATCTGCCTGCTTGCCGCCACCGGCCTCTCGGCGCGGTCCGCGCGGGCCTCCTTCGCCTTCACCGTCGCGGGAACTTGCGCGGGCCTTTTGGCGGCACTGACGGTCCCGATCAGCTCGAAAGACTGGGAATGGGCGAGCGCCTTCATGCTGGGTGGTGAGAGGGTCCACCTGCGCCTGGATGGGCTCAGCGCATTCTTCCTCGTCCTCGTGAGCGTCATCGGGGGGGCCGGGGCCGCTTATGCCCGGGAATATTGGCCGGACAGCCAATATCCGGCTTCCGCCGCCCGCGGACGGGCATGGTGGAACGCTTTGCTCCTGAGCATGGGACTGGTGCTGGTCATCTCCAACGGCCTGCATTTCCTCATGGCCTGGGAAGCGTTCGCGCTGTGCGGGTATTTTCTCATCACGCTCGACAACCGGCGGACGGAAGTCCGCAAAGCCGGATGGCTTTATCTGGCGGCTTCGCACGTCGGCACCCTCGCTCTTTTTGCGTTCTTTGCCTCGCTCGCCAGAAATCTGGGAACCTGGGATCTCGGGCCGACGGGCGGGATCCCGGAGCTGGCGCCGCTTTTCTGGCTGGCGCTCTTCGGGTTTGGAATGAAAGCCGGCTTTTTCCCCTGCCACATCTGGCTGCCCCCGGCACACGCCAACGCTCCGAGCCATGTCTCGGCCATCATGTCCGGCGTGGCCATCAAGATGGGGGTTTACGGGATCGTGCGGTTCAGCGGATGGCTGCCCTTGCCGGAAGCCGCGGGCTGCGTGGTGATCGGCCTTGGGGCGACGAGCGCGGTCCTGGGCATCGCCTTCGCGCTGGTCCAGAACGACATCAAGCGGCTGCTGGCCTACTGCTCGGTCGAGAACATCGGAGTGATCCTGATCGGCCTCGGCGGGGCTTTGCTGGCGAGGACTCACGGCCATGCGGCCTGGGGGGAGTTGGCGCTGGCCGGAGCCCTCTTGCATGTCTGGACCCACGGCCTCTTCAAGTCTCTCCTTTTCTTCGGGGCAGGATCGGTCCTTCACGCCACGGGAACACGCGAGATGAGCCGGTTGGGCGGGCTCTGGCAGCGGATGCCGTGGACGACAGGACTCTTTGCCGTGGGGGCTGTCGCCGCGGCCGGTCTTCCCCCGCTCAACGGATTCGTCAGCGAGTGGCTGATTTCTCTCGGGCTGTTCGATGCGGCCACGACGCGCGCCCGGTTTGCGTGGGCCGTCCTGCCGGCGGTGATCCTTTTTGCCACGGCCGGGGCGCTCGCCCTGGCCGCTTTCATCAAGGCGGGAGGGATGATTTTCCTCGGGGCTCCGCGCACGAAGCCTGCGGCCGATGCGCGGGAATGCGGGTTGGGGATGCGCGCTCCGATGGCAGGGCTTGCGTCCGCCTGCGCCGTCATCGGGCTTGCCCCCGGATTGCTTTGGACGCCAGTCGCGCGGGCCGTCGGCTCCTGGAATCCGGCGTGGGACAACGCCGCAACACCGTTCCCGACACTCGGCCCGTTCCAGTTCTCGCTGGCGGGGCTCGCTGTCGCGGCGGGGATCTGGCTTTGGAAAAAATCCCGGTCAAACGGCCTGCGGCGGGCTCCGACCTGGGATTGCGGCTACCGGGAGCCGACGCCGAGGATCCAATACACCGGCGGTTCTTTTTCGGAAATCGCCGCCGGATGGTTTTTTTGGATCCTTCAGCCCACCCGCAAATTCCGCCGTCCGCGCGGCCCTTTCCCGGCCTTCGCCCTCCGCCTGGAGCATGTTCCGGAAACGGTGCTCGAACGCCTGATCCAACCCGCGGGAGGGATCATCGAACGCCTGTCACAAATGGCGCTCCGGCTCCAACACGGACGGCTGCAGGCCTATATTCTCTATCTCGTGGCCGGGCTCGCGCTTTTGGGATTCTCTGTTTTTCTGGGAGGAATATTATGATGGATTGGCTTCTTCGTCTGGCGCTCTGGGTCGTGTTGGCCCCGCTGCTGCCGGGTCTCATCAACAAAGTCAAAGCCTGGGTGGCGGGGCGCAAGGGGCCGCCCGTGCTCCAACTTTACTACGATCTCATCCGTCTCTGGCAAAAAGGCGTCGTGCTCAGCACGCTGTCCTCTCCGGCATTCGTGATGGCTCCGGCTGTCTCCTGGATCGCCATCGCGGCGGCCGCCTTCCTCTTGCCGCTCGGTCCGGCCGGCGCGGGATTGAGCTTTCGCGGAGACATGTTGATGATGGTTTACCTGCTGGCCCTGGCACGGTTTTGCACCGCCTGGGCGGCCCTGGAAACCGGTTCCGCATTCGAGGGCATGGGCGCGGCGCGGGAGGTCAGTTATGCCGTTCTCGCCGAGGCGGCGATGTTTGCCGCGCTGCTCTCGCTCAGCGTCCAAACCGGGAGTGTTTCGCTGGTCGCCATGTTGGCCCCGGCGCCGGGAGCGGGCACGGCCTTGCTTGCGGCGGGGCTGTTCATTGTGTTGCTCGCGGAAAACTGCCGCGTGCCTTTTGACGATCCCAACACGCACCTGGAACTCACGATGATCCACGAGGTCATGGTGCTCGACCACAGCGGCCCCCCCCTGGCGGCGATCCTGCACGGGGCGTCCATGAAGTTGCTGCTCTTCGCCGTTCTTCTGACGGCGTCCGTGCTGCCGCTGGGGAGCCTTCCTCCTCCGGCGGCGGCGGGGGCCCTGGCCGGAGGAGTCCTCCTGGTGACACTTGGCGTGGGTTTGACGGAATCCCTCCTGGCGCGGTTTTCCTTCCGGCGCGTGCCGCTCCTGCTGACGATGGCCTTCCTCCTGTGCCTGTTCTCGCTGCTGGTGGCATGGAAAGGGGGCGCGGCATGATTGCGGCGCTGAACCTCCTGGTCGGTCTGGCGATGGGCTTGAACCTCGTGGCCCTCGGCAGCAGCCGCCTGCCCTCGCTCATCCGCACGGTTGCCACCCAGGGCGTGGCGCTGGGCCTGATGCCGCTTCTTTTGGAAAGCCATCACCTGGACTGGCGGATTGTCCTGGTGGCCATGGCCACCGTCGCGGGCAAGGGGTTTGTGATCCCCTCCCTGCTGAGGCGGGCGATGCGCGCCGCGAATATCGAGCGGGAAATCCAGCCCTTCATCGGCTTGGTGCCATCGTTGCTTCTCGGTGCCGGGGGAACGATTGCGGCGGTGGCGCTGGCCGGGGCGCTGCCTCTGCTTCCCGAGCATGCGGGGCTGCTCCTGGTCCCCGGGGCGCTGGCCTCCGTGCTCACCGGGTTTATTTTGCTCATCGGCCGTTCCAAGGCGATCTCGCAGGTTTGCGGCTATCTGGTTCTTGAAAACGGGATTTACCTCTTCGGCCTGCTGCTCATCAAAGCCACTCCGTTGCTGGTCGAAGCCGGGGTGCTGCTGGATCTCACGGTCGGCGTCTTCGTGCTGGGGATCATCATCGACCGCATCCAGCGCGCTTTCGATTCGCTCGACACCCGCAAACTGACCGCGCTTCACGAATGACCGCAACCCTCCTCATCTTCATTCCCATTGCGGGGGCGGTCCTCGCGGCGCTCTGGCCGGATCACAGGACCCGTCCGTGGTTCCTCCCGATTGTCGGATTCGCGCATATGGCGCTCTGTTTCCGGCTGCTGCTCAATCCCCCGTCCGTGAGCCCGGAAGCGTGGATGGGATTCGATGCCCTGGCCGCCGCCGTCCTGCCTGCGGTCTCACTGCTTTTCTTCGTGTGCGGGTGCTATGCGGTCCCCTATCTGGGGATCCGCCAGGAACGCCCGAACCGGGTTTTTGTGGCATCGCTGCTCGCGGTTCTGGGACTCCTGAGCGCCGGCCACCAGGCGAGGCATCTCGGGGTCCTGTGGATCGCAACCGAGGCGGTGACCCTGGCCGCGGTTCCGCTGCTGCATTTCAACAACACGCCGCGCGCTTTCGAGGCCACTTGGAAATACCTCCTCGTCGGGGGCACCGGGATCGCGCTTTCGCTTCTCGGTTCCTTCTGCCTCGGGTATTCCTCCCTGCACGGCGGCGGCGAGGGCGACCTGACATTCGTCGCGCTCATCGCGCAAGGGACCGGACTTTCGCGCCCGTGGGTGCTCGCGGCCTGGGTGCTTTTGCTTGTCGGATACGGGACAAAAATGGGCCTCGCCCCGATGCACACGTGGAAACCCGATGCCTATGGGGAAGCCTCCGGGATTGTGGGTGCCATCCTCGCGGGGGGGGTGACCACCGTGGCATTTACCGCAATTTTGCGGATCCATTCGGTGGTCGACTCGGCGGGAGAGGGCCATGTGGCCGACCGCACGCTCCTTGCCATCGGGCTGTTCTCGATGGCGGCGGCGGCCTTGTTCCTTCTTGGCACCCGTAATTACAAACGGATGCTGGCCTATTCGAGCATCGAGCACATGGGCATCCTGAGCATCGGGGCAAGCCTCGGCGCCCCGGGTGTCTGGGCCGCCCTCTTTCATGTCTGGAGCAACAGCCTGACCAAAGGCGCGCTCTTTCTCAGCGCGGGGAATATCCGCCGCGCCGCGGGCTCTCCTTCCCTGAACGATGTCCGGGGCATGGCCCATGTCGTGCCCCGCTCGGCCGCCATTTTTGTCGCGGGGATGTTCGCCATCACGGCCTGCCCGCCGTTCGGGCCATTTTTCAGCGAATTGAAGATTCTCGGGGCCGCGCTGCAAACCGGGCATGGATTGGCGGCCGCAGGGTTTCTCGTCTGCCTGCTTTTCGCGTTCTTCGGCCTCACGCGGGTCGTCTTTGCCGTGGTGGACGGGCGTCCCCGGCCGGCGGCGAAGGCCGGCGGAAAGCGTTTTCGCGAGACCTTCGCCCTGATCGCTCCTCCCCTCCTGCTCCTCGTCCTGTCCCTGTGGCTCGGGTTGTTCACGCCCCTGATCCTGCGGAACATGTGGACGGCAGCCGTCGCGCAACTTTTCCCCCATCCATGAGCGGTTCCTCTTCCTTTGCCCTGCTCCCCAACGCTTCCAGCCTTCCCTGGGAGGAAGTCCCCTGCTGGCCGGCCGGTGATTTTGTGGCGACGCTGGCCGGGGAACTGGACCGCCAGGCACGGCTGTGCTCGTTTTTTGCCATGCCGGATGGAAGGGGGACCTGCCTGGTCGCCGTGCTCGCCTTCGATGCGGACAACACGCTCGCTGTCGGGCGCAGCGGGGAGTTTTCCGGCGATTTCCCATCGCTCACCGTCAGTCATCCGCAGGCGCATCTTTTCGAACGGGAGATTTGGGAACAACACGCGCTCAGGCCATCGGGCCATCCCTGGCTCAAACCTGTCCGGATGGGAAGCGGGGGGGCTCCCTCCAACGGGGAATTTTTCCGGGTCGGGGGCGGCGAGATTCACGAGGTCTCTGTCGGGCCTGTCCACGCCGGGATCATCGAACCCGGGCATTTCCGGTTCCAGTGCGCGGGAGAAGAGGTCCTGCATCTCGAAATCGCGCTCGGCTACCAGCATCGGGGAATCGAGAGATCCCTGGTCGGCGGACCTCATCGCGCAACGCGATGCCAGATGGAAACCGCCTCCGGCGACGCCTCCATCGCCCATGCCACGGCCTATGCCACCGTGCTCGAAGCCCTGGCCGGAACGGAGGCCCCCCTGCGCGCCCAGTGGTTGCGCGCGATCGCGCTCGAACTCGAACGCCTCGCCAACCACACCGGCGATATCGGGGCTCTCGCCGGCGATGTGGCGTTCCTGCCCACCTCCTCGGCCAACGGGAAAATTCGGGGTGACTTTCTCAACCTCACCGCCGTGATCTGCGGCAACCGGTTCGGCCGCGGACTCTCGGTTCCGGGTGGTTGCCACCACGATCTGGAACCCGAACGGGCCGCCAAATTGCGCGAGAGCTTGAAAACCGCCCTGGCAGACGTCGAACAGTCGGGCGCATGGTTCTGGGATGCCGCCTCGGTGCGCACCCGATTCGAAGGCACAGGCACGGTTTTTCCCGGCCAGGCCGCGGAAGTCGGATTGGTCGGCCCTGCGGCGCGCGCCTGCGGGCTCGTCCGGGATGTCCGCTACGACCACCCGTCCGGATGGTTCCGGTTCGCCCAGTTGCCGGTGGCCGTCTGGCCGGGCGGGGATGTTTTTGCGCGCGCCCGCGTGCGCTCGCTGGAAATCCAGCGGTCGGGAGAATTTCTCATGGAACAACTGGCGGCTCCCACCGACGGCGAGATTTGCGCGGAGATGCCGGAATCCGCTCCCGACACGCTGGCCGTCACATTGGTGGAGGGGTGGCGGGGCGAGGTTTGCCATGTGGCCGTCACCGACGGCTCCGGCCGTTTCCGGCGCTACAAGATCACCGACCCTTCCTTCCACAACTGGACCGGGCTCGCCCTCGCCATGCGCGGCACGGCGATTTCGGATTTTCCCATCTGCAACAAAAGCTTCGGCCTCTCTTATTGCGGCTTCGACCTCTGACCATGTTCGTTCTCGATACCATCACCCACCGTCTGAAACGCGGATGCGAGACAATCGCCTATCCCAAGGGCCCGGCCCCGAAACTGCCCGACCGCCACGGGGGGGCTCTCAAAGTGGAGACCTCGCTGTGCGCCGACGATTGCGCCGCCTGTGTCTCCGTTTGCCCGACCGAAGCGGTCACCCGCCCCGGGGGGAAGCCGGTCTCGCTCGATCTCGGGCGATGCATCTTCTGCAAGGCTTGCGTCGAGATTTGTCCGACGAGCGCCATCACGGAAACCGGAGATCACCGATTGGCGGCGAGCAGGCGTGAAGACCTCGTGCTCGGCGGAACCCGCCAGAAAGAAATCCATCTGGCCGATGCGCTCGACTCCAAACTCCGCAAGCTCTTCGGGCGTTCATTGAGGCTCCGCCAGGTGAGCGCGGGCGGGTGCAATGCCTGCGAGGCCGACACCAATGTTCTCGGCACCATCGGGTGGGATCTCGGACGTTTCGGCATCCAGTTCGTCGCTTCCCCGCGCCATGCCGACGGATTGCTCATCACGGGTCCGGTCACCGGCAACATGGTGCTGGCACTGCGCAAAACCTACGACGCGGTCCCCGATCCCAAAATCGTGATCGCCGTCGGCGCCTGTGCGATTGCCGGCGGCCCGTTTGTCGGTCATGCCGAAGTCAACAATGGAGCGGACTCGGTCCTGCCGGTGGATCTCTACATCCCCGGTTGCCCCCCCCACCCGCTCACCATTCTCGACGGACTGCTGCGGTTGCTCGGCCGTTTGGAGCAGAAACCGACAGGCCGCAAACCGATCCACCTCCCTCCGGGGACCGGCTGAGCGCCCAGGGATCGGCCTTCCGGATGAGCCTGCGAACCCGCTGAAAAGCCCGGCGGCTATTCCGGGGAAATCCGCACCGCGAACTCCTCATACGAGACCTTCAGCCCGGCCATCTGTGCCGCGTATTCCAGCACGGCGGACCCGGGCACATTGTCGAGAGCCAGCGTGATTTTCTTCGAAAAATCCTCCGGTACCGTCCGCACCATGTTCGGATGGAATCCCTGCGGGGCATTTCCGGTTGAGGAGTTGAAAAATAAACTCGAACGCCTC
Source organism: Terrimicrobiaceae bacterium (assembly GCA_041674265.1). Lineage (GTDB taxonomy): Bacteria > Verrucomicrobiota > Verrucomicrobiia > Chthoniobacterales > Terrimicrobiaceae > QYQL01. Next base: position 19,503 of record JBAYWC010000021.1, read on the forward strand.
GCGCGCCGAGGTTTCCCTCAGGTCGATCCTGGGAATGGAAATGGCATCGAGTGGTTGTCAGGAATTCGCGAACAGGAGTTATTTCCGCACGGGAACAACGACGACCGGACACACGCTGCGCTTCAGGACGCCTGTCACCACGCTGCCGCCAAACAAATGGAAAAGGGCGCCGTGCCCGTGCGATCCGAGGACGATGTAATTGGCGCCGCGGACTTTCGCCTGGTCGAGAATTTCGTCCACGGGGATTCCGAAAGTGGCCTCGCAGGCGACATCGAGACCTTTTGTCCGAAGCGGGGCCGCGAGTTGCTCGAGGCGGCTCCGGGCCACGTCGGGTTGCTCGTTGTCCAACTCGGGCGGGGTCGTTGCGATCAAATCCATGGAAGCCCCCCCCGGAATATACGAAGCGACAGGCCCAATGACATGGAACAAGACCATTCCGGCCTTGAGTTTCATGGCGAGCGATTCCGCTTCGCGCAAAACCTTGGAAGCGATCTCGCTGGTATCCAGGGGAACAAGGACGGTTTCCATAGGAAAAGTATACCCCATCGGCGCTTGGCTTGCCAGAAAAACCCGCGATAATCCGCCACGTGGAAGAGCTTTTCCCAGTCGCTGTTTCGGAGGCCGCCGCGGATGCGCCGCTGGCCACCCGCATGCGCCCGCGCACGCTGGAGGAATATGCCGGCCAGCAGCACATCCTGGGAGCGGGGAAGCTTCTGCGCCGCGCGATCGAGGCGGACCGGATTTCCTCCCTGATTTTGTTCGGCCCGCCCGGCACCGGAAAAACCACCCTCGCCCAGGTGATCGCGGGCGCGACCCGCGCGAAATTCGAACGGCTCAGCGGGGTCGAGAGCAATGTCGGCGACATCCGCCGCGCCGTGGCCGCCGCATCGGTCCGCCGGGCTCATACCAAGACGATCCTTTTCGTGGATGAGATCCACCGATTCAACAAGGCCCAGCAGGATGTCCTCTTGCCGGAAGTGGAAAACGGCGTCGTGCGCCTCATCGGCGCAACCACGCAAAATCCGTTCTTCAGCGTCAACAGCGCTCTTCTCTCGCGCTCGCAGGTTTTTCAACTCCAGCCGCTCTCCGAGGAAGATCTCACCGCCCTCATGCGGAGCGCGCTGGCGGACAAAGAGCGCGGTCTGGGCAACCTGAGGATCACCCTCGACCCCGCCGCCTCCGCCCATCTCGCCAAACTCAGCGACGGCGATGCGAGGAAAGCCCTGAACGCCCTGGAAATCGCCGCCCTCACCACCGCTCCCGGTGAGGATGGGATCATCCATATCGATCTTCCGGCCGCCGAGGAGAGCATCCAGCAGAAGGCCGTGGTTTATGACGGGACCGGCGACGAGCACTACGACACGATCAGCGCGTTCATCAAAAGCATGCGCGGCGGCGATCCGGATGCCGCCCTTTACTGGCTGGCGAAAATGCTCCATGCCGGCGAGGACATCCGCTTCATCACGCGCCGGATCGTCATCTGCGCGAGCGAGGACATCGGGATGGCGGACTCGAACGCGCTCGTCGTCGCCATGTCCGCCCAGCAGGCCGTGGAGTTTGTCGGGCTTCCCGAGGCGAACCTGATCCTCGCCCACGCGACCGTTTACCTGGCCACCGCGCCGAAAAGCAACCGCTGCACCGTCGCCATCGGCAAAGCCTCGCAGGAGGTTCGCGAAGGCAGGACACTCGCTGTCCCCCCCCATCTCCGCGACAGCCACTACAAAGGTTCCGAACGCCTCGGCCACGGCAAGGGCTACAAATACAGCCACGACTTCGAAGGCTCCTACGTCCCCCAGGCCTATCTCCCGGAGGGCAGGATCTATTACGAGCCCACCGAAAACGGCATGGAAAAGCGCGTCAAGGAACGCCTCTCCCACTGGCGCGCCATCTACGAGGACGCGGCGAAGGATTCCCGGCAAGGCCCGCCAGGCTGGCCGGTTTGAGTTGAGCTTTTTTCATCTCCGAAAGATGGTGCGGAGCGGGTGTTCGTCCAGGACATTGGGGCGGATCCCTCCCAGCTTTTCCGGATCGTAGAGCTGGATGCCGACGTAGTAGTAAATCGGGGCGACCGGCACCGCCTGCCGGACGAGGAGATCTTCCGCCTGGCGCAGAAGCCCGAGGCGCTTGGCGGGGTCGACCTCGCCGGCGGCGGCGGCGATCAGCTTGTCATATTCCGGATCGCTCCACCCCGTGCGGTTGTTCCCTCCGCCGGTGAGGAACATGTCGAGAAAGGTGTTGGGATCCGGGTAATCCCCGACCCAGCTCGACCGGGCGATGTCGTAGTCGAGCAGGGAGAGCGAGTTCAAATAAACTTTCCACTCCTGCCGGACGAGGTTGACGTTCACGCCGAGCGTCTCGCGCCACATGCTCTGCAATTCCACGGCAATCGCCTCGTTCAGTTCGCTCTTGCTGTAGAGGTAATTGACGAGAGGAAATCCCCTCCCCTCCGGATACCCGGCATCGCCCAGCAGGCGTTTGGCGGCGGATCGATCGAAGGGCAGCCCGCCGGTTCCCACATAGTCCGGGATTCCGGGCGGCACGAACCCCGGCGCGGGCAGCTCGCCGGCGCGGGTGATCTTTTCGACAATGCGCCTTTTGTCGATGGCCAGCGAAAACGCCCGCCGGACCCGCTCGTCCGCAAAGGGCCCCCGCTCACAGTTGTAGCGGAGAAAATAGATCCCCAGGAACGGGGCCGCATGGAACCACGGCTTGCCTTTCAACTCATCCAGCAGGGCCGGCGGGGCGAGCCCCTTGTCCATCACCAGATCCGCCAATCCGCTCGCATAAAAATTGAAGGCCACGTTGGCGTCCGAAATCGGAAGCACATCGACCGTCTGGAGGGCAACCTTATCCCTGTTCCAGTAATGCGGGTTTTTTTTGAGCCGGATCTTGTCGTTGATCCGCCAGGCTTCGAGCACATACGCCCCGTTTCCGGTGATGTGCTCCGGTTTCACCCACTCGTCGCCGACCCGGTCGATGAGATCCAGGCGCACGGGCTGCAACGTGGGAAAGGCGCAGAGCTCGAGAAAATAAGGCGTCGGATTTTCCAGCTCGACAAGCAAGGTCCGGTCATCGGGAGCCTTCACCCCGACCCCGGAGAAATCCGTGATTTTCCCATCGGCATAGGCGCCCGCATTCTTGATCGGGAAGAGCATGTAGTTGTATTGGGCGCCGGTGGCGGGCGTGAGGACGCGCTTCCACGAAGACACAAAATCCCCGGCGACGAGCGGCCGTCCGTCGCTCCACTTCGCATCCGGGCGGAGATGAAACGCATAGTGCCTGCCATCGTGGGAGATCTCCCACGACTCCGCGACCCCCGGGACCGCCCGTCCCCCTTCATCGTAGGCGCAGAGGCCTTCGAAGAGCGCGCTCACGATCCGTCCCTCGGGCTGTCCGGTGATGATCGCCGGATCCAGGGTCTCGGGTTCCGCCCCGTTGATGAACACCAGATCCGCACGGCGCGACGGCCCGTCGCAGGCCGCCAAAAAGGCCATGCAAAGAAGGGCGACCGGGCGTAGCGTCATACCCGTATGAAACCGATATTCCCTTTCGCTGCAATGCCGGAACGCGGATCCGGCACTTCCCGGCCCACCCCGTGAAGGCCTGGCTCTATTTTCTGCGGGCCATGCGGTTGCGCTGCCCGGTTTGCGGAAAAAGCCGGATCTTCGTCCCCTGGCATGCCCTGCGGTCGCTGCGGGATTGGTTCACCCCGCTCGACGGATGCCCGCGTTGCGGGTATGCCTATGAACGCGAAACCGGATATTTTCTGCTCTCGATCTGGGCGGTGAACTACGGCTTCGGAAGCCTGCTGGGGATCACGGTTTACCTGGTCCTCGAAACCTTTTTTCCTCTCCCGCTCAAGGACCTTCTGTTCTGGGTCATCGCGCCGGTCGTCGTCTTCAACCTCCTCTTCGCCCGGCACTCAAAAGCCCTCTTCCTCGCCCTCGATCACTATTTCGACCCCCACGAAAAAGACGGCGGTGATCACGGCGGCAACAAAGCCCCCGCCCCTGCCGGTCCGACAGCTCCCGGACCGGGAAAAAAACCGGATCTCGCGCCCAGATAGGGGAAATTCCCTGATGGCGCCTTACCTCGAAAAAATCGGGGTTTCCCTCCCGCGTGCCGGGAGCGGAACACCCGCCCCCGGCGGGGTTGACGGGATTTATCCGAGTGTGATTTTGCGCGGCTTGCTGGCTTCCGCCTTGGGCAGGCGGACGGTGAGCAGCCCCTGCTCGATGGTGGCGCTGATCTTTTCCGCATCAACGGACGGATCGATGTCGAAGACCCTTCGGTAGGCCTGCCCGGTGGACTCTGTGTAAACAGCGTTGCCGGCGGGAGCGGGAGCCGCCCGATGTCCGGTGAGGGTGAGTTTTCCCTCATCGTAGGTGATTTCAACGCCCCCTTTGCGGACTCCAGGCATCTCGGCTTCGAGGGTGAAGCCTTCCGTGTCGTGGTGAAGGTTCACCGCTGGAACGACATATTCCAAACGTCCGGGGCTCGCGGTCCGGTTTTCAATTGTGGCTGGATTTGACATGGCTTTGTTCCTTTCGTTGAAGTTTAGCTGACGGGGATTTTCCGGGGCTTCGCCTCGTCGGTTTTGTGCAGGACAACGGTCAGGATGCCGTCCTCATAAGCGGCTTTGACGTTGTCCGAATTCACGGGGCAAGGAAGGGCGATTGTCCTGCTGAACGATCCAAAGAAACGTTCGCTTCGGAAACTCTCGCGATTTTCTTCCTTCAACTCACGCTTTCCGGAGACGGTCAGTGCTCCATCTTCCAGCGAAAGTTCGAAGTCCTCCTTCTTCATACCGGCCAATTCGACCTTCACGGTCACCGTGTCGGCATCCTCATACACATCCAGAGCCGGCGACCAGGCACTCGCTCCCACCGATCCCGTCAAACGGTATGCGGAATCCAACAGATCCCGCAACGGCGAGAGTCGGTCGAATGGCGTCCATGTCGCAAGCTCCGGCGTTCTATAACGAATAATGCTCATATTTTTTCTATGGTTGTTTCTTGGAATTTTATGATTCCATATTCCTTGTAGCGTAAAATATGCCGTATGAATGCGGAGCTTGTAATTTTGTGTAAGTAATTTATTATGAATAACTAATTAATATTCATAACTCTTGCATGAACTTCTAATAGAGACTACATGTCACTTTTCTCGTGTCGCAAATTGCAAAATTAATGCGTCATCATGACGCATGCATTCAGAATTATTTATTGAACCGAAAAATCCCGTTCCGCCCTCAAAATGAAATCCCATGCTTGCATGAGGGCAGGACATCTCATTTACTGCACAGCCCATGTTGTCCGAATCAGGATATTCGCGAAAAGCCCCCTTCTCCGCCACGCTGTCCGTGAACCGCAGGCTGACGGCTGAAGGGTCCAACAAAGACACCCGGCATTTCGAAATCTCGACCATCGGATCGGGGCTGAGATACGAGGCTGGAGATTCGCTGGGGGTCGTTCCTTCCAATTCCCCGGAGCTTGTGGAACTGATCTTGGGCGAGCTGGGGTTCTCCGGAACCGAAGAGGTGCCAACGGCGGACGGGCATCCGGTTTCTCTGCGCGAGGCCCTGCTGAAACATTACATTATCAACGAGCCGGCGAAGCAACTGCTGCAGGCGGTCTCGGAAAAAGACAGCTCCGGAAAATTTCTGGCGACGCTTCTGGATCCGGCGGCGAAAGCGGATTTGTCGAATTTCCTTTGGGGCCGCGATATCCTGGATGTGCTCCAGGAATTTTCCGCGGCAAAGTTCGCCCCCGGGGAATTTGTCAGGACCCTGCGCAAGCTTCAGCCGAGGTTGTATTCCATCGCTTCCTCCCAGAAGGCGGTGGGCGAGTCGGTTCACCTCACCGTCGCGGTGGTGAAATACCAGGTGGAACACAGCGCCCGCGAGCGCAACGGCGTGTGCTCGACCTTTCTGGCCGAGCGCGCGGAGGGTATTCCGGTTTTCCTGCACAGCGCGAAATATTTTCGCCTGCCCGAAAATCCGGAGAGCCCGATCATCATGGTCGGGCCCGGGACCGGCGTGGCCCCGTTTCGCGCGTTCCTGCAGGATCGGCAGGCCACCGGGGCCGGCGGGCCGGCGTGGCTGTTCTTCGGCGAGCAGCATGCCGCGACGGATTTCCTGTATGGCGGGGAGTTCCAGGCGGCACTCCAGGCAGGAGTCCTGACCAAACTGACCACCGCATTTTCCAGGGATCAGGCGGACAAAATTTATGTCCAACACCGCATGCTTGAGGAAGGGGCGGAGTTGTTCGACTGGCTTCAGCGCGGGGCGTATCTTTACGTCTGCGGCGATGCGGCGAGAATGGCGAAAGACGTCGATGCCACATTGCACCGCATTGTGGAGCAGCAGGGCGGGATGTCGGAAGAGCAGGCAAAGGAATATGTGGACCGGATGAAAAGGGAGAAGCGCTACAGGAAGGACGTGTATTGAAAGCGGAAGCGCAGGCCGCGATCCCGACACCCGGTGCCGCCCTTCTCCCAGGCCGGGTGAATTTGCCATTCTGAACATGAACCGAACTTCCAGTTTTCCGGCTTCGATCCATTTTCTGGGCATCTGCGGGACAGCCATGGGCTCGGTCGCCGCCGCCATGCGGGACCGGGGATTCACCGTGACGGGACAGGACGACAAGGTCTATCCGCCGATGTCCACATTCCTGGCCTCGAAAGGGGTGCCGATCATCCGGGGGTATCGTTCCGAGGACATCCCCGCCGCCGATGCCATCGTGATCGGCAATGCCATGACACGCGGAAATCCCGCCGTGGAAGCGGTTCTCAACCGCAAGCTTCTCTACCTTTCACTCCCGGAGATCCTCAAACAGTTCTTCCTGCGCGGGCGGCACAATCTCGTGGTCACCGGCACGCACGGCAAGACCACGACGACGGCCCTGCTTGCCTGGATTTTTGAGTCGGCCGGCCGCTCGCCCGGTTATCTGATTGGCGGGATTCCGGAAAACCTCGGCCAGGGGGCCTGCCTCCGCGACTCGAAGCATTTCCTCATCGAGGGAGACGAGTATGACACCGCATTTTTCGACAAGCGCTCGAAGTTCATCCACTACCTGCCCGAGCTGGTGATCGTGAACAACATCGAGTTCGATCACGCCGACATCTACCGCGATCTCGAGGAAATCAAAACCAGCTTCCGCCGGATGCTGAACATCGTTCCCTCCGGGGGAATGGTGCTGTTGAACGGCGATGATCCGAACTGCCTCGACGTGGCCGGGACGTGCCCGGCCCCGATCGTCGTGGTCGGATTCTCGGCGAATGCGGGGAATCAGATCCGGCATGCCGCGCACGGAAAAGACGGGTCCTCCTTCGAGTTGTTCGGGGAGAGATTTGAGATTCCCATGTCCGGGGATTTCAACATCCGCAACGCGGCGATGGCGGTCTCCGCCGCGCATTATTACGGGATATCCCCGGCGGAGATCCGCAAAGCCCTCGGCTCGTTCCTCGGGATCAAACGCCGCCAGGAAGTCCGCGGGACGGTGCGAGGCATCACCATCATCGATGATTTCGGCCACCATCCGACCGCGATCCGCGAGACGCTGGCCGGGCTCCGGGCAAGGTATGGAAGCGCGCGGATCTGGGCGATTTTTGAGCCGCGCTCGAACACGACGCGGCGGGCGGTATTTCAGGACCAGCTTCCGCTGGCCTTCCAGGAAGCCGACGGGGTTTTCCTAGCCGGAGTCGCGCGACTGGACCAGCTCCCGGAGAACGAGCGCCTGAATCCCGGGAAAGTGGTGGCGGACATCGCCGCTTCCGGAAAGCCGGCGTTCTATGAGCCGACGGCGGACGACATCGTCACCCGCCTCGGCCCGCTGGCCGGAACCGGGGACATCGTCGCGGTCTTTTCCAACGGGGGCTTCGATGGCATCCACCAAAAGCTTCTCGACCGGCTCTGATCCTGATCGACCTACCCGGCAGGACGGAGCGACTGCAGGAACCCGAGAAAAAACTTCGCGCCCTTTTCGAGGTCGTCCACGGATATGAACTCGTCGCAGGTATGGGCCTGCGCGATCGATCCGGGTCCCATGGCGACGGACGGACAGCCTCTCCCGGAAAAAACAGCGGCATCACAAAACCACGGCGCGCCGGCAAGTCCCGCCCCGCATCGCTGGAGCGCCTGCACGAGCGGATGGACGGGATCGGTGTAGAGGGGTTGGGAGACAGTCATCGAAATTCCGATGTCCGGGACCCGCGCGCGAAGGAGCTTTTCCACGATGGAAATGTCCTGTCCGGGAATCGTGCGCAGATCGACGACGGCGTGGCACGAGTCCGGCACGATGTTGACTTTCGAGCCCCCGGTGATCGTCCCCACGCTCACCGTGGGATTTCCCAGCACCGGGTCGACAAGTTCCGCGAGGGCCGGTCCGATCTCCCTGCGAATGACATCCACGGCCTCGCACATTTTGTAAATCGCGTTCACTCCGGCTTCCGGTTTGGAGGCATGAACGGCCACGCCGGTCGTATGAAGCGAGACCCAGGCGGACCCTTTGTGGGTGTGGACGACATTCAAACCGGTCGGCTCCCCGGCGATGACGAACGCGAACCCCTCCTGCGCGGACAACGCCTTGGCACCATGTTGGCCGGCCTCCTCCCCCATCAGTCCCGCGAACCAGATTTCATACGGCAAACCGGGGATCATTGGCACGGCATCCTTCAATGCCTTGAGCATCGAGGCCATCGGACCTTTGGTGTCCGTCGCCCCGCGCCCGAACAGTTTGCCGTTGCGGATTTCCCCGGAGAACGGTTCGATCGTCATGCCCGTGACGCTCACGGTGTCGGTATGCGGGGCAAAAAGTATCCGTGGCTTTCCGGGACGATCGGAGGGGAAGCGCGCCACCACATTCGGCCTCCCCGGCAGGACTTCCCGCAGTTCGGCCTCCGCACCGGCGGCACCGAGAAACCGTGCGAGCCACTCCGCGCAGGCGGCCTCGCCGGTCCGCGGCGTTCCCGGCTCTCCGTCCGGGTTGACGCTGGGGATCCGGACGAGTTCGCCCGCGATGTCCGAAACGGTCATTTGCTCAAATACCACGCGATGAATTTCGGGATGCCCGCGGCGATTTTTATCTGCGGGTTGTACCCGAGCAGGGCCCGGGCCTTCGTGATGTCGGCCGAGGTCAGGGGCATGTCGCCCTGCTGCTCCGGCAGGCGCTCGATCAGGGCCTTTTTGCCGAGGCCCTTCTCAATTTCCCGGATGAGATCGGAAAGGGTGATCGTTTGATTTTCCCCGAGGTTGAAGATGTCGAAAAGCGGGCCCTCGTATTTCAGCGCCCCCATGACCCCCTGGACGATGTCCTCGATATAGGTGTAATCCCGGCGCGTCGACCCATCGCCATATTGGGGAATCGGAAGACCTTTGTGGATGGCGTCGGTGAATTTATAAATCGCAAGGTCCGGGCGCTGTCCGGGCCCGTAAACCGTGAAGAAACGCAGGCAGACCACGCGCAGGCCGAAAAGGTGGGAATAATTTCCGCAGAGATGCTCGCCCGCGAGTTTCGTGGCGGCATAAGGGCTCAGGGTCTGGGGAAGAGCGAGATCCTCGGAAAAGGGAACCTTCTTCGCCAGCCCGTAAACCGAAGAACTCGACGCGAACACGAACCGGCCCACCGCGTTCTGGCGCGAAGCCTCGAGCAGGTGGTGCGTCCCGGTGATGTTCGTGTCGATGTAGAGCTGGGGGTCCTTTACCGAGGGCCGGACGCCCGCCCTGGCCGCGACGTGGACGACGATCTCGAATTTCCCTTCCGCAAACAGCTCCTGAATCTGCCGGCGGTCGCGAATATCCCCCTCGACCACTTTCGCGGCCCCGCCCATCGCCGCCACATTGGCGCGCTTGATGGCCGGATCGTAATAGTCGTTGAAATCATCGATGAGGGTGACCGCGTGCCCTTCCGACAACAACCGACGGCAAACATGGGAGCCGATAAACCCGGCTCCGCCGGTCACCAGAATATTCATCCCAAGAACCTAGCGGTTGCGGGAAAACCCCGGCAAGGAATTTCAGACATCATGGACAATGGCGGGCGCAGGACAAAAAAGTTACCGGGGTAGGGCGGGACGTCCCGGCCCGCCTCGAAGAGTCTTCCGGACAGCCCAGAGGTCTGTCCCTACCCTTCTGCGCGAATGGGGAATGATCGCACCTTCCCTGTGAGGCTGGCATCCGGCGGGCCTTGCCGGTCGCACTCATTCCAGGGGACAGTGCGAGTATTCCGTTCGCAGGCAACCGCTGTCTGTGGGAAATCAACGCGGCGTCAGCCGAGCATGTCCGCGACCATGGCGCGCTCGTCGGCGAGTTCCTTGTTCGTCGTGACGATCTTCGATTTCGCGAAGTCGTCGAGTTCGAGGCCGGTGATGACTTCGAAGGCCCCTGGCGCGGTGGTCTTCACCGGGAGCCCGGCCCAGACCTCGGGATCGAATCCGTAGAGGCCGTTGGACTTGACCGCGACGGAGTGGACGGTTCCGACGGTGGAGAGGTCGCGGACATGGTCCACGAGCGAGCTGGCGGCGGAGGCGGCGGAGGACGCTCCGCGTGCCGCGATGATCGCCGCGCCGCGTTTGCCGACGATCTCGCAGAACGCTCCCTGCAGCCAGGCATCGTCCTTGATCACATCCACCGCGGGTTTTCCAGAGATGGTGGCCAGGCCGAAGGCGGGGAACATCGTCGGACTGTGGTTGCCGAAAATGAAAATGTCCTCGACGTCGGTGGTCTGGACGCCCGCCTTCTTGGCAAGCTGGGTCCGGGCGCGGTTCTGGTCGAGCCGGACCATGGCCGTAAACCGGTCGGCCGTCAGGCGGCGGGCCTTGCTGGCGGCGATCATGCAGTTCGTGTTCGCCGGATTGCCAACCACCGCGACCCGCGCGTTTTCCGCCGCGACCTCGTCGATGATCTTCCCCTGTGCCGTGAAAATTTTGCCATTGTCCTTGAGGAGGTCGGCGCGTTCCATGCCGGGTCCGCGCGGCTTCGCGCCGACGAGCAGGCTCCAGTTGGCATCCGCAAACGCGACTTTCGGATCGTCGGTGAGCACCAGCCCGCGCAGGAGCGGAAAGGCGCAATCCTCGAGTTCCATGGCCACTCCCTCGAGGGCCTTCATGGCTTTTTCCACCGGAACTTCCAAAAGCTGGAGCACAACCGGCTGGTCGGGACCAAACATCGCGCCGGAGGCAATGCGGGGAAGAAGGGCGTATCCAATCTGACCGGCGGCACCGGTCACGGCAACTTTGATGGGTGATTTCATACATTAGAGGAACTAATAGACCAATCCGCCCGCACCAAGAAAAATCGTAACTGCAGGTAAATAGAAATGCCTTGTAGTGCCCCATGGCAGGGTTCACTTTTCTGTTGTATTGGAAGCGGCGGATACGGTGTAATAACTTTCTCTCCCACCGAGGCCTACATGGATACGATTCTGGAATCGCGCGAACTTCAGGTTGAGCGCAAACATTTTTTCATTGAATACCGCGAAAACGAACGCGGGCGCTTTCTGCGGATCACCGAGGAGGCGCACGGTCGGCGGAACACCGTGATCATCCCGAGCACCGGGCTGGAGGAATTCGAGCGCATGCTGGTTGAGGTTCTGTCGGCAGCCCCGGCACAGGACTAGCCCGGATAAATCACAGAGGGGCAGCCCATCTGGCTAACCTAACTTCCCCGACGGAAGGCCTGAAGGGCCGATAAACACAGAGGGTCCGATATTTTTCGGGCTACAGCTGTGCGCCGGAGGGGAAGGCGGCCCACTTGGGAGGGGAGGCGAAGA
>JBAYWC010000022.1:0-31216 GCA_041674265.1 Terrimicrobiaceae bacterium
CCGGGAGTCGCGCGGCAGGCACTTCGTGCGCGGGGCTCCCTTCTGGTGCTGGGAGAGATAGAGGGACCGGTGCTTTTCCCCCTTCAAAACACAGCGGCAATTCGGGTTGCCGCAGCAGCGCTTCATTTCAATGAGGCTGCCGTGGATAAAGGCGTCGGCATTTTCCAGCAGACGGCGAAGCTCGCTGCGCAGGCGGCGTTCTCCGGAGGAAAGGCCCGTGTGGTGTCGCATGGAATGACTGAGACACGTAAGTGTCTCATAGCCAAGCGGAATTTTCCGGCGTAATACGAATGCGAAAATGCCCGACACGATTTCAGAGAGCGGCAACCGCCGCTTTTCCTTTCTCTGAGCCGCTCAGAGGCTCAGCACTTTTCTATCTTTCGGAACCGCTGCGGAAAAGCAGGGCACGATCCGCCACTGCTCGCGGCGGTTGAACTTCCCTCCTCGCCGTGCCGGTAAAGTCCACAGTGCAAACAGACCCGCCCGGAGGTCGGCAGCGTTCACGAATATTTGGGCCCATAAGGGGTCCGGTTTGCATCACTGGGGGGGGGGAATTGAACTCAGGAAACCTCATGAAGTCGCGGGTTTTTTTCGCAACTTTTCAACAGGGAGGGGGCAGGACAGAATTTTCGAGAAAATTCCGTCGTCACGCGCGCCCGACGACGACGGCATCGCCCGAGACCGAGAGGATGCGGACGGGCGTTCCCGCGTCGAGGAACTGGCCCTGGGTCACGACATCGACCAGGGTGTTTTCGAAAATGGCCTTGCCGGAAGGGCGGAGGATCGAGCGGGCGACACCCGTGTCTCCGACGGCCAGAGTCTTTTCGGCGGCCGCGACGGCGGGGATCGAGGGGCCTGCGGGGGATTGGGCGGACAGGAACAGGCGGCGGAAGACCGGGAGATCCGGGAGAAAGCGAGCGAGGAGGGCGATCGAAAATGCCGAGGCGACGATCGCGATGGCCAGGTTCAGCATCGGACGCGCCAGCATTGGGAAAGAAAAATCCAGCGGCTGGGCCGGGTAGAAATCCACCATGGCGAAGAACAACGCGCCGACCATCAGCGCCGTGCCCAGGGCGGCCACGAAAACGACGCCGGGGAAAAACAGAATCTCCGCGAAGACAAGGAGCAGACCGAGAGCGAAAACCGCCGCGACTTCGAGACCGGTCAGGCCCGCGATATAGTGGCCGGTGAAAAAGAGAAGGAAGCAGGCCGCCGACAGAACGCCCGCCACGCCGAAGCCGGGGGATTTGAATTCGATGTAGGCCCCGATGATCCCGCCGAGGAGCAGGAGCGGAGCGAGGGTCGTGATCCATTGAGCGAGGATTTCGAAGCCCGAGGGTTGGATTTCGACGACCGCCTTCGGATCCAGGTCCGCCTTTTTGCAGACTTCATCGATGTCCCTGGCGATTCCGGAGGCCAGGAGCGGACGGTCACCGATGACCTTCACCGCCTCCTGGGCGCTGAGTGTCAGGAGCGCGCCTTTTGGGTTGATGACCACGTCTCCCACCTTGACTTCCTTGTCGAGGTTCATGAAACCGTCCACCAGCTCGGGATGGTAGCCGTTCAATTGCGCCACACTTCGGAAATACCCGGAGTAGTAGGAAACGATCTTGGCGTTCATCGTGGCGGGAATTTCCTCGCCGGAACTCACGACCGGGGCCGCCGCCCCGATCGCGCTCACGGGCGCCATGAAGACTTTTTTCGTTCCGAGCGCGACCAGGGCGCCGGCAGATCCCGCATTCGCATTGACATAGGTGTAAACCGGCACGGGGCTCTTCATCAGCATCTGCACGATCTGCTCGGTCGCCTTGAGCGCCCCGCCGGGCGTGTCCATGTCCAAGATCAACGCCGATGCCCCGGCGGACTCGGCATTTTTCAGGACCCGGCGGAGGAAGAAAAACTGCGCCTCGGAAACCGCCCCCTCGACCGGCAGCACGACCACGGCCCCTTTTTCAATCGTTGGCTCCGCCGCCCGCAGGGGAAGGGCCGCGGCGATGATCAAAAAAAGAAATCGCATCCTCCGTGCAATCTCCCTCGCGCTGATCCGGGCCGCAAGGTAATTTCGGCGGGTGGGGCTGATATCCGAAGAGACGATCCAGCGTGTGGCCGAGGCAAACGACATTGTCGAGGTCATCGGTTCGTATTTTCCGCTCAAGCGCGCCGGCACGGCCATGCGGGCGCTCTGTCCCTTCCACCGCGAAAAATCCCCGTCGTTTCATGTCAATCCCGCCCGGCAGTCCTACCACTGTTTTGGATGCGGGGCGGGGGGCGGAGTGCTGCGCTTCGTCATGGATTACGAGCACCTGGATTTCCCCTCGGCCGTGAGGAAACTCGCCCAACGGGCGGGGGTGCCGATCATCGAGGAAGCCGGCGGAGGGGACGACGACCGACAGCGCGGACTCCGGCAGCGGTTGTTGGCGCTCCATGCGGAAGCGTCCGGGTGGTTCCACCAGAATCTGCTCAAATCCCCGGCCGGCGGCGTGGCGCGGGATTACCTCAAGTCCCGTGGCATCAACGGGGAGATCGCCCGTTCGTGGCAATTGGGGTATGCCCCGGATTCCTGGGATGCCCTGCTGGTGTTCCTGAGGGAGCGGAAATTTTCCGCGGAGGAAATCTTCCGGAGCGGGCTGGCGTCCTCGAAGGAGGAAGGCGATGCGGAAAACCTTTACAGCCGCTTCCGGGATCGCGTGATGTTCCCGATCCGCAACGACTACGGGGAAGTCGTGGCTTTCAGCGGGCGGGTGCTGGACCCGGAGGCCAAGACCGCCAAATACGTCAACTCACCGGAGACTCCGCTGTTTACCAAAGGCCGTGTTCTTTACGGGCTCGACAAGACCAAGCGGGATTTGATCGAGAAAAACGCCGCGATCGTCTGCGAGGGGCAGTTGGATCTGATTTCCGCGTTCGAGGCGGGAATCCGCAATGTCATCGCGCCCCAGGGCACGGCGTTTACCGGCGATCAGGCGAGGCTTCTGCGCCGGTTCGTCGAGAGCGTCCTCCTTTGCTTCGATTCCGACAATGCCGGGCAACAGGCCTCCCTGCGGTCTCTTCCCGCGCTGTTCGGCCAGGGGCTCGCGGTGAAGGTGGTCGAGCTTCCGAAGGGCGAAGACCCGGATTCCCTGATCCGTCGCAGCGGCGCCGGGGCCTTTCTCGATGCGATCGCGCGGGCCAGGGACTTTTTCGACCATGCCACCGACCAGGCGGAAACGTCGGGAGAACTCGCCGATCCGGCCGGCAAGGCGCGGCTCGTGCGCCGGCTGGGTCCGCCGCTGGCCATGATCCAGGAGGCCGCCCTCCGCGAATCGGTCCTGGGGCGCCTGGCAACCCGGCTGGCTCTTCCCCATGCGGCCATCCGCGCTGCCATGAAGGCGCCCTCAACGCAGGAGAGCGCCGGGGAAAATCCCGCAAGCGAGGTGGAAAAACTGACTCTCTCCCCGGGAATGGGGATGCTCTGCCACTTGGCCCTTGTCAGCTCCGATGTCCGTAAATGGCTCCGGGAGAAAGGTTCGGCGGCTGGTCTTGATCCCTTGGGCAGCCTCCTGGATCGGATGGCCCGCGCGGAATATGCGGACGGGGACCCGGTGGCTGTGACCCGCTTCCTCGGGACGCTCGGAGGCGCGGAAGAAAGGACGTTTTCCGGCCTCGACTTGACGCGCCCGATAGCCGATCCTCTGCCAAAAGCCATGGAAACATGGGCCGGACTGGAAGCCCAAAAGTGGCTTCAGGAGGTCGAGGGCCTCAAGAACCGGCTCGCCCAACCCGGGCTCTCCGCGGAGGAGAGAATGAAAATTCAAAAACTAATCCTTGACCTGAAAATCCGCGTAGCGGATGTTTCTCGGCCCTTTCAGTGATAAGGACCACCGGCAAAGCTGCTTGAAAACCAACACCAAATCGTCCAAAAGCCAAGTCCGATTGGCATCCAAACCGAAGACAACCAACAAACCGGCTTCCAAGAGCGCGTCAAAGAAGCCGCCGGGGAAAACCCCTCCTCCCGCAAAGAAGCCGGCGCCCAAAGCTCCCAGGCACAAGGAGAAACCTTCTCCGAAGGAAACGACGACCAAAGCTTCCCACAAGGAAGAGGCGCCCAAACCCGCCGCAGACAAGAAAAAGCCAAAACTTCCCCCGCCGCCCCAGCCGACCCCCGTCCAGACCGCGCAGGAGCTTCAAAAAGCCATCCAGGAAAAAGTCCGAGAGTTGATCAAGCTCGCGAAGGAGCAGGGGTATGTGACCTTCGACGATCTCGACGAGCATCTTCCCGAGGGAGTCAATGAGCCCGAGCACATCGAGACCGTCATCGGGCAACTTCGCGCCGTGGAAATCGAAATCATCGATGCCTCCGACGTGGACCGCATCAAGGATGTCCGCACGAAAGACAACGAGGAAGAGGAGGAAAAAGAAGAAAAGAGCGACTCCAAGCTCGATATCCTCGACGACCCGGTCCGGATGTATCTCAAGCAGATGGGGCAGGTCCCATTGCTCACCCGCGAACAGGAGGTCGAAATTTCGAAGCGCATCGAGGACGCGGAACTGAAGGTCCAGGAGACACTGTATCGCTTCGGTTTCATCGCCCGGGCCCACCTGGATCTCGCCCAGAAGCTCGTCGACCAGCGGGAGCGGTTCGACCGGGTGATTCTCGACAAAAAAATCGAGAGCCGCGAACGCTACATGAAAGCGCTTCCCCGCCTGTGCCAGCAGGTCAAGCGCCAGGCGGATTCGGTGGCGAAAATTTACAGCGCCAAGCTCGCCGTGGCCTCGCCGACGTCCGCCAACCTCAAGAGTTTCGAGCGGGTGCTCCAAAACCTCCAGAAGCTCTACCCGAAATTTTTCTTCAAGCAGAAGGTCGTCGAGGATTTTGTCCTGCTGGCCGATGAGAATCTCCGCGCGCTTCAGAACCTCCAGCACGAGCACAAGAAGTATGCCAAGGATCCGAACTCGAAGCACCGGAAGCATTTTTCCCACGAGATCAAGGAAATGCAGAAGCGTTTCTGGCTGACCCCCGAGGAACTCGCCTCCCTCCACCACGACCTCAAGCAGTGGCATCGGAAAGCTCTCAAGGCGAAAACCGAGATGGTGGAAGCCAACCTGCGCCTCGTCATCTCCATCGCGAAAAAATACACCAATCGCGGGCTCTCATTCCTGGATTTGATCCAGGAGGGCAACATGGGGCTTATGAAGGCGGTGGAAAAATTCGAATACCGCCGCGGCTACAAATTCTCGACCTACGCCACATGGTGGATCCGCCAGGCCATCACCCGTTCGATTGCCGACCAGGCGCGCACGATCCGGATCCCGGTGCATATGATCGAGACGATCAACAAGCTGATCCGCGTGCAGAAACAACTCGTCCAGGAATACGGGCGCGAGCCCTCCCCGGAGGAAATCTCGGACGAAATCCAACTGCCGGTGGAACGTGTCCGCGCCGTCTTGAAAATGGCGCAGCAGCCGATTTCCCTCCAGGCGCCGGTCGGGGACAGCGACGACACGAGCTTCGGAGATTTCATCGAGGACAAGGGGGCGGAAAACCCCGCCGACATGGCGGCGATCGTGCTCCTCAAGGACAAAATCAAAGACGTCCTCGAGACGCTCACCGAGCGCGAGCGGCAGGTTCTGGAGCAGCGGTTCGGCCTTGTGGACGGCTACAGCCGCACACTCGAAGAGGTGGGCCGCCAATTCAAGGTGACCCGCGAACGCATCCGCCAGATCGAGGCGAAGGCCCTGCGGAAAATGCGCCATCCGACCCGCATCCGCCAGCTCGAAGGCTTCCTCGAAGCCCAGGAATTGTAGGTTTTCCGCAACTTTTCGGTCCGGCTCGTGTTCCATCCCATGCCATGAAAGAAGAATGGGGCCAGGGCGCGCTTTGGGACCTGCTTGGAAAAGCCGGGCCGGTCTCGGTATCGCCTTTTTTTCCGCGCAACATCCTGCGTGAAATCCGCCGGGATTCCGCCCGTCCGCTGGTTCCGGTTTTTCTTCTTCGCTGGCTCGGGGCGGGGGCGCTTGCCGTGCTCGCAGCCGGTTTCTTCCTCAATCTCGGCGATGCCGGCGGCCCGGCGCGCCCGGCCAGGTCGGCGGACTTTGTGGAGGCCTTCGATATGGCGGCGGGA
Organism: Terrimicrobiaceae bacterium; assembly: GCA_041674265.1. Classification (GTDB taxonomy): domain Bacteria; phylum Verrucomicrobiota; class Verrucomicrobiia; order Chthoniobacterales; family Terrimicrobiaceae; genus QYQL01. The sequence goes on from JBAYWC010000022.1 coordinate 6,102, forward strand.
TTGGATACGCTGGTTGCCGTGGAAAATGTCTCGATTTTGAATTACACGGCGGATTTGTAGGGGGTCACCGCTGGTACTGCAGGGCCATCGCCCGGGCGGTGGAGGCGATTCGTTCGCGCAAGTCGGCGGGCTCCAGAACCACCGCATGGCTTCTCCAGCCAAGAATCCAATTCTCCAAGTCCGGCGCGATGCCAACCTCCAATGTCATCTCGGCCCCGCCCCCGGAAAGCGGTTTCAGCTTCTGCGATTTATGCCAGCTGCGCTCCGATGCCAGGCGGGCCGCAAATTCGTCGAGCCGAAGCCGGACCTTCCGGGCCTCCCCCGTTTCAAAGGCCATGAAGCTGTCCTTCATCATGTTCGAGAGGGAAAAGTCCGACGGCCTCCGGAATGCCTGTTTGAGCGGCTTCGGGCGGCTCAGCCGGGTGAGCGCAAACGTCCGGATTTTTCCGCGCTGGAGATCATTGCCGATGAGATACCACTGGTTGTTGATGCAGCCGAGGTGATACGGCTCGATGCGCCGCCGCTCGGATTTGCTTTTCTTCAGGGCATGGTAATCGAATTCCACCGTCCGGTTGCCGAGCACGCAATCCGCCAGAACATTGAAGACCGCGAGTTCCTGTCCGGCCGCTCCCATCGGGCGGAACGAAAACGCGCTGCCCAGGTCCTCGAGCGAAATCGAGATCTCGTCCTGGAGCGCGCCCGCCATCTTGCCGAATGCCGCCCGCAGCGGCTTTTCAAAGGCCGTCCCCCGGTATTGTTCCAGCGCCTTCTGCGCGACCAGCAGGGCCACCACCTCGCCCTGCGTGATATTCACGGACGGAAAAGAACCCACCGGTTTGGTGTAGTGGAAGCCGTGCTGCCCCGAATTGTAATCGATCGGCAGCATCAGCTGGTCGCGCATGAAATCGATGTCCCGCTGCACGGTCTTGTAGGACACCTCGAAGACATCCGCCAAGGTCGTGCAGTTGGGGAATTTTCCCGCCGCGATCAGCTCGTGGATCCTGATCATCCGCGCATAGGGCGGACGGGTCGCGCGGGTGGCGGGCACCCGGCGGCGCTCGTCGCCGCGCGGCAGGCGGACGGAGGAAGCGGACAGTTTTCTAGGCATGGGACAACAATTGTCCTATAGGCGCCCGGGAGTCAACGGTTTTACGGAAGTTTTCAGCCTGAAAAACGTTTGGGACCACAGAGAACAGGCATGCCCCAGAGAAAGGGAAGCCATCTGTCTCAAGCCGATCGGCTGTTTGTTGCCGGTGCCTCCGTGCTCTTCGCGTCCGTGGTGAACAATCGCCGGATCCGGGTTCAGCGGTTCCGCGTTCGAATCCGCCAGCGCCCGTCGCCGACGCTGAGGACTTCGATGCGAACCGGGCAGAGGCCGGCCTTGTGGAACCCCAATTTTTTGGCGGCCCCGGTGGTGACGTCCAGGGTCCTGTCCCCGATGAACGGCCCCCGGTCGTTCACACGGACAACCGTCGAACGCCCGTTACGGAGGTTGGTGACCCGCACCTTGCATGGCAGGGGCAAGGTTTTGTGGGCGGCGGAGCGCGACCAGGAATATTGGTTTTCCCCGATGGCGGTCTTTCCGGGGAAGATGACGAGGAAGCTTTCGTCATAGTGGGAAGCGGTCCCCTCCTCGACATACCCGACGGCTTCCCGCGGGGACATCGGAGTGTAGGCGACACCGCGCACGGTATAGGGCCTGAACTTGTAGCCGTTGTACCCGCTGCCGCAGGCGGCGAGGAGGAGACAACACAAACACAGGAGGATTCTCATGATGGCCGGGGAGGATTTTTCCCGATGGAGAAGTCGTTCAGGCCCTCGGGCGCATGTGGGGAAAAAGGATGACGTCGCGGATGCTCTCGGCGCCGGTGAGCATCATGACCAGGCGGTCGATGCCGATGCCGATGCCGCCCGCAGGCGGCATCCCGTATTCGAGGGCGTGGAGGAATTCCTCGTCGAGCTTCTGCGTTTCTCCGCCGCTCTGTTGCTCGAGCCGGGCGCGCTGGATGTCGGGATCGTTGAGCTCGGAATAGCCGGGGGAAATTTCCTGGCCGTTGATGATCAGCTCATAGACATCGACCACCGACCCGTCCTGCGCGTTCTGTTTTGCGAGGGGAACCAGTTCTTTCGGGCAATGCGTGACGAACAGCGGATCCAGGGTTTTTTCCTCGACCAGTTTTTCGAAGACGTGCTGGGTGATTTCAAAGTCTTCGGCGCAATGGGAGATATCGAGGCCGTTCGCAGAGCACCAGCCGCGGCGGGCCGCGGGGGCGAGTTCATACCAGTCGCCCTTCACGCCCCGGATCAGATCCGCATAGCGGGCCCGCCGCCAGGGCGGGGTGAGGTCGATGGATTTGAGGACTTCCCCCCCGGCATTCCGGCGCCCGATCACGAAACCACCCATGACCGTCTTCGCCAAGTGGCAGACCATCTCCTCGACGAGCTCCGCCATCCGCTCGAAGTCCGCGAATGCCCAGTAGGCTTCGAGCATCGTGAATTCCGGATTGTGGCGGCGCGAAATCCCCTCGTTCCGGAAATTCCTGTTCAGCTCGAAAATTTTCCCGAATCCGCCGACGAGCAACCGCTTGAGATAAAGCTCGGGCGCGATGCGCAGAAAGAGGTCCACGCCAAGCGCGTTGTGGTGGGTCTGGAACGGCTGCGCGGCGGCGCCGCCCGGGACCTGCTGCATCATCGGGGTCTCGACCTCGATGAACCCGCGATCCTCGAGAAACCGGCGGATTTCGCGCACGATCGCGACGCGCTTCAAAAACACATCGCGGGACTCCGGGTTCGAGATCAGATCGAGATAGCGCTGGCGGTATTTGATTTCGGTGTCCTGGACCCCGTGCCACTTGTCGGGGAGCGGTCGCAGGGATTTTGAAAGGACGGCGAACGACCGGGCCTTGATGCTCGGCTCGCCGGTTTTCGTGGTGAAGGTATCGCCCTCGACGCCGATCCAGTCGCCGATGTCCAGTTGATCGAAGATGGCGGCGGCCTCCGGCCCGACCTCCCTGGCGTGAAGATAGACCTGGATTCTTCCGGTGCTGTCCGAGAGATCCAGAAAATGGCTCTTCCCCATGTTGCGGTGGGCGGTGATCCGTCCGGCGGTCCGCACGGGAGTTCCCTCCGCGAATGCGGAGCGGATTTCCCCCGGCCTGCCGGTGATGTCGAACCGATGCCCGTAGGGCGCCACGCCCGCGGCATGCAAAGCATCCAGCTTTTGCCGGCGCCCGGCGAGAAGTTCGGTTTGCTCTTCCATGAAAAATGGCGTCGCCCGGAGCAGGCTTCAGGCCGGCGAGGCCATGCCCATGATGATGACCGCGGCGGCGGCAAACGCCAGGATGCCAAGAACCGCCGCAGCAATCAGGCCGGCGGCCAGCGGGTCTTTGGTCCGGACGTTTTTTGGGATGGGCGACGAGTTCACGAATTGCGCGGGGCGGGCGCTGATTTTGGCCGCCTCGGACGCCACGCTGGTCGAGGCGGGCAGCGGCTGGTCCGGGGCCTCTTCGTCGCCGTGAAAAACCGTCTCGACAAGACCGAGGCGAACCTCGTCCCCGTGACGCAGCACCGCATCCGTCACCCGCTCGCCATTGACAAACGTGCCGTTCGTGGATTCCAGGTCATGGAGGTGATAGGCCCCGGCCTCCAGATCGATCTCCGCATGCCGGCTGGAAACCGAGCCGTCGTCGATCTGGAGAGAATTGTCCGCCAACCGCCCGATCGTGATTTTTTCATCCTGAAGATCGTGCGAGATTTGTGTGCCGTCGGGGAGGAAGATCTGCAGCTTTGCCATAGGGTCTTCCTTATACTCCCGCGACCTTGGCCGCCGCAACTTCTTTGGCAAACTCCTGAAAAAAGTAACCCGCGTCATGCGGCCCCGGGCTGGCCTCGGGATGGTATTGGACGCTGAACGCCCGCTGGGTCTTGTGCTTCAACCCGGCCACGGTGCCGTCGTTCAAGTTCACATGGGTCACCTCCACGTCCGCGGGCAGGGAACCCGGATCGACCGCGTATCCGTGGTTCTGCGAGGTGATGGCGATTCTCCCGCTGCGCAGGTCCTTGACCGGCTGGTTGGCGCCGCGGTGGCCGAATTTCAATTTGAATGTCCGCCCGCCCAGGGCGAGGGCCAGCACCTGATGTCCGAGGCAAATTCCGAAGATCGGTTTCTTTCCGACCAGCTTCCGCACCGTCTCGCAGGCATAAGTGAGCGCTTCCGGATCACCGGGGCCATTGGAGAGAAAGATCCCGTCGGCTCCCGAGGCCAGCACATCCTCCGCCGGGGCGGTCGCGGGAAAGACCGTGACATCGAAACCGTTCCGCCGGAGCGACCGCAGGATGTTTTTCTTCATTCCAAAATCGATCGCGGCGAGCTTGTGGGCGGCGGGCGGAAGATCGGAAAAGACATTGCCCGTTTCATCGGTGGCAGCGGACCCGGAATCGGCCGTGCGCACGATCCACCGCCGGCTGGCGGCCTGGGACGGGTCCCATTGGTAGGAAGCTCCGGGGGTCACTTCCCGCACAAAATCGACTCCGGCATAGGGGACCTCGCAGGCCCGGCGGACAGCCTCCGCCTCGTCCCGGATATCGGTCGTGAGGCAGGCCCTCATGGCGCCGCGGATCCGCAGGTGGCGTGTCAACGCGCGGGTGTCGATGCCCTGGATGCCCGGAATGCCATTTTTCGCCAGATAGTCATGGAGTGTTCCCGTAGATCTCCAGTTGCTCGGCACCGGGCTGAGTTCCTCGATGACAAAGCCGCGGACGTGCGGGGCGCCGCTTTCGACATCCAGCTCGTTGACCCCGCAGTTTCCGATTTCCGGATGGGTCATGGCGACGATCTGCCCGCGATAGGAAGGATCGGTGAGGATTTCCTGATACCCGCTCATCGAGGTGTTGAAACAGATCTCCCCTGCCGCGGTTCCCGTCGCGCCAAAGCTCTCCCCGCGGAAGACACGCCCGTCCTCAAGTGCCAGCAATGCAGTCATGGCCTGTCCATCATTTTCAGAAGTGGATCGCGTGCCCCTGCGAGGCGTGGGCGGCCTCGTGGACGGCTTCGCTCAAGGTCGGGTGGGCGTGGATCGTGGCGATGAGTTCCTCGCAGGTGGCCTCCATCGTGATCGCGAGCCCGAGTTCGGCGATCATTTCGGTGGCGTCGGCGCCGATGATGTGGGCCCCGAGGACCTCCCCGTGCTTTTCGCCGATGATCAGCTTGACGAAGCCCTCGCTCTCCCCGACGGCCAGGGCTTTTCCGCTGGCCATGAACGGGAATTTTCCGATCTTGAAAGCGAGGCCTTTTTCCTTGGCCGCGCGCTCGGTGAGCCCGACGCTGGCGACCTGCGGCTGGCAGTAGGTGCAGCCGGGAAAGACGCTGACCTTGCGGGGCTTCTTTCCCGCGAACATTCCTTCCACCGCCTGGACAGCCTCGAAGCTGGCCACGTGGGCGAGCCAGGGCGGCCCGATGATGTCACCGGCGCCGTAGATGCCCTTGACGTTGGTCTCGTAATTCTCATCGGTCTTGAGCCAGCCCTTGGCATCGGTGTCGAGCTTGATCCCATGAGGCATGAGCGGGCTCACGCCGATCGCGACGAGGGCGATGGCGGCTTCGATGGTCTCGTTGGCTTTTCCGCTCACGGTCAGGCGCACCCCCTTGTTGGTGGTCTCGGCTTTCTCCACCTTCGTGCCGGTGAGAACCTTGATCCCCTGCTTGGCGAGGGATTTTTCGAGAGACGCGCTGACCTCCGTATCCTCGATGGGAAGGATGTTCGGGAGCATTTCGACCAATGTGACCCTGGTCCCGAAGGCGTTGAAGAAATAGGCGAACTCGACCCCGATGGCCCCGGCGCCAATAATGATGATATCCTTCGGCTGTTCGGCGAGAACCATCGCCTGCTTGCTGCCGATGACGCTCTTCCCGTTGAACGGAAACCCCGGCATCTCGCGGGCGACAACGCCGGTCGCGACCAGGATCTTCGCGCCCTTGTATTCCGCCTTCTTTCCGTCCTTGTCCGTCACTTCGACGACCCCGGCTTTCGTGACCGCGGCCTCGCCGCGGATGTAGTCGATCTTGTTTTTCTTGAAGAGCATTTCGATGCCCCCGGCCAGCCTGTCCGCCACCTTGCGGCTGCGCCCGATGACTTTCTCCCACTCGTAACTGAGGCCCTCGACCTTGATTCCAAAATCGGCGGCGTGATGGCTCAGAAGCTGGTAGACCTCGGCATTCTTGAGGAGGGACTTTGTCGGGATGCAGCCCCAGTTGAGGCAGGTGCCACCGGCGCGATCCATCTCGATGCACGCCACTTTTTTCCCCAACTGCCCCGCGCGAATCGCTCCCACGTATCCGGCAGGTCCGCCGCCCACAACAATCAAATCGTAATCAGCCATATGTTCGAGTGAGGACATTGAACGCAAAAGCCCCGGCTGGCAATCGATTCCATTCGGAAAAACGCGGGCGATCGCAGGGAAACCGGCCCGGTTGTCGGGGGTCCCTTCAGCGAAGAACGGGCGTCCCGCCCAACACCATTCGCCTTGCGGAAAACCTGAGCGCTGGCATCCTGCCCGTGCCGAAAAAACCATATGGGCAGGATGACTGCTCTCCTCCGCGACGAATCTCCCAAACGCCGGCGGATTGATTTGCTTGCCCCGGCACCGCCCAGCAGACAGAAAGAAGCCATGCGCCGACTGATCCTCCTGCCCGCGATCCTGTTTCCCGTCCTTCTCCACGCCGAACTTCCTCCCTCCGCCTATGAGCGGATGCAAAAAGCGGCGACCGAAGTTGTGGGCATCGAGGTTCTCCGCGTGGACATCGAGCCGGGAGACTCCCCCGAACGCCAGAACGTCCACCTGATGGCGCTGGTCAACACCGTGACCCGCGCCGCGAACGTGAAGGAAGGGGACGTGATCCATATTCGCTACACCGTCGCAGACCGCGAAAAAGGGTGGGTGGGACCGGGGGAAATCCCGATTCTTGGAGAGAAGGACAAAACCGTGGCCTACCTCGTCAAAGATTCCGCGTCCGAAGACTTTCACCCCGCGGCCGGAGCGATGAGCTTCCGCGATTTTTAGCCATGTCCTCGCTCGCCGAACGCTCCGCGAGAGGCCGCCAGGTGCTCGTGGCCGGCGTGGTGGTGAACTCCCTTCTCGCCTTCCTCAAGCTCGGGGCCGGCTGGATGGGAAACTCCAGCGCCCTCGTGGCCGACGGCCTCGAATCCACGCTCGATGTCCTGAGTTCGGCGATGATTTGGGGCGCCTTGAAATACGCGGAACGCCCACCGGACTCCGGGCACCCCTACGGCCACGGGAAAATGGAATCCCTGGCGGGTGCGAGCGGCGCCCTTTTGTTGTTGGGGGCAGGCGTTCTGGTCGCCATGAGCAGCCTTCGGGAGATCCTCGGCGGAGCCTTGAACCGTCCGGTCCCGGCCCACTACACGCTGGCCGTCCTGATCGTCGTGGTGGTGGTGAAAGAGGGGCTCTTCCGCCTGGCCAACCGCCGGGGGCGCGAGGTCGAGAGCCGCGCGGTCCAATCCGATGCGTGGCACCACAGGTCCGATGCGATCACTTCCCTGGCGGCGGCAGTCGGCATCACCATTTGCCTGGTCGGCGGCCCGGCCTGGGCCAGCGCAGACAATTGGGCCGCGCTCTTTTCCTGCGCGATCATCGCTTTCAACGGCGTCCGGATGCTCAAGGGCTCGCTGGGGGAACTCCTCGATGCGCAGGCGCCCGAGGAAATCATAGAAGGGATCATGGACGCCGCGCGAGCGGTCGAGGGGGTGGACAATGTCGAGAAATGCCGCGTGCGAAAAAGCGGCCTCAGCCTGATCGCCGATATCCATGTGCGTGTGCGCGGCGAAGTGACGGTGACCGACGGGCATCTCATCGCCCACCGCGTGAAGGACACCCTCCTGAACGGGGGATATCACCTCCTCGATGTGACCGTCCATATCGAGCCGGCCTGACGCGGCGGCTCGCCCCCGGCCTCTTCATCCGAATCCAGCGATTTCCCGCGCAGGGCCGCGGAGATCGGGCAAAGCGGTTCTCAGGTTCAAACCTTCCAGAGCTGGAGAACCCGGAGGTAATTCGCGCGTTCGAAGGCCGAGGGGTCCGGGGAATTGCGATGGCTCAGGCATCCGCGCATTTCGGAAATGTCGTCGTAGTCGTGCTCCGCCATCCAGGCGGTGAAGTCTTTGATCAGCGAGACCAATGCCTGCGGCCCCTGCCGGAGAAGAAGCGAGACCATTTGGAGAGTGTCGGCTCCGGCCATGATCCCCTTGATGGCGTCATGCACCTTGTGGACTCCGCCGCTCAGGGAGAGCGAGAGAGGGGTTTTCCCGTGCAGGATGGCCATCCAGCGGAGCCGCAGCAGGAGTTCCGACGAGGTCGAAAGGAAAATTTTCGGCTCCACGTTGAGGTCCTCGATGTTGAGATCCGGTTGGTAAAACCGGTTGAAGAGCACGAGCCCGTTCGCGCCGGCGAGGTGGATGCTTTTGGCCATGTGGGGCAGCGAGGAATAAAACGGCGAGAGTTTCACCGCGAGCGGGACCGTGAGTTTTTCGCGGACGCCCGAAACCGCCCCGAGCACCCGGGCCTCGATCTCGGCGCCGGTTTCGTCCGGATCGGTCGGAACCTCGTAGATATTGAGTTCGATGGCATCGGCTCCGGCTTCCTCCAGGAATTTCGCGTGGGCGACCCATCCGCCCGGAGTCCGGCCGTTGAGCGAGGCGATGACGGGGATCGACAGGCGGCTTTTCAAAAGCGCGATGTGGTTGAGGTAATCCTCCGGGCCGAGCGGATATTCCGAGGAATCCGGAAAATAACTCAGCGCTTCCGCATTCGATCCTTCCAGCGTTTCGGTGAACGCGGTCATGGCCGAAGATTCGTTGGAAAGCTGCTCCTCGAAGAGCGAATGCATCACGATCGCGGAGGCCCCGCTGTCTTCCAGCCGCCGGGCCATGTCGATGTCGTCGCCAAGCGGCGAGGCCCCGATGACAAACGGGGAATCCAGTTCGAGGCCGAGGTATCGGGTTTTCAGGTTCATGAGTTTTTCTCCGGATTTTCACTGGTGGCCATATGGCGATAAAGATCGTAGCGCGAGTTGATTTGATCCTGGGCGACGTGGGCGAGCGCCGCCGCGCGTTCCTTGTTCGTGGCCTCCAGGAACCGGTAGCGGATCTCGTTTTCCGTGAACCGCGCCAGCGGAAGCTTCGGCGCGGGCGAATCGAGAACCAGCGGAGCGAGCCCGTTTTTCCGGCGGCGCGGATCGCGCCGGTAGAGCGGCCAGTAACCGGTGTCGACCGCGAGCTTCTGCTGTTCGAGCCCGTGCGCAAGGCTGTAGCCGTGGGCGATACAGTGGCTGTAGGCGATGATCAGCGAGGTGCCGGGATAGGCCTCCGCCTCGGCAAAGGCTTTCACGGTCTGGGAATCCTTCCCTCCCAGCGCCACGCGGGCGACATAAACATCGCCGTAGCTCATGGCGTAAAGGCCCAGATCCTTCTTCGCATGCGATTTCCCGTTGGAGGCGAATTTGGCCACCGCGCCGATCGGCGTCGATTTCGACTGCTGCCCGCCGGTGTTGGAATAGACCTCCGTGTCCAGGACGAGGATGTTGACATTTTCGCCCAGTGACAAAACGTGATCCAGCCCGCCAAACCCGATGTCGTAGGCCCAGCCGTCGCCGCCCAGGATCCAGACGGATTTTTTGACGAGGTAATCGGCGAGGCCGTCGAGCCGGGCGCGGAGGTTTTCGGGAACCCGGCCCAGCCTGCCACGAAGTTCGACGACGCGCTCTCTTTGTCCGGCAATCCCCGCTTCCGTGGACTGGTCGGCATCGAGGATCGAGGCGACGAATTCCGCGCCAAGCGCATCCCCCGATGCGGCGAGGATCTCGCGCGCCTGGGCTTCCTTGTCCGAGACGGAAAGCCGGAGACCGAGGCCGAATTCCGCGTTGTCCTCGAAGAGCGAGTTCGCCCAGGCGGGGCCGCGGCCATCGGAATTGACCGTGTAGGGAGTTGTCGGAAGGTTGCCCCCGTAGATCGAAGAGCAGCCGGTCGCGTTCGCGATGATGGCCCGGTCGCCGAACAGCTGGGTGACCAGCTTGACGTAAGGCGTTTCGCCGCAACCCACGCAGGAGCCGGAATATTCGAACAGGGGCGTGAAGAACTGGCTGTCTTTCACGGTGTCGCTCTTGAGCCGCGCGCGGTCCGGCGCGGGGAGCGATTCGAAGAAAGCGAAGTTGATGCGCTCCCGATCCCGGAGCGGTTCCTGCGGGGCGGCATCGAGGGCCTTGTGCTTCGCGTTCGTCTTGTCCTTGGCGGGACAGACATTGATGCAGAGCCGGCACCCGGTGCAGTCCTCCGGCGCGACCTGGATCGTGTAGCGCTGGCCGCTGATTTCCGGTGACCGGAATGCCACGGACTGGAATGTGGACGGGGCGTTGGCCAGCTCGGCTTCCGGATAATATTTCGCGCGGATGGCGGCGTGCGGGCAGACGATCACGCACTTGTTGCACTGGATGCAGAGCGAGGAGTCCCAGACGGGGATCTCCAGGGCGAGATTGCGCTTTTCCCATTTGCTGGTGCCGGTCGGCCAGACACCATCCGGCGGAAATGCGCTCACCGGCAACTCGTCGCCCCGACCGGCCAGAAGGGCTCCGGAGACGGTCCGCACAAACTCCGGAGCTTCGACCGGGATCGGGAAGGGACGCGGCCGCGTGGCGGTGGCGGTCTCCGGGACGGCGACCTCGTGGACGCCGGCAACCGCTTTGTCAACGGCGTTCCAGTTCCGCTGGACCAGTTCGGCCCCCTTGCGGGCGTAGCTCTTCTCGATCGCGGATTTGATTTCGGCGATGGCCTGATCGAGCGGCAGAATGTCGCTCAGCACGAAATACGCCACCTGCATGATCGTGTTGATCCGGGCGCCCATGCCGGTTTCCTTGGCGATGCGGTAGGCGTCGATGACATGGAATTTCAGCTTCTTCGAGATGAGGAGTTCCTGGGTCTCGCGCGAAAGGTGATCCCATGCGGTGTCCGCGCTGTGCGGCGTGTTCAGAAGGAATATCGCTCCCTCCCGCGCGGTTTCGAGAACCGGCTGCTGCTCGATCAGGTGGTATTGGTGGCATCCGACAAAATCCGCCGAGGTGACCAGATACGGCGCGTGGATCGGCTCTTTTCCAAACCGCAAATGCGAGACCGTGACCGCCCCCGCCTTTTTCGAATCGTAAACGAAATACGCCTGCGCATGAAGCCCCAGCTTCTTGGCGATGATCTTGATCGTGTTTTTGTTCGCGCCGACCGTGCCGTCGGAGCCGAGCCCGAAGAAGACCGCCTGGCTGAACGTCTGGCCGGGCAGGTGGAAGGCCGGATCGTACCGGAGCGACAGCCCGCTGATGTCATCCTCGATCCCGACCGTGAACTCCTCGCGGGGGGTCTCCGCCTGCATGTTGGCGAAGACCGACATGGCCATCGCGGGCGTGAATTCCTTGGAGGCGAGACCGAAGCGGCCCCCGCTGATCTTCGGCAGTTCCTTCCAGCGGGAGTGTCCTTTGGCGCGCATGGTCGAGGAAACATCCAGAAAGAGAGGCTCTCCCGGAGCGCCCGGCTCTTTGGTCCTGTCCAGAACGGCGACCTGCTTCACCGTGACCGGCAGGGCATCCAGAAAGGCGCCTGCATCGAACGGCCGGTAGAGGCGGACCTGGAGAACCCCGGTCCGCTGCCCGACGCTGTTCAGGTATCTGGAGGTTTCCCGGAGGGTTTCGCCGCCGGAACCCATCACCACCGCCACGCGGTCGGCCTCGGGATCGCCGGAGTAATCGAAAAGGTGGTATGCGCGTCCGGTCAACGAGGCAAATCGGAACATCGCTTCCTGCACGATTCCCGGCAGCGCCGCGTAAAAGGGATTCGCCGCTTCGCGGGCCTGGAAGAAGGCGTCCGGATTCTGGGCGGTTCCCCGGATGCTCGGGTGATCCGGCGTCATCGCCCGCCTGGCATGGGCCTGGATCGCGCTCCCGTCGATCATCGCGCGAAGCGCCTCGTCCGGGAGCATTTCCAGATCGTTGATCTCATGCGAGGTGCGGAACCCGTCGAAGAAATGAAGAAAGGGCACCCGCGAGGGGAGGGTCGCCGCGTGGGCGATACAGGCCAGATCGTGGGCTTCCTGGACGCTGGCCGAGGCCAGCAGGGCGAACCCGGTTTGCCGCACCGCCATGACATCCGAGTGGTCGCCGAAAATCGAGAGGGCATGGGTGGCCAGCGAACGGGCGGTCACATGCATGCAGAAAGGGATCAACTGCCCGGCCAGCTTGTACATGATCGGAATCATGAGAAGAAGCCCCTGCGAAGCGGTGAACGTGGTGGCCAGCGATCCGCCCTGCAACATGCCATGAATCGTGCCGGCAACCCCCGCCTCCGATTGCATCTCGACGATTTTCGGGACGTGCCCCCACAGGTTCGCCTGGCCTTTGGCCACCCATTCGTCGGAAAGTTCCCCCATCGGAGTCGAGGGCGTGATCGGGTAGATCGCGATCGTTTCACTGAGCCGGTAGGCGACGTTTGCCGCCGCTTCGCTTCCATCCAAACTTCGTCTTGCCGCACCATTTTGTGTCTGCATATTAGTATAAGTTATACTAATACTTGGTCCTGTAAAGGGAAAAACAGCTTCTTCCACCACCCTCTTTTCACCCGAAGGCGCCCCCCCATTTCACCCCTCCGGAATGATTGATCACACCCCTTGTTGGCTCAGGGCTCCGAGCAAATGACAGCCCGGCCTCCGCAAATCCGGGAACCCGTGAAAGTGTCCTCTCCCAATCACACGGGACGTGACATCACAGATCAAACTGGTATTGATCCATTCCTCCCCCCATTATGCCGACCGAACACAAAATCAATCTCCCCCAAGTTATTCTCGTCTCCTGCGTCGCCGCCATTGGCGGGTTCCTTTTCGGATTCGACAGCGGGGTGATCAACGGAACGGTGGAGGCGCTCCAGGCCGCCTTCAAGTCTTCCTCCGTCGGTTCGGGATTCAATGTGGCGTCGATGCTTCTTGGATGCGCGGGGGGTGCGTTTCTGGCCGGCTCGCTCGCCGACAAATTCGGACGTCGCGCGGTGATGATCGTCACCGCCATCTTTTTCGCGGTGAGCGCCTGGGGATCGGGGATTGCGGGCAGTTCGGCGGAATTCGTGTTTTACCGGGTGCTGGGCGGTTTTGCCGTGGGAGCGGCCAGCATCCTGTGCCCCGCCTACATCAGCGAGGTGGCTCCGGCAAGCATGCGGGGACGTCTCGCCTCGCTCCAGCAACTCGCCATCGTGCTCGGGCTCTTCATGGCATTCCTGAGCAACTTTGCCATCGCGGCGGCCGCGCATGGAGCCTCGAGCGGATTTTGGTTCGGCTTCCAGGCCTGGCAGTGGATGTTCTGGATGGAGATGGTCCCGTCCACGGTCTTCCTGCTGTCGTTGTTCTTTATCCCCGAGTCGCCGCGGTATCTGGTGGCGGCCGGACGGCACGAGCATGCCCGGGGGGTTTTTCAAAAGCTCGGCTGCCTGGCTCACGAGGCCGAACAGCAGGTGAAAGAAGTGCTCGAAACCTTGGAAAAAGGCCGCAAGCCGCGCCTTGCGGACCTGCGCAACAAGGAGAGCGGACGCATCGAGCCGATCCTCTGGGTGGGCATCGGTCTCGCGACATTCCAGCAACTCGTCGGCATCAATGTCGTGTTCTACTATGGAGCCGTCCTCTGGCAGGCGGCCGGCTTTTCCGAGAAGGATGCCCTTTTGATCAACGTCATCAGCGGCGGGGTGAACATCTTCTCGACGCTGGTTGCGATGTCGTTGGTGGACCGGATCGGGCGGAAACCGCTTCTTATCGGCGGGTCGGCCGGCATGGTGTTCGCGCTGGGCACCATGGCGTCCGTGTTCGGCACCTCCGGCACGGCTCCGGACGGTTCCCTGAAACTCGTCGGCCCGGAGGGAACGACATCCCTCATTGCCGCAAACGCGTATGTCTTTTTCTTCGGGGTTTCCTGGGGACCGGTGATGTGGGTGATGCTCGGCGAGATGTTCAAGAACCGCTTTCGCGGGGCGGCGCTCTCGATCAGCGGGTTTGCCCAGTGGATGTCGAATTTTGCCATCACGATGACCTTCCCGATTCTCCTTTCCGCGTTCGGGCTCGGCGGGGCCTACGGGCTCTACACGCTGTGCGCGCTCCTCTCGATCTTCTTTGTCCTGTGGTTCGTCCGCGAGACAAAAGGCAAGACGCTCGAGGAAATGTGAGGCATTCCCCGATGCGGAAGTCAGACCACTCTTGAGACGCGGCGCACCGCGGGTGTGATCGATGGCCGCGGCAGGGCAGGAAGTTGCGGGCTTCTATTTCGCCAGCTTCTGCGCGTAATCGCCGAACCGTTTTGCGGCGTAGGCGGTGAGCGCCGGACGGACGAGCGGGAGGGAGAGCTTGAGAAGCGAAAAGAGAAGCCCCGGAAAACCGCGCGGGTTTTTCTTCGCTTCAGAAACGGAATCCCCGGATTTCCCCCGCGCAATTTTTGTCACGGTCTTCGTCCGGGTTTTCGGACCGGCGAAAAAGTATCCGATCGCCGCCGCCCCGCCCAGCCAGGCAAACGGCCGGGACCGGACGGAATTCTGGATTTTCGCGGCGAGGTCCAATTCCGCGCGGACGGCGGAAGTGTCACGCCGGATCGCCGCCCGGCTCCGGGCGATGTCGGCGAGGAGTTCGGCTTTGCTCTTCATGGTTCTCGCCCTCCCCTCAACGCCTCCAGATCACGGGAAATCTCGCCCTTGGTTGCGGGGAAAACCGGTGTCCGCCAATGAGTCTTCACATGGGTCGCACAGATCACCGCCACGAGCAGATGGAGGATCGTGAAGCCCAGCAGGATCCAGAGCCAGGACACAGGGAAAATCGCCGCAATCAAAAACGCGGCAAAGAGGAGGAGAAGAACGTAACCGAACGCCGCGAAAAAAAGTGCCGCGGCAAGCATGACCGCAAGGCGCAAATAGAGAGCCGCCGCCTCGCGGGCTTCCTCGCCGGCGAGCGCCCCGATGGCCTCGAAGTATCGCCCGAAAGAGCCGACCAGGCTGAGGAGCCCGTCCAGCAAACCACGCGGCTCGGAAACCGGGTGTCCGCCGGGAACCGGGCCGCCCGTATGGCCGGTCGTTTCCAAAAGCGATCAGCGGCGAAAGACGATCCCGAGAAGAAATCCGATCCCCATGGCGATTCCCACCGCCCTCAAGGGATTCTGCCGGATGTACGCTTCGGTCTCGCTCTGGTAGGTTTGAGCACGGGAGGCGGCATCGCCCCAGGCCGCTTTGGCTTTGCCCTGGTACTCGTCGGCTTTGGTTTTGGCCAGCCCGCGAACGTCTTCGTAGGTGGCGCTGGCCGCTTCGCCAAGATCCTTGGCGGCCGCCGTGATGTGCTCCTTGCCCACTTCGTAGGCGACCTGGGCGTGTTGTTTGACAGTTTGTCCGACCGCCTTGGTGGCTTCCGTGGCGGCATCGAGCGCCTTCTTGGCGTGCTCCGTGCTGCTCTCGAGCTTCTTGGCGGCGATTTTGGATTCAGTGGATTCAGGCATAATGTTCTCCGCGTTATAATGTTCTCCGCGTTAAGTTGCACATCCAAGGTGGCAGAGAATTGTCGCTTGGCAAGCTTCGATGCTGCGGGAATGATGCGCGGGCATGTCGGACATCACAACCTTCGCTCCCGGACGCGTCGAACTCCTCGGAAACCACACGGATTACAACGGGGGCGTCGTCCTCTCCGCGCGATTCAAATGGGAGTCACCGCAACCGGCCGGCGACGGGATGACGGAAAAATCGTCCTCACATGCGAGGGGATCGGCGGGGTTGTCGCGGTTCATCGAAATGCCGGTCTCAAGCCCCGTGACAGTTGGGAGGACTATCCGCTTGGCGTCGCCGAAATGCTTGCCAGGGCCGGGGCGACACCCGGCGGATTCGATGCGGATTTTTCCGCGAACCTGCCGCCGGGTGCCGGACTGTCGAGTTCGGCCGCGCTCGCGGTGGCGACAGCCGTCCTGCTCGCCAGGTTGTTCCCGTTCGAAATTCCCCCCCTCGAACTCGCCAAGGTCTGCCGGCGCGCGGAAAATGAATTCGTCGGAGTGAGCTGCGGACTCCCCGACCAGGTTTCCTTGATTTTCGGGAAGAAAGACCATGTGATCCACCTCGATTGCCGGGCGGAGACGGTCGGCCTGATCCCCTTCCCGAAGGACCTCGGGCTTCTCACCGTGCATTCCGGCGTCAAACATGGCTCAGCGGCGGCGAATACATTGTCGCTCTTGTCGACCTCTCGGAAATCGACCGCCTCTCGGAAAAAATCGCTTCCGAATACCACGCTTCCACCGGACACTCCGGAAAAGCCTTCCGCTGCCTCGCCAGCGATGGCGCCCTCGCCGCCGCGAGCTGAGGCACCCGAATCCGCGCGTAAGGAATGAAATGGAAGGGCAACGTATCGACGACCTATCGATAACGCGAGGGGGCGAGGCTCCGTCCGAGCCGTGACATATGGGTTCACACGGTCCGCCCATCGTTGGCGTTCCGCGCGGATTTGGGGGGGGAGTTGCGCGCTTGCGTCGGGCTTGAAAATGCGGGATTCTCGGTGGTTTCATGGCCAATCGTTCGCGCAATCACTGGGCAGCCAATTTCTTCATCGGATTCATTCTGGTGTGTCTGGGCGCCTATCTGTTCATTTCGCTGGTGACCTATTCGCCGGGGGATGTCCCCAAGTGGGCGAGGCTGATCTACACGAAAGCTTCCGCGTCGGCGGTGACGCACAACATGGGCGGGCTGTTCGGGGCGCTGCTGGCGGGACACGTCCTGTATTTGTTCGGCGCGGCGGGATACCTGCTGGCTGTCGGGCTGGTGGGCTACGGGTTGGCGAAATGGTTCGTGCCGAATTACTCGCTCAAGGACAAAGCCGGCTGGGGGGTGGTGATGGGGCTGCTCGCGGCGTGTCTTTTTCAGATCCAGCCGTGGGTGCTGAAAAGTTGGAACGCATCCATCGGGATCGAGGGTCCGGGCGGGTGGATCGGGTTGAATTTGGGGAAAAAAGCGATCCTGACGCCTTTTGGTCCGGTCTCCGCCGCGCTGCTGGTGATCATCTATTTGGTCAGCCTGGTGTTCGCGATTTCGACCCATCCGATCCGGGACATCCGGTTCGCATGGCAATCGTTCCTGGCCTGGCGGGAGGCGCGGCACCTGGAACGGCTGCAACGGCTCGATCAGGATCGCCGGGTCGAGGCGGAGAGGAAGCTCCTTGAAAAGAAGGCGCAGAAGCTCGAGAAAAAACTCAGGAAGCAGGCTCCCGGAACGGCGCCGGAGCCCGCCGCGCCTCCGGGCCCGGAGATCGAACCGGAGATCATCGATGCCACGGCGCCATCGCCCCCGTCGAAAAAGCCGAAACTTGCGGATCTCCGCGCCGGCAAAGGCGAGACGTTCCCACCCGGGCTCGAGGACGTTCATCTCGAAAATTACACGCTGCCGGGCCTGGACCTTCTGGATGTCCACGATGAGAGCGGGCGCACCCCTCTCGACCGCGATGAGTTGCTGACGATCCAGGGTCTGATCATCGAGACACTCCAGCAGTTCGGAATCAAGGCCACGCCGGGGACAATCACCAAAGGCCCGACAATCACGCGCTACGAGGTTTACCCGGATGTCGGCGTGCGGGTGGACAAGATCGTGTCCCTGGAGCGGGACATTGCCCGCGCCACCTGCGCCGAAAGGATCAACATCCTCGCGCCGATCCCGGGCAAGGACACCGTGGGGATCGAGATCGCCAACTCGAAAAAAGTCAAAGTCACCCTCCGCGAGCTGTTCGAGAAAGACGCCTGGCGGGAAAGCGCCGCGCGCCTTCCCCTGGCCCTTGGAATGGACGTCTACGGCCACACGATCATCGGGGACCTCGCCAAGATGCCGCATTGCCTCGTGGCCGGAACCACCGGAAGCGGGAAGAGCGTCTGCATCAACTCCATCATTGCAAGCCTGCTTTTCCGGTATTCTCCCGAGCAGCTCCGCTTCATCATGATCGACCCGAAAGTGGTCGAGATGCAGATCTACAACAAGCTGCCGCACCTCATCACCCCCGTGGTCACCGACCCGAAAAAAGTGCTTCTGGCGCTCCGCTGGCTGGTCGATGAAATGGAGCTGCGCTACCGGATCTTTGCCAAGTGCGGGCTCAAGAACATCACGGCCTTCAACGAGCGTCCGCTCCCAAAATCCCAGGCGGAACTGGATGCGGAAAAAGCGGCCGCGGAGCAGGAGGCTCCCGCCGGACCCGACGGCGCGGAGGACGGGCCGCCCGATGAGGAAATGCCCCCGGTCCGTGTTCCCCGGTCCGACGACATCATCGTGCCCGACCGCATGCCCTTCATCGTCGTCATCATCGACGAGTTGGCCGACCTGATGCAGACCGCCCCGGCCGATGTCGAAAGCGCGATCGCCCGCATCACCCAGATGGCCCGCGCCGCCGGGATCCATATGATCGTCGCCACACAGACGCCGCGCGCCGATGTGGTGACCGGAATCATCAAGGCGAACATCCCGAGCCGGATCGCCTTCCAGGTGGCGTCAAAGATCGACAGCCGCGTGATCCTCGACGAGAACGGCGCCGAGAAGCTTCTCGGCCAGGGCGACATGCTCTACCTTCCGCCCGGAACGTCGAAATACACCCGCGCGCAGGGCGTCCTTGTCACCGAGGACGAGATCCACCGGATCGTGGAATTCGTGGCCGGCCAGGCCGAGCCGAAATTCGATGCCGGCATCCATGAAAAGCTGACCGGCACGTCGATCCCCGAGGAGGAGGTCAGCGACGACGATGAGGAACTGGTCACAAAATGCCTGGAGATCGTCCGGCAGGAGAACCGGGCGTCGACATCGATGCTCCAGAGGCGGCTCAAGCTCGGCTACACGCGGGCGGCGCGCGTCATGGATATTTTGGAACAACGTGGCATTGTTGGCCCCAAGGATGGCGCGAAAGATCGTGAAATCCTCGTGGACTTGAACGAAGACTTATAGACAAATGGACACACCGGATTTTTTTGTGGGAGCCCGGCTGGGCGGAGCGAGGATCAAAGCCGGCATCTCTCTGGAGAAGGCCGCAAAGGACACCCGCATCCGCGTGCAGCGGCTCCGGGAAATCGAGGCGGATGATTTTTCGGGCTTCACGCATCCGACCTACTCGCGTCTCTTTCTGCTCGATTATGCGGAGTATCTTGGAATTTCCCCGGACGAGATCCGCCCGCTCCTGCCCGATTGCGCCGGATCCGCCGGGGGAGGGTTCCAATACATCGAGGCCCTGTCTCGCAAGCCGTCCTCGCCGGTGGTTCCCATGCGGCCCAAGCGCCCGAGACTCCTCAGGCTCTTCCTCGCCGCGGGTCTGGTGCTCCTCCTGGCGGCGGCCGGTCTTTTCGCCTACTCGACCGTCAACAAGATCAAGCGCGTCGCGGGATCGTCCGCCCTCTCGGGAAAACCCGATGCGGAGCCCCCCGCCGCATCCCCTTCCCCGGTCGCGACCGGGACGCAGCCGGAACCTCCCGCGGAACCGGTCGCCGTGGAGAACGCCCTGCCTGTTGTCACAGAGCCGTCTTCCGGGCCTTTGGACGACGGCGAAATCCCCACTCCGCCCCCGGCTCCCTGAACCCTTTCGACGATGAGCCATAAAATCGGCATGATCAGCCTCGGCTGCGCGAAAAATCTCGTCGACGCGGAGATCATGCTCGGCGGCGCGCGCCAAGAGGGCTTTGAAGTTACCGCCGATCCGGACGAAGCCGATGTGCTCGTGGTGAACACCTGCGGATTCATCGACTCGGCGAAACAGGAATCCGTCGATGCCATCCTCGAATCCCACCGCCTGCGCGGATTGCGCGCCCGTCCGGGCCAGAAACTCGTTGTGAGCGGCTGCATGTCCCAACGGTTTTCGGCCGACCTCGCGCGGGACATCCCCGAGGTCGACGCCTTCATCGGACTCGACCAGGTCGCGGAGGCGGGGAAAATTTTCCGCAGGATCCTGAAGGAAGACGAAGGGGTGCTGAATCTCGTGACGCCGAAGTCGCGTTACATCCCGGACTACTCCACGCCGCGGTTCCGTCTGACTCCGCGCCACACGGCCTACGTCAAAATCGCCGAGGGATGCAACCATCCCTGCAGCTTCTGCGTGATCCCCCGGATGCGCGGACGCCACCGCAGCCGCACGGTGGACTCGGTGGCGAGCGAGATCCGGCAGCTTGTCGCCGACGGGGTCAGGGAAATCAACCTCATCAGCCAGGATACCACCTACTTCGGCATGGACTTGTGGCGGGAGAAAGCGGGGCCGCGCCAGCCGGTGGATTCCGCGCGGGGCACGTCCCTGGTTCACCTGCTCGACGAACTCGCCGGGATCCGCGGGGATTTTTGGATCCGCCTGCTTTACACGCACCCGGCCCATTGGAGCGAAGAATTGATCGCGGCCATCGCGCGGAATCCCAGGGTGGCGCGCTATGTGGACATGCCGCTCCAGCACATCCACCCGGAGATGTTGAAAAGGATGCGGCGCGAGACCTCCCGCGAGCAGATCGAAGATCTCATCGCCCGCCTGCGCGGGGGAATCCCCGGCCTGGGATTGCGGACCACATTCATTGTCGGCTTTCCCGGGGAAACCGAGGAGCATTTCGAATCGCTGCTCGCATTCATCGAAAAGACGAAGTTCGAGCGGCTGGGCGTCTTCAATTATTCGCAGGAGGAGGGATCGCGGGCGGCAAAAATGGAGGGCCAGATCCCTTCCCGCGTCAAGAACCGCCGCCACCGCGAGGCGATGAAACTCCAGCAAAAAATCGCCATCGAATCCGCCTCGTCCGGGGCCGGGAAAGTTTTGGACGTGCTGGTCGAGCAGCCGAACCTCGGGCGCACGGAACACGACGCGCCCGAAGTGGATTGCCGGGTCATCCTCACGCAGCCGTGCGAGCCGGGAACATTCGTGAAGGCGAAAGTCATCGGCTCGCAGGTTTACGACCTCGTGGCCAAACCGGAGTAAGGCATGGTGCGCCGTTTGATCACGCGGACAAAGCCGCCCGAGCATCATGTGGGCATGAAGTTCGGGGAGGGATGGCACAAGAGAAATTTCCTGGCCGAAGTCGTCATTCCCTCGCTCTTCACCAAACGCCAGGGCCTGAAGTTGAAGCCCGTCTTTCCCCGGCTCAAAGCCGGCGAAATTTGCATCACCTGGATCGGCCACGCCTCGTTTTTGATCCAGACCCCGAAGCACAGCATCCTGATCGACCCCAACTGGGCGAAGTGGCTGAAGGTTATCAAACGGATCCGGCAGCCGGGACTCGAAATCCATGATCTCCCGGCGATCGATCTGGTGCTCGTCACGCACGCCCACTTCGATCACCTCGACCGCAAGACCCTGCGCGCCGTCGCAAGCGACCAGCCGATCGTCGTCCCCGAACATGTCGGCGGGCTCGTTCATGGGCTCGGATTCCGCCATGTCCAGGAACTCCGGTGTTGGGAAACGTTCGATCTGGGCGCGTTGAAAATCACCCTCACCCCCGCCCGGCACTGGGGGGCGCGGATCCTGCACGACAACCACCGGGGATTCGGCGGGTTTCTCGTCGAGTATTGCGGGCGCTCGGTTTTCCACTGCGGAGACAGCGCCTATTTCGCCGGCTTCCGGGAAATCGGGGAGCGGCTGCCCGTGGAGATCGCCCTGCTGCCCATCGGGGCCTATGACGCCCCCACGAAACGGGACGTCCACATGAATCCCGAACAGGCGTTGAAAGCCTTCGTCGAGCTGAATGCCCGAACGATGGTTCCCATGCATTTCGGAACATTCCGCCTCAGCTACGAACCGCTTCACGAACCTCCCTTGTGGCTCATGAAACATGCGGCTTCCCTCGCCTTGGCTGACCGGGTCTGTGTCCTGAACGAGGGCGAACCGCGCGTTTTTTAGCCTGGGACCATAACGGAAACCCGCTTGGGTTTCCGGCCAATCAGCGTTCATTCGCGATTCAACATCCGACTTTGTGGGATGATCGAGACGAGGCTCCCAAAAGGGGCGGGATCATCGTGGATGGAGCGCCTCGCCGACGTAGATGCGGTGGGCGGCGCGTTTGGCCCGTTCATGGGCTTTGGCCTCGAACTCCGCGAACGCGAAGCCGGCGCGGGCCAGTTGGCCCGGAAAGGCGGGCTCCCGTTCCGCGGACCAGAAGGCCACGCGTCCGCCGGGGCGGAGAGCGCGGCGGATGAGGGCGAGGCCGTTGCCGGTGTAAAGGCGGGAGTTCCTCGATTGCACGAAGGATGTCGGGCCATTGTCGACATCGAGCAAAATGGCGTCGAATTTGGCGGGGGCGCGCCTGATGCAGTCGAAGACATCGCCGGTGAAGATGTCCACGCGGGGATCATCGAGCAGTTTGCCGTTGAGATCCGACAGAAACTGCCGGTTCCACGCGACGACCTCGGGCAGGAGTTCGGCCACCTGGACGGAGGCATTCGGTCCTGTCAGGTCGAGCACGCGGCGAAGGCTGAAGCCGAGGCCCAGTCCGCCAATGAGGACACGGGGGGAATCCACGGCCTTCGGAAAGTCGCATGCGAGGCCGGCCAGGAGAAGCTCGGAAACCGTGTTGTTCGAGCCCATGAGCTGGCGGCCGTTGAGCTTGAGAAAATACTCCCCGTCGTGCTCGTGCAGGGAGAATCGCGCGCCATCCGGCGTTCGGGTTTCGGCGAGGTTGCGAAAAGGGATCATCGCCGGAGCCTATGCCAGCCGGGCGAATTGTCACTTCCTGCCGCCCTGATCACGGGGGGCACCAGAATGTTTTCGTTCCAAATTCCCGAAATGCGGGGCCGCAGGTAACGGGGGGATATTTTCGATTTCTGATCGGGCAGCCAGGATGTGGTCAAACGGATCCCCATGACCGACAGCAGCTCAACCATCGCCCAGGTGCTGGAATTGCCGATGCCGCAGGATCGCTTCTTCCCAGGAGGAGTGTTCGGCGGCGGGGAGGTCGGCGGGGAACCGGGCGGTGGAACGCCTCCATTTCGCGAGCCAGTCGGCGGCGAGAAGGTCGCGGGTGTCGCGGACGGCTTCGGGGGTGAGAGCGATGGTGGTCTCGGTTTTGTCACCGGTGCCGCGACCCCGGGCGACATGGAATCCGGCGGCGATCATCGCGACGCGCGAGGCGGTCGAACACGTGTAGGTGAAAAGCTCGACACGCCGGCCCTGACAGACCGCAAAAAGGCGGCGGAAGGTGCCGAGCGTCCAGGCTTCCGCGTTGGTCTTGCCGGAAAACATGTCGTAAAAAATCAGGTCCGGCGGCAGCGGCGCGCCGTGCAGGGTTTCGGGGAAATTGCCCGGGACGAGCGTCCACGCGAGACCCGGATGCGATTTCGATTGCCAGGCCCCTTCGTTCAAGATCGCGGACGGCCCGCTGTGGCGCAGGTATCGGAATTGGTCGTTGTTCCGGAAGGCCAGCCTCAGCGAGTCGAGGTCGTTTTCAAAACTCACAATGTGCAGCTCGCGGGTTGGGGCGGCTTCCTTCTCGAAGGCGGCGATCGCGGCCATCGCATTCGCCCCGGCCCCGAGGCCGACATCCCAGATCACCAGCGGCCCGGCGCCCGTATCGCGGAGGCGTTCGGGGAGCCGTGATTGTTCGACGTAGAGCCGCTGCGCCTCCTCCATCGGCGGGGTGCGCGAGTGCATGATTTCCCCGGAGCGGATGTGCCGGATGCTCGAAAATCCCTCCCAGGCCGTGTGGATTTCGTAATTTCCCAAAGCCAGCCGTTTCTGCTTCTTGGGCGTTTGGACGAGAACCGGATTGTCGATGTCATCCTCGTGGGGCGCGGCCCGTTTTTCCTGATACAGGGCGAGGAACGTATCCGAGAAAATGCTCGCGCGGATCTCGCGCAGGAGCTGGTGGTAGAAATGGATGTTGTGCTTGCCGAGAAGCTGCCAGCCGAGCGTCTCCCGGGTTTTTGTGAGGTGATGCAGATAGGCGCGCGAATAGCGCCGGCAGGTCGGACAGTCGCACGCGGGATCGAGCGCCTCCCCGGAGAATTTATAGACGCCGCGCCGCAATTGCAGGTAGCCGCGCGATGTGAACACCCCTCCCCGCTGCGCCACCTGTGTCGGGATGATGCAGTCGAACATGTCCACTCCGCGATGCACCGCTTCGAGGATGTCGAGCGGCGTGCCCACGCCCATGAGATAGCGCGGCTTGTCCGCCGGCAGGAGGGCCGCCGTGAAGGCGCAGGTGTCCTCGCGTTCGCTTCTGCCTTCCCCGACCGCCAGGCCCCCGATCGCGAATCCGTCAAAATCCATCCCGGCCAGGCCCAGCGCGCTTTCGCGCCGGAGTTCGGGGAACAAGGCCCCTTGGACAATCCCGAACATCGCCTGTGGCGAATCCCCGCGCGCGGCCAGGCTCCGGGCAGCCCAGCGGTGCGTCAGCTCCAGCGCGGCGCGCGCCACCGCCTCGTCCGCAGTCGATGCCACGCATTGGTCGAGCGCCATCATGATGTCGCCGCCGATCGCCCTCTGCGCCCCGATGCTGGCCTCCGGGCTCAGCAGGATCGAACGCCCGTCCGTATAACTTTGAAAAACCGCCCCCTCCTCGGTGATCGAACGGGAGTGCGGCAGAGAGAAGATCTGGTATCCGCCCGAGTCGGTGAGCACGGAACGATTCCAGCTCATGAACCGATGGATGCCGCCCATGCTGCGAAAAACGTCCAGCCCCGGGCGCAGGAGGAGGTGGTAAGTATTGGCGAGAAGGATCTGCGATCCGGAGTTCTCGAGTGTCTGGGGCAACTGTGCCTTCACCGTCGCCTGCGTTCCCACAGGCATGAACAGCGGCGTGAGCACCTCGTTGTGCAGGGTGCGGAACGTTCCCGCCCGCGCCGCTGAGCCTGTGGCGCGGGCCTCGAGCCGGAACGGGAGGCGGGAAGTCATTCGCTTTTCTGCCAAATTCCCCGGAGCCGGTCGAGCCCGTCCATTGAAAACATTTGATAACCCATTCCGTTCATTCCGGTGCGCGAGCACCGCCAACCAAACCAATGAACTGAAAAGTGTTCATCATGCCAACTGAATATCCAGCATGTAGAGAAGCGGACGGCGACGCGAGCAATCGCGGCAACGAAGCTCCGTGGATC
>JBAYWC010000023.1:0-30000 GCA_041674265.1 Terrimicrobiaceae bacterium
ACCCCGTCGTTCAACCAGGCGGACTTTTTGGACGCCGCGATCCGTTCGGTTGTCTCGCAGGCCCATCCGGCATTGCAGTATGTGCTCATGGACGGGGGATCGACGGACGGGTCGCAGGAAATCATCGAGCGGTACCGGAAATCGTTTCATCATGTTTGCTCCGGGCCGGACAAAGGCCAGTATGACGCCATCAACAAGGGGTTTGCTTTGACGGATGGGTCGCTCATGGGCTGGCTGAATTCCGATGACATGCACATGCCGTGGACGCTTTCCATGGTGGGGGAGATTTTTTCGCTGTTCCCGGAAGTGCGGTGGTTGACGACGCGTTTTCCCATCCGGTGGGATGCCGCCGGGCGGGCGGTGAACTGCACGGATGTGAGGGGATATTCCCGGGAAGGCATTCTTCGCGGAGAAACGCTGCCTGGTGCAGAGGGATTCACCACTTGGCCGATCCAGCAGGAGTCCACGTTTTGGCGGCGGGATCTTTGGGAGGAAGTGGGGGGAGCGCTGGATGTTTCTCTGGATGCCGCGGCGGACTTTGATCTTTGGATGCGTTTTGCGAAGGTGGCCGAACCGTTTTCCATTTCCGTGCCGTTGGGGGGATTTCGACGGCATGGGAACCAGAAAACATCAAAAGCCTTGGAACGCTATCAAGCGCAGGCCATGAGTTCGTTTCGCCGGCACGGAAAGAAACTTGCCGCAGGAATCATGCGCAATTTCTGCCGCGACCGCCTTCCCTGTGCGCTTTACCCCATTGCTCGGGTTGCGGGGTGGCTTCACACCGCAAAGGTGATCCAGCGCACGCGTGACAATTCCGCCTGGGTTATTCACGAAGTCAGCGTTTGAGAAAGTGGAGACAGAAAAACACACACTCAAGGACTGCGGGGTTGTTTACATTGCAACAGGCCTGCGGTTTGTGGAGGAGGCCAGAGCTTCCGTGCGCAGTCTTCGGCTTCATCACCCGGAATGGCCGTCCGTCTTGTTCACGGATGTTGGGGGCAACTTTTGCGGAGACGTGTTTTCGGATATTCGGCGGATCAAAAATCCGGGCCATTCCTTCGCGGACAAAATTGGACCGCTGGTTGATTCTCCTTTTGAGAGGACCATCTTTTTAGATACCGACACCCATGTGTGCGCTCCGCTGCACGATCTTTTTGCCGTTCTTGACCGAGTGGATCTGGTAGCCGCCCATGCTCCGATGCGCGTGACCTGGCCTCAGCCGGAGATTCCGGATTCTTTTCCGGAGATCAACAGCGGGGTTCTGGCTTGGCGGAAAAGCGGCCAAACGGACCGTCTCTTTGCGGAGTGGGAGCGTCTCTATCGTGAACATGTGGCATCCACGGGACAAAAGGACGACCAGCCGGCTTTGCGGCGCGCGCTTTTTGAGTCCAAAATCCGGCTGGGAATCCTTCCGCCGGAATACAATTTCCGGACGGTCATGCCGGCATTCGCGGGCCGGGGCCCGGTGCGGATCATTCATGGAAGACACGTTGATCTGGCCGCCGTTGAGCGCCGTCTGAACGCACGCCGGGGATGCCGGGCGGTCATTCCCGGCGACCGGGATTTCACTTCGGAACGCCTGGTGTTTCTTTCCGGAGGAATCCGCTTTGTGGTGGCTCCGCTTCAAGCGCTGGCCGGCGGATGGTTTCGGATGGTCTCGGTCCTGACAACACTCAAGCGGGCGCTGTTCGGATGAAGATCGCCTTTGTCTATGCGGGGGGGCGCGAAGCCCGCCTGGAGGCCGCCCGATTGGGGAATGCCCCAACCGATTTTTTTTATGGAGCCATCGAGATGGAGCGGGACGGCCACGTGATACAGGTTCATGACCTCCCGGCGGTCCCTTCAAAATTCTCGAGATATCTCAACCGGTTCGTGCGACGCTGGCTCCCGCCGAAAACCCAGGTTCCGGATATTTTTGCCGCAGGAAAACTTCTGCACTTGCTTCAAGACTGCGATGCGGTGATCGCGACGACAAGCGGCACCGCATTTGCCCTCGGGATCTGGAAGAAGTTGGGGAAACTGCCCGCGCGACTGATCGGCATTCACTGCGGGATTGTCAATTGCCGGCACGACCTTCCCCGCGCAAAGTCTGCGGCAGCCATTTTGAAAGCCATGACCCCGGTGCTCTTCGCCGACAATGAGGCCTCCGAAATGGAAAATCAATTCGGAGGCCCGAAGCCCGCTTCGGTTTGGTTCGGTGTGGACGAGGAGTATTGGAATCCCGGCCCGGTTGTCCGGACGCGAAACGGTGTGTTGGCGGTGGGCAACGATGGACGCCGGGATTATGAAACTCTTCTGAAAACCGCAACTTTGCTTCCAGAGGTTTCGTTCAAAATTGTGACACGGATTTCCCTTGGCCAGGATTTGCCTCCGAATGTGAAACACCTTCATGGCGATTGGAGCACGGATGCTGTCAGCGACGAAACCTTGCGGGAGTTTTACCGCTCGGCTGCCTGTGTGGCGGTGCCGCTCCATGAAAGCATCCAGCCTTCCGGACAAAGCGTGGCCATGCAGGCGATGATGTGCGGGGCTCCGGTGGTGATGACAAGGACCCCGGGCTGGTGGGGAGCGGAGGTGCTGCGATCGGGAGAGCACCTCTTTGAAGTGCCGCCAAAAAATCCGGAAGCTCTCGCGGCGGCCATCCGGCAGGCCGCTTGTCCCGGCCTCCTCGCCCGGCAGGCATTGCTTGCCGCCGGCTGGACGGGGAAAGGCTTCGCCAAGCGGCTCGGGGGCATATTTTCCCCATGAAGATGGGTCCTGTCATCGGCGGAACCGTTTGTGGGCCGACCGGCCGCCGATTTGACATCTGATGCTGGATGTTTTATCATCACTCATCATGAGAACGACTTTGGATCTTGAGAAACCGGTGCTGGCGGAATTGAAAGCCTTTGGGAGGCGCGAGGGGAGATCTCTGGGGCAGGCGGCTTCCCAGTTGCTTGCCGAGGCTCTGGCCGACCGGGGCAGGCAGGTCAAACCGGCTGAGAAATTCCATTGGATTTCACGGCCCATGAAGGCGCGGGTGGATCTTTCGGACAAAGAAGCGGTTTTTGCCGCACTCGACGAAAAGTGAGTTATTCCCTGGACGCAAACATTCTGCTCTATGCTTCGGATGAGAGTTCTCCGCGGAGCAGGCGGGCGGCGGAGTTTCTCAAGGAATGCCTGGAGGAGGCCGACCTCCTCTGCCTCGCATGGCCCACCCTGATGGCCTACCAGAGGATTGCCACGCACCCGGGGATTTTTCAGAATCCGCTCAGCCCCAGGGAAGCGTGGAAGAACATCCGTCAACTCATGAGTCTTGCACGCGTGCGGATCATCGGGGAACAGCCCGGCTTTGCGGAGGAATACGAGAAGGTGACCGGGGCGTTTCCGGTGCGTGGCAACCATGTGCCGGACGCGCATTTGGCGGCCATCCTGCGCCAACACGGGGTCAAAACCCTCTATTCCGCCGACGCGGATTTCCGGAAGTTCGACTTCTTGAAAGTCGTGAACCCATTCGCCTGAAATTCTGCGGCAAACCATGATCTGGAATTGGCCACAAAGAGGGGATTCACATGTGAAACATTTCAAGGAGTTTGGGTTTCAACGGGTTTGGAATCCTTTGGCTGACTGATTGCTTTTTTGCAGATGACGGAGCATCAGGCCAAGTGGTTTGGTTTGAGAAAAACTCCTGGGGTTCTCGCAAATTCTGGGAAGTTCAATGGACATGATGACACGGCGGTAATATAATGACGACATGATTCGGACGCAAATCCAGTTGGAACCATCCACCTATGAGGAGATGAAAAAGCGCGCTGTACAACTGGGTTGCAGCATCGCGGAGCTGGCCAGGAGGAGCATAGAGGAAGGGTTGGCCCGGCAGCGTCAGGAGGACAAATGGGCAAGGACTTTGGAGGTGGCCGGACGGTATCGAAGCGGGTTGGGGAATCTTGCCGAACAGCACGACGAATATCTCTCCGATGAGTGGTGACTTTGTTTTCGCGGGCCTTCGCATTTGACCGGCATTTTGCCGAGGAAGGCTTTTCGGCATGTTCGCCATAACATTTTGCCCGGACGGCGGAACCGAGGTCTCCCGGGCCTGTCGGCTGTTGCTTCAGGCAGAGGAACCGACTTTATGATATTTCCCAAATTCCCCAAGCCGGTTGTGGCCGTCAGCATGGTGCCGACGCGTTCTCCGTGGGGCGGGGCGAGCCCGTTTGTCTGGCAATTGCACGATATTTTGCGGCGTCGTGGTTGCAAGGTGCAGTATCACCTCCGGGGGCGGGTGGATCTGGTCTTTATCATCGACCCGCGCAACGATCATCCGGCCAAGCGGTTCGGGTTGAGGGAACTCCGGGGGTTCCGGAAAGAACGTCCGGACGTTCCGGTCCTGCACCGGATCAACGAGTGCGACCAGCGCAAGGGAACGAACGACATCGACGAACTTCTGCGCGAGACAAACGCGCTTTGCGACCACACGGTTTTCATCGCGGAGTGGCTGCGGGATTACTTTGCCGCGAAGTGGTTCGATTTGTCCCGTCCGCACAGTTGCATTTACAACGGGGCCGATCCCGCGGTTTACCATCCGTTCGGCAGCGCCAACGCCGGCCAGGGGGAGCCGCTCACGATTGCCACGCACCACTGGTCGGACAATCCGCTGAAGGGTTTTGATATTTACGAATTGGTGGACCACCTCATCGCCGACGGGAAGCTTCCGGGCTTCAAGCTGAGGGTGATCGGACGCTGGCCGAAAAGTATCCAGTGGCGGTCCGCCGAACTTTTCGGTCCGATGACCGGGCGTCCGCTCGCGAGGAAGCTGCGCGAGTGCCACATCTACCTCACGGCCTCGCGTTGGGAACCCTGCGGGATGCACCATGTGGAAGGCGCCCAGTGCGGGTTGCCGCTGGTCTATCATGAGGACGGGGGCGGGATTGTCGAAGCCGGGAAAAAATACGGGCTCGGCTATCGTGGAGATCCGACCGGTGCCATCCGGGAAGTCGCGGCCCGCCTGCCGGAATTCCGGCGCAGGGTTTTTGCTAACATGCCGTCGGGAGACCGGATGGCGATGGACTATGCCGATGTCTGCCGGATGCTCATGGCGGACCGGGGTTTCAACCGTTGAGATGAAAAGATATCTGGACCGTCTCAAGCCGGTGCTGCCCGGTTTCGTGGCCCGATTGGTTTTTGAAAAAGGGCGCGTCGATCATTTGGAAGGACGGAGTGCGTCCGAGATTTTCCGGGACATTTACCGTCTCAATGCCTGGGGCAGCGCGGAATCGAAGTCCGGCAGCGGCTCGACGCTTTCCTACACGGCGGAATTGCGGAACGAACTGCCGGAGTTTTTGCAGCGGCATGGCGTCCGTTCGATGGTGGACATTCCCTGCGGGGATTTCAACTGGATGAGGCGGGCCGATCTTTCCGGCGTCCATTATACCGGGCTGGATGTGGTGCCCGAGCTGATTGCGCACAACCGGAAGAAATTCGGAGGTTCCTCCCGGACGTTTGCCGTGTGCGACATTCTGAGCGGGCCACCGCCGTGTGCGGATCTGGTTTTTTGCCGGGATCTTCTGATTCATTTCAGCTATCGGGATGCCCTCGCCGCCCTGCGAAACATGGTTGCCAGCGGCAGCACCTGGCTGCTGACAACGACCTACAGGCAGGGCCGGAATCGTTCCGAGCCGACCGGTGGATTTTATCGGATCAATCTCGAAGAGACACCGTTTCTGTTTTCTCCACCGGAGGCATGGCTTGCCGATGGAGAAGGAAAAACCGCGCCGAACGGCCGGACCCTCGGGCTTTGGAAATTGGCGGAGATGGATCTCGATGGTTTGGCCGGCCGGATCGGGCCGGGCCTTGAGGTTTTTTGATATGGTTCCTCCCATCCTCATGCCGACTGCCCCGCGGTATCTTCCGCTGGCGCAGTGGACTTGCGGGCGGATCGCGAGGTTCTGGTCCGGCCATCCGCGCATTTTTCTCTGTGGTGCAGAGGGAGACGGGCGGGCGCTTCCGTTGCGGGATGATCCCCGGGATTGGATGCGTGTCGCCGCTTCCGCCTGCGCGGACCTTTTGGCCGATGGCTTCCGGCAGGTTTATGTGATATTGGACGACCATCCGCCGATTGCCGAATGTCATGCGGAGCATCTTGGCAGGACGCTTCCCGGGATGGTGGAGGAACTCGGGATGACGAGCCTTGTCACCGGCGGTTACGGTCCCCTGAACAAGCGCAAGGGGAGGGTGACGTGCTGGAAGGGGTTCACGCCGGAATGCCTGCCTCTCTCACAACCCTGGAAACTTCCCCTGCATCCGGCGTTGTGGAATCTCCAGAGGCTCCACGACATCCTCATTCATCTCATCAATCGCCTTCCGGATTCCGTGCATACCCCATGGGCGTTCGAGAGAATCGGGAGCGATTTGGAAAAGGGCGGTGTTCGTGAAGACTGGCTCTCGGCCTGCTGGCGGGTGAATGCCCGGGAAACCTCCACGCCGGAAGCGCTTGCGCTCCATGACTTCCGGGACCGCATCGTCCGCCTCGCGCTGCGCGTCAGCGCTTGTGACGCTTTGGTCTTCGCGGGGCGAGACGGCAGGGACGCGGTGGTCGGCGCTTTGGCCGGGCTTCGTCATCCGCGCATCGGCCCATACCCCTGCTTCTGGAGCGGCGTGATGAAAAAAGGCCGAATCAACCAGGATTACCTCTTCTACGCGCGATTCAAAAACCGTCCGGACCTGGTTGAGGGGTTGGTGAATATCCCGCTGTGAGCGGACGGAACGACATGAAGATCGTCGGAATCCTCCTTGCGAAGAACGAGGAACGCTTCGTCAAACGCGCGGTCAAAAATGCGCTCGGCTTTTGTGACGAGTTCCTTGCCGTGGACAACGGATCCACCGACCGAACCACGGAAATTCTGAAGTCGCTGGAGGCATCATCAGCGGGGAAGCTCAAATACCACCATGCTTCGCATCCGCGGGTGAGCCATGATTTGATCGCCGGTTATGCCGGAACTCCCACATGGATTTTTGGTGTAGATGCCGATGAGATTTACGATCCGGCGGGTTTGGAGAGATTCCGGCGGCGGCTGGAGAGCGGGGAATTCGACAGGGACTGGTGTCTTTTCGGCAATGTGCTCAATGTCCGCCACCTCGGGGAAGGATTTGCCGAAGGGCACCTCGCTCCTCCCTGCCGCAGCATGACGAAGCTTTACAATTTTTCGGCCATCCATGCGTGGAAGGGGCCGTGCCTGGAACGTCTTCACGGGGGACGGGTGGATTTTCGAGAAGGCTACGGCGACCATTTGCGGCGCGACCTTCATCAGGGCGTCTCGTGGGAAGAAGCGGATTTCCGGTGCCTGCACGTTTGCTTCCTGCCCCGTTCGCCGGTTGACGCCCGGGGCAGGGGACCGAGAAAAAACATCATGGACATGTATAACTGGAGCCTCCGGAAAGCGGTCGGCGGGCTCTGGGGCCGGCTCAGGGGAAGACCGGAGATCGATTGGAAAGAGCAGCGATACGGACGGGGACCGCTCGTGAAACGGGATGTCGCGGCGTTTTTTCCGGACGACGGACGGACTCCCGGAGGACTTTGTTGAAGCGCGTCGGATTCATCGTCAACAGCCGGATTCCGGCATGGAGTTCCCTGCGGCGCGGGATGCGTCCGCACCATATGCTTGCCGGTTGGCCGGACAAGTATTCCCCGATGCACTTCATGCGTTTCGGGTGGATTGCGGACGAGGTCAACCGGGGACGGGACATCCGGTATGAACTCTTCAAGCCATGGAGAAAATACGACGCGGTCGTTTTTCTCAAATCCATGGAGGCGGGCTGTGTGCGGTTGGCGGAAATCCTGCGTGGCAGAGGATGCAGGGTCGTCTTCGAGGCCAATGTGGATTACTACACCGGGGCGGGCAATGAGTCGCTCCCCTGTGAGTTGGTTCCGACGCCCGCCCAACGATCCGCCGCAATCCGGATGACGTCTCTTGCCGACCGGGTCATCGCTTCGTCCGGCCACCTTGCGGAGATTTGCCGCCGGTGGAATCCGGTTTCCGCCTGGGTGCCGGACAATATTCCGTCGCGGATGGTTCCTTCCGGAGATAGCGGTGCGCCGGTGCGCGAGGGACGCCTCCAGGTTTGGTGGAGCGGAATGCCGGCAAAAATTGTCGATTTTCTCGCGATCGAAAAAGCGATGACCGCATTCCGGGGGCGGATCCATCTGAATCTCGTGACCGGAGACATCTCTTCCGCGATAGGCCGGCTTTCGCCCGAACAGTCCGCGCGCATCGATAAATTTCTGTCCACGATCGGCCACACATTTCACCGGTTTCAGGACATTCCGCGACTTCTCCGTCTTTACCATCAGGGAGGAGGGGTCATCCTTTCGCCGCGGCTGCTTGACAATCCTTACAACCAGTCCCACACGGAGTGGAAAATCACGCTGGGTTTGGCGTGCGGGCTTCCGGCGATCACCAGCCCGCAGCCAAGCTATCTCACTGTCGCGGAGCGTTGCCGGAATCCCCGCACGGTGTGCATTTGCAATGATGACGACGCCTGGCGGGCGGCTTTTGAGGAGGCTCTGGAAGGAAAGAATGCGGAGGAAAAGAGGGCGTCCGCTCGCGAAGTCGTCCGGCAATATTACTCCACGAAGGTCGTGGCTTCCCAACATCTGAAGGAACTCGGCGGAGCCCTGGAATCATGAAGGACATCGTCTTTGTCAAATACGGGTCCTTCTCCCACGTGAATGCGAAGATCGCGGACCTGCTCCGGGAGCAGTTTCCGGAGAACCGGCTCGTGGTGCTGGATGTGGCGGAGGACATTCTTCCGGATTACCCGGTGGAGTCGCTTTTCCTGAGGCTGCTCGGCTTCGTCTTGAATCCCGTCACTTTTATCCGCGGGCGTCACAGCCAGTGGGATTTCGTTTTCCGGTTTGTTGCGACCTGGCGGCTGGTGTCCCGGTGGATCGCACGGCATCTCCGTCCGGAGAACACGTTGTTTGTTTTCCAAACCCAGTCGGTCTTCGACGCGTCGCATCCGGACGTTCCCTTTTTCATCTACACCGACCACACGCACCGGGCCCACAAACGGCAGCCGGGCGGCGGATCTCCGGCGAAAGTGGGAGGCGGCTGGGTGGAACACGAACAGTCGCTTTACCGGCGCGCGGACACGGTTTTTACGCTGAGCCGGTTTTGTGCGGAATCGGTGGCTGAAGACTACGGGGTCCCCGAAGAAAAAGTCCTCGTCGCCTCGACCGGGATCAACATTGCGCTGCCTGCGGAGATCTCCCATCCCGCCGCCGACAAGCCCGTGATCTTGTTTGTCGGCGGAGAATGGAAGATCAAAGGCGGCCCGGAACTCCTCGCGGCATTTCACGCGGTGAAAGAAAAAATCCCCGCCTGCGAGCTGTGGCTCGTGGGGTCGCGCCCGCAGGATTTGCCGGATGGGGTGAAAGCCCTCGGACGGGTTCCCCCCGCGCAACTGGCGGAGTTGTTCCGGAAAGCCGCGTTGCTCTGTGTCCCGAGTAAAATCGAGCGCGCGAGCATGGTCGCCCTCGATGCGGCGGCGTATGGGATTCCCGTGATCACCACGCCGCACGGTGCGGGAGCCGAACGCATCCGGGACGGCGTGACCGGGTTTCTTGTCGATCCCTCCGACACAGCCGCCTTTTCTTCGGCGATCCTGAGGGTTCTCGGCGATCCGGCGCTGGCCGCCTCGATGGGAAGGGCCGGACGGAAAATGGTGGAAGAAGAATTTACCTGGCAGGCGGTTGGCGTGAGAATCGGCGGACGGATTCGTTCCATTCTCCCAAGCGGTCGAAAATCGCAAAACCCATGAGCACGTCCCCGGATCTCCCCGCCGAGCTGACCAAAGCCTGGAGGCTGCTGACTTCCCCGCTCCGGCGGCTTCCAGATTTCATCCTGCCGGGGGCTCCGAAATGCGGAACTTCCTCGCTGTATGACGCGATCATGCTCCATCCGGGTACCCGCCGGGCGGCCCGCAAGGAACCGACAAATTTCATCCATTATCCGACAAGCGGGTTGCGGAGCCGGATGCACTTTCCATTTTCCACGGGCCATTTTCTGACCGGTGAGGCGAGCGTGGAGTATTTCATCCACCCGGAGACTCCCGCCCGGATCCGGGCGATCGTCCCCGATGGGAAATTGATTTTTCTTTTTCGCGACCCCGTCAAACGGGCGTGGTCGGACTACCAGATGTTCCGCAAGTCCGGGCATGAGAAAGAGTCCTTCGACACCATGGTCTCGCGTTCGATGGGCTGGCTGTCCGATCCCGCGCTCGATCCGCTTGTGCAGGCTGCGGCCCGGCAGTCGTTCAGTCCGGTGAGGTATCTCCTCAACGGCATGTATCACCGGATCCTCCAAAACTGGCTGGCTGTCTTTCCGCGTGAGAATTGTCTTTTCCTCATCGGCGAGGATTTTTACCGGGATGGCCCGGGAGTGACGGCGCGGGTGTGGGAGTTCCTCGGTCTTCCGCCGGCGGATTTTTCGTCCACTCCGCATGCCCGCGAGGGAGGATATTCCGAAACCATGCCGCCAGAAACCTTCCGGCAACTGGCCGCGTTCTTCGCGCCGCAAAATCTCGCCCTCGAAGAATTTCTCGGGCGCAAACTTCCTTGGTCGTGCCCATGACGGTCCCGCGGGACCGGGACAACCGGCACTCCCCTCCCGGGCGCGAACTCGCCGCCGCCGTGGCCGAACTCCGGCCGAATCTGCCGGCGGAATGCGGAAACCCGGTTCGCCGTGCAGCCCTGGCTGGAAGCGCGCGAGCGGGTTTTTCAGGCGTTGAGGAAATCTTGACAGCCGCAAGAAGCGCTTCACATTTGTAGCACAATGAAAACAGCAACCGTCCGCGACTTGCGAAACCATTACACCGGTCTTCTCCGCTGGATCGCTGCGGGAGAGGAGATTATCATCACGCGGAGAGGAAAACCATTGGCGCGGCTGGTGCCGGAGAAACCAGCTCCCAAACACGTCAATTGGGCCGAAAGCGAGGCGGTGACCCGCGATCGCAGCGGCGAGCGTGTCCTCACGGCCGAGGAATCTCTCCAACTTGTCAAAGATGCGGGAGGGCATTGGTGACCTGCTGCGATACGAGTTTCCTTTACTCCCTTTATGGAGGCGATGTCCACACGTCGAGGGCCATCACCTTCCTGCGACGCTTCAAAACCTCCGTCTCCATTTCCGAACTGAATCGTTTTGAGCTGGGGAATTCGTTGCGGCTGGCTTTCTTCCGAAAGCTCCTTTCGGTGAAGCAACGCGATCTGTTCTTGGAGCAATTTCAACGGGATATCTTGACGGGCTTGCTCTCCGTCGAACCAACAAACCTCGCCGATGTCCTTGCCGAAGCCGGCAGACTTTCGGAGGCGCACACTCCGGTCGGAGGTCACCGGGGTTTCGACATCCTTCACGTTGCGGCGGCGAAGACAATCGGCGCAGCCGATTTTTTGACGTTCGATCAGAACCAGCGGAAACTTGCCAAAGCGGTTGGGTTGAAGGTGCCTCTATGACTGACGATCCGCGAAGGAGGATATTCCGGAACCATGTCGCCTGAAACCTTCCGGCAACTGGCCGCGTTCTTCGCGCCGCAGAACCGCGCTCTCGAAGAATTTCTCGGGCGCAAACTTCCTTGGTCGTCTCCATGACGGTCCCGCGGGACAGCGAGGTCGTTTCCACGCCACCCGGTCTCCCGGCACGGATGGGATATTCCGCGCAGGAATTTCTCCGGTCCGCATACCATTGGAACCGCAAGCGCAGGTTTGTGGAGTCCTTGCGCAAACTTCCTCCTGTTTCATCCGGCGGAGGGATCCGGTTGAACTGTGGCGGAAGCCCTTGCGGCCCCGCGAAACCGATAATCGGCGGGCAGGTGAAACTCATCCACCTGCGCGAGGAATTTCCCGAGCACTATCCGGATTTCAATCTCCTGTATCTGGTCAGCAGCGCACCGCCGACCTATGCGGTCGAACTGGCCCGGGAGTCGAAGCGTCGCGGTTGCAAGGTCGTCCTGAACCAGAACGGCGTCGCTTACCGATCGTGGTGCGGGGATTATTTCCCCTGGTTCAACG
The DNA here is from genome assembly GCA_041674265.1 of Terrimicrobiaceae bacterium. Taxonomy (GTDB): domain Bacteria; phylum Verrucomicrobiota; class Verrucomicrobiia; order Chthoniobacterales; family Terrimicrobiaceae; genus QYQL01. The sequence continues at coordinate 12,041 of JBAYWC010000023.1, forward strand.
CCCCGCTGCGGGAGCTTCTGCTTCTGGCGGATTATGTGATTTACCAGAGCGCCTTCTGCAAGGCTTACGCCGACCGGTATCTGTCGCCGACAGATGTCCCCTCTCGGATCCTCCTCAATCCGGTGGACCTCGAAAAATTTTCGCCGGCGGAGGAGCCGTTGCCGGGGGTGCCATTGCGCCTGCTGGCCGCGGGCACATCCCACCATTTTTACCGCGTGCGGTCCGTGCTGGATTGTCTGGCAGTTTTGAGAACCCGGGGAGTTCCCGCCGAGCTGACGATCGCGGGAGCTTTTTACTGGAAGAACGGCGGGCATGATGTGCGGGCTGCCATCGAAGAGAGAAAACTGGCGCAGTGGGTCAAAATCCTTCCCGCTTTCACGCAGGAACAGGCTCCGGCGACTTATCGTTCGGCCCATATTCTCATTCATTCGAAATACAAGGATCCCTGCCCGACCGTTCCGATCGAGGCGATGGCATCCGGCCTCCCGGTGGTGGCCTCGCGCAGCGGGGGAATGCCCGAGTTGGTTCCGGAAAATGCCGGCAAGCTGGTTGTTGTTCCCGATGATGACAATTGTGATCACGCGCCCGATCCGGTGCTGATGGCGGACGCCGTCGAGTTGGTGGCGTCCGACCTTGCGGGATATTCGAGCGCCGCGCGCCGCCATGCGGAAAGCGTTTTTTCAAAAGAAACCTGGCTGCGGGCCCACCGCGGGGTCTTTGAGAGCCTGATCCCGTGAAGCCCGTCACCGTTCTCATGCCCGTCTTCAACGGCGCGCCGTTTCTTGCCGGTGCGATTTCGGCGGTTCTGCGGCAGAGCTTCGGAGAATTTGAACTGCTGGTTGTTGACGATGGCTCCACGGACGGAAGCCCCGGGATCGCGCGGTCTTTTCGTGATCCCCGGATCCGGATTCTTGAAAACGGCGGAAATCTTGGAATCGTCCGGACACTGAACCGCGGACTGGCCGAGGCAAGGACGCCGTGGATCGCAAGGTGCGATGCGGATGACATCAGCCACCCGCGGCGGCTCGAAAAACAATACGCCCTTGCGCTCGCCACGCCCGGGGCCGGCTTTGTGGGAAGCCATTCCCGGATCGTGGATGCGCGCGGACGGGTGAAGGGCTTCAGCCGAACGGCTTCGTCCCACGAGGCGATTTGCTGGGATCTCTGCTTCCGGAATCCTTTCCCCCACAGCTCGGCCTTCTTTTTGCGCGATGGGGCCGATTATTTGGCGGTGCCGGCCGCGGAGGATTACGACCTCTGGAGCCGGATCGCCCGCTCCCACAGGCTGGCTTCCGTGTCCCAGGCGCTTGTGGACTACCGCCAGCACCCGGATTCGATCATGGCGAAGCACGGCTCCTCCACGGGGGCGACAAAACACAGGGGGATTCTCGGGATCATGGAAGGGAATCTTCAGCGCTTCGCCGGGATGGGCGATGCTCCTGCGGATTTGAAATTCCTCGCAGAGGGATGGATCGAACCGCCGGAAACCCGCGAAGGAATCCGCGCGTATTGGCGGACCTACGGGAATTTGCTGGCGCGGGTGCCACGCCAGCCGGATCTCAGACTCGTCGTTTCAGAACATCTTTTCACCAAATTTTGTCATTATCGCGACAGGAGACTCGCCCGTTTTTTTCTTGTGTCTCTGCCCGTAACTTTCCTTCCAAGATTGCCTCTGTTTCGGGCCCTTTTTCTTCTGGCCGTCCGGCACCCATGAAGATCCTTTCCGCCAGTGCGCATTCCCTGTTCGACCGTTTCGATCGGGTGGCGTGCCGCGTAGGGTGTGGTAGTGAGTCAGTTTGAAATCAGGGGCGGCAGACAGGGAGAGAAATTGACTCCAAAGCAGCAGCGGCACGATGGAAAAGACAGAGCAATAAACGTAAACGATGCGCACAATCATGCTGCGTCTGTTCCCGCAGCTTGACTTCTTCCCATGTGCGTCCCGAAGCCGTGTTCTGCAAAAACCGTTCCTTGCGGCGGCGTAGCTCATCGCGCTTCCAGTCTGGAAGCGGCATTTCCTGCGTTAATCAACTGTGGACGCTTTCAAAACGCCCAGCGATATGCGGCGCAAGGTTGCGTTGCGGGTTCGCCCGAATGCCCCGCTTGCCTGTCGTTCTGCGCTCGGGAAATATGGCGCGGGAGCTATTGTCCTCCACGACGTCCGGGCCCTCACCCTCGTCGCGGGAAATCCGGCTGTTGCCAAACAACTGGAGAATCCGTGAAATTTCTCTTCCATTCCAGCCACGCGCACCTCGTGCTGGAGCGCAGCGCGACGCGGGTTTCCGGAGGGGCGGAGTTGCAGGTCGCGCTGTTGGCCCGTGAACTGGCCTCGCGCGGCATCGGAACGGTAATTGCGGCCGGCGATACCGGGCAGAAGGACGGGGAGATCCACGACGGGGTGAAAATCCGCAACGCGGGGAAGTTCCAAACCGGAGGACTCAAGGACACCTTGCTGGCGCTGCCGCGCGTAGCGAAGATTTTGCGGGAGGAACGCCCGGAATGGGTGTTCCTGTTAGGATGGACGACATGGCTGTTCATTTTCCATCTACTGAAGCCTCTCTTCGGCTACCGGCTGGGATTCATCTGCGGGCTCGACACGGAAGTGAACGGCGGGTTCCGCAGGGAAAACCCGGTGCGGGGAGCTTTCTTCGAGTATGCCCTGCGGCGGTGCGATATCCGATTCGCGATGACCGAAGACCAGCGGCGGCTTTTCGCCAAGGGAAACATGTCCTGCGGGTTTTACCGCAATCTGATGCTTCCCCGCTCCCGGCCGAGGACTGCTGAAAAGCCGATCGATCTTCTCTGGATCGCCCGCTGCCAGCCGATCAAGCGCCCGCATCTTTTTCTCGACCTTGCCGGACGGCTTCCGCAGGCCAGGTGCCGGATGGTGTGCCCGCGGGAAGATGCCGCCCTTTGGGAAACGGTCAGAGCCCGTGCGGCGACCATGCCCAATGTGGAATTCATCGAACGGGTTCCCTACCACGAAGTGCAGGATGTTTATGATGCCGCGAAGATTTTTGTGAACACGTCCGAGTGGGAAGGCTGGCCCAACAGCTTCATCCAATCCGGCCTGGGAGAAACGGCTCTGCTTTCGCTCGATGTGAATCCGGACGGGCTGTTTGAAAAGTTCGGTCCGGGAGAATTTGCGGGAGGGGACTTTGAGCGTATGGTTGCTCGCGCGACCCACCTGCTGGGCAATCCTCCGGCCTTGCAGGCAGCCCAGGCGGGATGTGCCCGATTTGTCGCAGAACTCCATGACAATCCGAAAGAAACACAGGCCTTTCTCGATGGACTCCCGGCTTGAACGACAGATGCCTTTTCACCGTTCAAAGTTCGCGGGGATTCCGCTTTTTGTTTTCATCCTTTGCACGGGCTCCATTGCCCGGGCGGGAACCCGCGCCGTGGAAGTGGACTGGGTGGATCAGGTCTTCAAGGGCGGCCTCACGATCTGGGTCCAGTTTGCCCTGTCGATTGTCGCCCTGGCCATCATCCTCGAGCGGATCTCCCGTCTCCGCCAAAACCGGATTGTCCCGCGCGGACTTCGCGAAAAGGCCTCCGCGCTTTGGGCGGAAAAAAAATACGGGGAGGTTGTGGCCCTCGGCCATGCCAGCAAAAGCCTCCTGGGCACGGTGATCGCCTTCGTGGCCACCCACCGGGACATGGGGTATTCCGAATTGAATTCCGCCTGCGGCGACATCGCTTCCGCGGGGATCCGGAAACACCAGCAGTCCGCCTATCTGCTCGCGGTTGTCGCGACTCTGGAACCTTTGCTGGGCTTGCTGGGCACGGTGATCGGCATGATCGAAGCGTTTCAGATCACAGCCCAGTCTGGCAGCATGGGAGATGCCTCGCTTCTCGCCGACAGCATTGCAAAAGCCCTGGTCACAACCGCTGTCGGCTTGGTCATCGCGATCCCGGCGCTCGGCTTTTACCATCTCTTTCGTCTGCGGGCCGGAAGCCTCGGCCTGATGCTTGAAAAGGAAATCAACGAGCTTCTTGTCGCCTGGATGAAGAAGCCGGTTTCGGAATGAGGCTGCAACTCGACGAGGAAGACGAAACGGGGATCAGCCTGGCTCCCCTGATCGATGTCGTCTTTCTCCTCCTGATCTTCTTCCTGGTCGCAAGCGTGTTGGAAAAGCCCGTCCGGCAGGTCGCCGTCTCGGTGCCGCGCATGGAATCGGCCCGGCCGTTTGACGCCAAAAATGCTTCGCCGCGGGTCATCGTCGTTGACTCCAGAGGAGCGTTCCATGTGGATGGGCGCCCCGTTGACCGGACGGAGTTGCTGGCAGTTCTCGATGTTCTCGCGCAGGTTCAGAGCGGCGCCCGGTTGCGTTTGGACGTGGACGAAAAGGCCCCCGTCCAAGATCTCGCCGAAATTCTCGAAATGCTCCGCCAGCGGGGGATCACCAATTTCGGCCTGAGGGCGAAGGGAGGAAATCTTCCGCGATGACTGCTGCTCCGGAACTCTCCGATCGCCGGGGAATGGGAAAATTCTACAGGATTTCCCTGCTGGCGCATGTCTCGCTTCTCGGAATCGTCCTCATGGTTCCGGGCGCGCGGAATCAATTCATCACCCGCATCCTGCCGCCGCCGCCCGCTCCCGAATCCATGCAAGAACGGAAGGATTCCGGCGAAGCGGCGGATTCTGTCCGCGAGCTTTTTGATCGTGCCCTCGATGAATTCCAGAAAACTCCTTCCGATGCCGGTGCGGCGGAGAACGCCCGAAGCGCGGGGTTGAAACTTGCCGATGCCGCGCGTCAGGCACGGGAACGATTTGCCCGTGAACAGGCCCGCCAACTCTCGGAAAAGCTGGGGATCAGCCCGGAGGAGGCATTGAAAATTCTCCCGCAACCGGACAGCCGCGATTTCGAACGCCTGATCCGACAACTCACCCTGAGCGCGGAATCCGATCCCTCGCAATCCGCCCGTCTGCGGGCGCTGCGGGAAATGGCCGGGAAACTGGCCGCGGATGCAGAGAACAACGACCGGATGGCCGCCCAGTTGGCCCAAGGGGAAACCCCTGTGGAAAGCCTGACCATTGTCCCGGACCCACAAACCCGTGATGCCGCCAAAACTCTCCTGGCGGATTCCGCTGCCGCCCACATGACCGAGCCGCGGGATTTCACCGGGTTGATGCGGAGTTACTATGGCGACGAGATCGCCCAAGGCGGGGCTCCTTCCTCCGCGCAGGCATTGTTGGATGACGCGGTGCCGGGCCGGGTTCAGACGACCAAATCCGGATTGAGGCCCCCTCCTCTTCTCGACAACAAGTGGCTCTCGTCTGTTTACAGGGGTGAATCGCTTCCCTCGCTTGCGGCATCCCGGATTTCCACCGCCGGCCACCCCGCCCGCTCGGGCCCGATTTTTCTGGATTCCTGGTATGTTCTGGGACCATGGCCACTCGAGAGTCAAAAGGACTTCTGGAAAGCCTTTCCGCCGGAATCCGATGGCGTCGATCTGGAGGCGGAATACACCGGCAAACGTGGCCGGCGGCTGAAGTGGGAATTCATCCAGAGCCGCGAGCCGCTCGTGGAGGTTCCCCTCCAGGTGCCGGACTCCACCACCTATGCCTTCACGACCTTGGAATTCGAACAGGAAACCGAGGCGTGGATGCTCTGCGGATCCGACGACAGAATGAAACTCTGGATCAACGGGCTTCCTGTCTTCGGCAGCGCCGCCTCGCTCAAAGGCTGGCACATCGGCAACGAGGGAGCCCGCAAGGTGCTGTTTCTCAAAGGCCGGAATGAGATCCTCGTGCGGGTGGACAACCTGCCCGGATTCACCCGGTTTTCCGTTGTTCTCATGCCAACCGGCAGCGAGGAGATCTTGTTCTCCACCATCCGCTGACATGCAGATCCGGACCGATCAGGACGCTCCCATCGAGGTGGACATGGCGCCGTTGATCGACTGCGTGTTCCTGCTCCTGATCTTTTTCCTCGTGGCCTCCTCGCTGAAAAAAGTGGACCTGCAGGCGGAGCTTCCCCAGAGCGGGACGGCCGGCCTGGCTGCCAATCTTCAAGGGGCCCCCGCTGTCGTGGAAATGTCGGCTGACGGCCGGTTTCGATGGAAGGGAAAAAAATACAAATCCACCCGCGCGGAGAGTCTTCTGAAGGGGACGGCGCTCATCGCGAAGGCGGTGTCAAAGGGGCAAATGGAAATCCGTGCCCACCCGGACACGCCGTCCGGACTGGTGCTTCGATTGGTGGATTCCCTGCGACTGGCCGGGGTGAAAACCGTTGATATCCGCCTGCATTCGGATGTCCGGTGACCGTCCGATGGGGATGATTGCAGGCAGGTCGCGATCAGTCCGAAAATTCCATGACCTCGGGCGTGACCGGACCGGAGACCTTGTCTTTGCGGACAAAGACTTCGTTTTTGTAGTAACGTCCGAAATACACGTAGTTTTCGTGAAGCCATTTGTAGGGACCCGGAGCCCAGTTCCGGAAGCGTGAGATCTCATTTCTGTTGATCCGCCGCTGGTCGATCACGACGACCGGGGGTGACGAACGCGCGATCAAGTCCGCGAATTGGGATTCGAATTTTTTCCCCGCCGTGGAATTGTCCACGTAGAGATTGTAAAGCGGCGACGGCCGGTCGGTCATGAAATTGATGGTCGGAGAGTAAGGAAGACACAGGACATATTCGCCGGGTGAGGAATGCTGTAGAATCGCATTCCGCAATCCGGCCAGCCAGACCGCATCACGGTCTCGCACTTTGACATGCACTCCGTTGAGCGCATGGAATTCGTGCGAGGCCCTTTTTTTTGCCGCGATCGAGCCGGCGGATTCCTTCGGGAATGCATGGGAAAAATAGGTGGCTCCCGTGGCGGCGCAGAGCGCGGCGAAGATTCCGGCGGCGGCCCGGGGCGCAAGGGTTTTGCTTTCCAGCGCCCATCGGACCGATGTCCAAATGAAGAGCGCGAGCGCCGCAAGGAACGGCACCATCATTTCCGAAAGGTGCGGGGTATCCGGCCGGAAGAAAAAGAACTGCGGAAAAAGCGAAAGCGCACAGCCGAGCACGGTGAGCGGGTAGAGCAGCCGCTCCTTCGCCTCCGCGTCCTGTCGGACAAGCGCGGCAAGAAGCATGACTCCGCCGACAACGATCGCGATCGCGGAGACAAGGGGAGGAAAATAAGTGCTGATCGCAAAGGATTTGTCAGTCCATTTCTTTCCGTAAACCACATTCGAGACCGGAGGGCGGGCCAGAGCGCCGCGGTCCTCCCACGAGTCGGCATTCGGGGTTTGCGCCGGGACTGCCACCGGGGCCGCAGCCTGCGGAGAAATTGCCGGCACCGCCGGCTTGTCGTTTTCGACAAAGTCCGCCATCTGCTGGTGGAATTCCGAGCGGATCATGCCCAGCCATCCGGTATATTGCTCAAGAAACGCGCGGTCATACCCGCGCGTTTTTGCGTCGTTCCAAACAGGCAGGTGGACCGCCCAGGCCAGCAGGAACCCGCATGCCGCACCTGCGAGAGCCAGGCTCCCGCGACGGAAAAAACCTGCTCGCTCCCCGAAAGGATAAAGCCCCGCGAGGCCGGAAAAAATCACCGTGCAAAATATCCCCAGATCGATGCGGAACAAATAGGTGAATCCCAGCCCGGCTCCGGATGCCAGCATCCAGGCAAACGACTTCAGCGCGGAGTCTCTCCGGATCACGAACGCCCGTGTGAGCAGGAACGCGTTCAAGACTCCAAGAAACGGCATGTAGTTCCGGAACATCATTCCCGGCACAAGGATCACCGCGAGAGCCGGAATCGCGGAATACCAGGCGTTGCGGGTGTGGCCGTGGACGATAAAATATGCCAGCAGCCCGGAGGCCGTGCAGAAGGCGAAAAAATACCAGCGCAGCACGAGGTAGTTCGGGCCGGTGAGCTCGAACAACCCGGCCACCGGCAGGAACCACATCACATTGTATCCGAGGAAAGTGTCCACGATCGGCCGCTGGCCCGACATCAACCGCATCGCCACCACGCCGGCCGTTCCGCCCTCTCCGCCGGGATTGAGGCCGGTATTTGCGTAAAGCGAATAGTAGAGAAGAGCGAAGGCCGCGAGGAGCAAGGGCATCAGGGAAGCAGCCCGGCGGTTTTGGAAGAATCCTTCCAAAGCTTGGCGGACGGATTCGATTGGCGGCAAATTCACGAGCGGACTATGGAGCCTGCGGCAGGCATGACCAGGTGGCGTCCTCCCCGGAGCGGTTCCAGGCCGCAGCCGGGGATGCCTTGCTGAAAAGGGCCATTGCCCGCGCGTCGCCCGTCAACGATGGCTTCGATGGTCTGAATCATGGTGAAAAACGATATGCCATGCCGGGGACAGGGACAAGCGCGCAAACGCCTGCCGCGAACACGCGTGGTCACCTCTTCTTGACCATCGGGGAGAAGCTGCGGCAATCTGGGGGGTGGTGCGCAAAATCAAACGGGAACTTCCAAACCGGTCGGCTTATGCGGTGGCCGATCATCTCAAGCGGAGCAGCGGCCTTTCGGTGGGCGATATCGCCGCCCGCCTGGGGATGAGCTACATGGGAGTCAAGGCCCAGTGCCTTGTGCTGGAAAAAAGCGGCCACATCACCTCGCGGAACCAGCATCATGGAAGCGGGCGGCCCCTGTTGATTTACCGCCTCACGGCGAAAGGACAGCGCTTGTTTGAAAATGAGGACGATCGTCTGGCCGTGTCCCTTCTCCACGGAGCGCGCACGCTTTTCGGAGCGGCGGCCGCCGAGAAGCTGCTTTTTCTCCATTTTCAAAAGCAAACGGCCAGGTATCTGGAAAGCCTTCCAGCCAGGTCTTCGCCGGAGGACCGGCTCGCGGCGCTGGCCGCCCTGCGCGACGCCGACGGACACATGGCAAGAGTCGAGGGGGGCTGCCTGGTGGAATCCCATGTCCCGCTCGCCGGGATCTTCGAAGCCTTCCCTGCAGCCATCGTCATGGAGGAAGCCATGATCTCAAAAGTTCTCGGCGTCACGGTGACCCGGCTTGCCGAAAACTCCGGCGACCATTACCAGATCCGGTTTGAAGCATTTCATTGCGGGCCAGGTGCCGCCTGAAGTAGGTTCGACGCCGATGAAGACGATTTTTGTCACAGGCGGAGCCGGATACATCGGGAGCATTTGTGTCGAGCAACTTCTGAACGAAGGATTCGAGGTCGCGGTTTTTGACAATCTGAGCGAGGGCCACAAGAAAGCCATCGACCCGCGCGCCCGGTTTTTCCAAGGCGATCTCGCCGACCGGACGGTCATCGGCCACGCCCTCGGCGAAGCCAGTCCGGATGCCGTCATGCATTTCGCCGCGCACGCGCTGGTGGGGGAATCCATGCAGAACCCTTCGAAATACTTCCGCAACAACGTCTGTTCGGGGATCAATCTCCTCGATGCCGCAGTGGAGGCCGGGGTAAGGAAATTCGTCTTTTCCTCGACGTGCGCGACCTTCGGGATTCCGGGCCGCACGCCGCTCGACGAATCGCTCCCCCAAAAACCGATCAACCCCTACGGCGAGTCGAAGCTGATGTTCGAGCAGGTTCTCCGGTGGTATGAGGAAATCCACCGGCTTTCCTATGTCGCGCTGCGTTATTTCAATGCGGCCGGCGCCTCCGAGCGCTATGGCGAAGATCACCGGGTCGAAACCCACCTCATCCCGAATGTCCTGAAAGTGGCGCTCGGCCAGAAGGAGTCCGTCGAGATTTTTGGCGCCGACTACCCCACCCCGGACGGCACGTGCATCCGCGACTACATTCACATTCTCGACCTCGCCCAGGCGCACATCCTCGCCCTCCATTCGGAGAAAAGCGCGAAATACAACCTCGGCACCGGCGGGGGCACGTCGGTCAGGGAAGTCATCGACACCTGCCGGAATGTCACCGGACGGGAAATCCAGGCGGTCGAAAAACCCCGCCGGGCTGGCGATCCCCCGCGCCTCATCGCCTCCTCGGACAAAATCCGGTCCGAACTCGGATGGAAACCGAAGTTTGAAAACATCCTGCCCATCGTGAAAAGCGCCTGGGCTTGGCATCTCAAGAACCCGGGCGGCTACGGGGATTGATCCGGAAGCCGATCCTTCAGGGACACCGCGGGGTAGTCAATGGCAAGCGGCTCCGCTTTCCACCAGTTTCCGGTGTTTTTCCGCTGTTCCGGTGTCGTGAATGTGTAGCCGTCGCCCAAGGCCCGGACATAGCGCGGACGTCCGCCGGAGAAGGCGGGAGATTTCCCGAGCAGATCCAAAACGGGCGGCGACCCCTGCAAAAGCCGGAGCAGAAAGCCTTCGAACCACGGCGTCCGTCCCGCGCCGGCCAATGCGGCGAACCACATCTGCCAGTCAAGGCGCGGCATATCGGGAGCGATCCAGGGCGGAGCCCGGCGAACCGGTCCCGGCTTGTATCGAAAATCATAGGTTTCCCAGTTGACCCCATCGTCCGAACCCTGGACGATTATTTCCCGGCGGTGGGTCGTCATCACCGCAAAAAGCCCGTAGCCGTTGATCGTGCGAAATGGCCGGATGCCGGCATGCGCGCGCGCCAGCGGTTCCATCCAGGGCACGGGCCGGCGAAACGAGAAGGCCAATGGCACGAGGCTGAGGAAAAAAACCGCCGCGGCTGCCGGGATGAGCACCCGCTGTGGAAGAAATCGCTGCTTGGTCCCGGCCACCAGCCGGGCGGCCAGCCCGCCCCACACGACATCATCCACCGCCAGCAGACAGAGGGCCAAAGTCAGAAGATTGAAAATCCCGTAGTTTCCCGCGAGGGCGATCAGCGCTTGAAGAAACGCGATGCCGCCCGCGCCGAGCAGCCGCAAACGCCGCGGAAAGAACAGCAGGAATGGCAGCGCCAGCTCGATGAAGAGCGTCCCCTTCACGCCCAGCCAATGAACCCAACCCGGCAATTGCTGCGCGAACCACGCAACCGGCGTCGGCAGCGGCTGGGTGAAAAAATGATAGTCCAAGGCGGTTCCGTTCGCCCATGTGGGGTCGCCGCTCGCCAGCTTCACCACCCCGGACTCAAAAAGAAGCCGGAACAACAGCCAGATCAGGAGGAAATGCGCCACCCGTGGCGGAGAGGCCGCCTTTTTCGTCCCCCATTGCCACGGGGCGATGAAGATGGCCAGAAACCCGGTTTCCAGCAGCAGGATATCCCATTGGAACTGATAAAAATCCTGCCCGGCAATGCTCAGCGAAAGGTAAACCGCCCATAAAAAAACCAAATTCGCCGCAGGGGCGACCCCGGCCATCAACAACACGGCTGACGCCGCGCCCGCCCAGCACCATCCGTGCAGGGCCGCATCTCCGGTCCACCACAAAAAGAGGCTCGGAAACTGCCATGCGACCCCCGCATCGCGCACGGCTTGGAAAAAGTCCGCCGCGGGAAGGATGCCGTTGGCGCCGATCAATCCATCGATCTGCGCCCCGAAGGACAGAAATGCCACGAGGAAAATCCCCCCGAGCGCGCGCAGGAACACCCAGCCCGATACCGCATAGGCCGGCGGCCGCACGTCGTTCCCCCAAAGCACCCGCGTGAGCAGCGAAAAAAATTCCCGGCGGGCGGCGACCCCGGCATAGGCCGCCTCCGCCGCGCGCGCAAAGACCCGCGACCCGTGATAAAGCGCCAGCGCCATCCGGCCATGCCATGTCGCCGTGGCCAAAGCGGAGAACACCGCTTCCGCGCCGGAGCGGATGGAACCGTCCTTCCCGACCCACTGCACGGAGCGCGCGAATTCCTCCGGCTTGACTTGAGGAAACCGCGCCCCCGCGACCTGCGAGCGCTCGTACTCCACCCGGTCCCCGGTGACCGCCTTCCATGCCTCGACCCACCGGCAGCAAAACCGGCACTCGCCATCGTAGATCAGCAGAGGCTTCGCGGGCACCCCGCCAATATTCTTCCCTTGCCGGGGTGGGTTCAATCTGAAAAACCCTCCTTTTCCGGCTTTCGCGCCGCACTTTCATTGACGTGGGACAAGAGCTTGTTGAAATGCCTCTCCCTGTGAGGGGTTCGCGGTCGATCAAGGCCTGGGTGCTGACCCTGCCGGTCTGCATTTTCCTCGGGGCGCTTCTCTTTGCCTTCGGGCTCAACCTGGTGGCCCTGCCCGGGTTGGGTTGAATCGTGACAGCCGCCTGTCCTCTGTGGTTAATTCCCCATTCGCAAGCCTCAACTCCACCAGGATATTTCATTTATGATCGAACGTTACAGCCTTCCGGAAATGCGGTCCGTGTGGACCGACCAACGCAAGCTCGAAATCTGGCTCGAGATCGAGACGCTTGCCTGCGAGGCGATGGCGGATATCGGCCAAATCCCGCGTGCGGATGCGGAACAGATCCGCGCCAAAGGCGCGTTTGACATCGCCGATGTCCTGGAGATCGAGAAGCGGACCAACCACGATGTCATCGCATTTTTGGAAGATGTGGCCTGGCGGGTCGGACCGGCCGCGCGCTGGATCCACCAGGGACTGACATCCTCCGACCTTCTCGACACGACCCTCGCTGTCCAGATGCTGGAATCCACGGACATCCTGGCCCGCGACATCCGCCTGCTCCGCGAAGCGGTTGCCGGGCGGGCGATCGAACACAAGTTCACCCCGATGATCGGGCGCAGCCACGGCATCCACGCCGAGCCGATCACCTTCGGGCTCAAGCTGGCCCTGATGTATGACGAGTTTTCCCGCGCCCTCGAACGCCTGCAGCAGACCCGCGAGCGCATCCGGGTGGGGAAAATCAGCGGCGCGGTCGGCACCCATGCCCACCTCGACCCTCGGGTGGAAAAATCCGTCTGCGAAAAGCTGGGCTTGAAGCCCGCCGCCCTTTCGACGCAGGTCATCCAGCGCGACCGGCACGCGGAATTCATGGCGACACTCGCTCTCGTCGCCTCGAGCATCGACCGCTGGGCGACGGAATTCCGCCATCTCCAGCGCACGGAAGTCCTCGAGGTCGAGGAATATTTCAGCCCCGGCCAGAAAGGCAGCTCGGCCATGCCCCACAAGCGGAATCCGATCACCGGGGAACGCCTCAGCGGGCTGGCCCGCGTGATCCGCGGCAATGCCGTGGCCGCCATGGAAAGCGTGGCGCTCTGGCACGAGCGCGACATCAGCCACAGCTCCGTCGAGCGGATTATCCTGCCCGACAGCTGCACCCTGCTCGATTACATGCTCGTGACACTCACCAAGCTCGTGGCCAACCTGCTTGTTTACCCGGACAACATGAAGCGCAACATGGGGCTCACCGGCGGGCTTTACGCCAGCCAGTCCGCCCTCCTCATGCTCACGGAAAAAGGCATGGAACGGAAGGAGGCCTATGAGGCCGTGCAGCGGGCCGCGATGAAAACCTGGAAGGAGGGGGGCGGGCTGGCAAAAAATCTTTCCGAAGAGCCCACGGTTTCAAAGCACCTCGGCTCCGGGGATATCGAACAAGCCTGCGCGCCAGATCGCCACTTCCGGTTCGTCGAGGACAAATTCCGCGCCGTGGGAATCGTGGGGTGATCGCTCACCCCTTCGCCCCCGGCAAACACGGGCGGATGAGGGCGCTGTCGGGGTCGTAATTGAGATACGGGCGCAGCCACTTTTCGATTTCTTCAAAAGACATCCCTTTGCGGGCGGCGTAGCTCTCCACTTGGTCGCGTTCGATTTTTCCCACGGCGAAATACTTCGCTTGCGGGTGGGCGAAATAGAGGCCGCTCACGCTGCTCGCCGGGAGCATGGCGAGGCTTTCGGTGAGAATGATCCCGGTGTGGCGCTCGGCGTCGAGAAGCTTCCAGAGCGTCCATTTCTCGGTGTGGTCCGGCTGGGCGGGGTAACCCGGGGCGGGACGGATGCCCCGGTATTTTTCGCGGATCAATTCTTCGTGGGTCAGGTTTTCCGCCGATCCGAACCCCCAAAGGTTGCGGGCCTTTTCATGAAGGCATTCGGCGTAGGCCTCGGCGAAACGGTCGCCGAGCGCCTTGGTCATGATCGAGAGGTAATCGTCGTGCTTTTTCTCGTAGCCTTCCGCAACGTCATGAACCTCGCGCCCGGCGGTGACGGCGAAGGCGCCGATAAAATCCCGCGCGCCCGCGGATTCCGGCGCGATGAAGTCGGCGAGGGACAGGTTCGGCTGGCCGGCCGGCTTTTTCTGTTGCTGGCGGAGGCCGTGCAGGACGTCGAGAGGCCGGCCGGACTCATGGAAGAGCCGGATGTCTTCCCCGGTGCTGGCGGCTCTCCAGAATCCCATGACTCCCCGCGGACGGAAGATCTGCCTGGTGACGATCTCATCGAGGAGTCTCCGGGCATCGTCGTAAAGCTTGCGCGCCTCGGGCCCGATTTCGGGATCATCGAGAAGCCCCGGAAAGCGGCCGCGCAGCTCCCAGGCGTGGAAGAATGGCGACCAGTCAAAATAGGGGACGAGTTCCCCGGGCGGCACATCGGATGGGATCACCCCGAGTTTTGATGGCTTCGCGATTTCGGACCAGTCGGCCTGGAATTTGTTTGCCGTGGCCTCGACGAGCGTGAGCTGTGGACGCCCGGCCTGCTTTCCGGCGTGTTCCTGGCGCAGCTTTTCATAATCCGCGGCGAGCTTTTCAAGGAATTCCGGCTTCTGCTCCGGGCTGAGAAGCGCGCTGACCACATTGACCGAACGCGAGGCATCGAGCACATGGACGACGCCCGGCGTGTAGTGCTGGGCAACCTTCACCGCGGTGTGGGCCCTGCTGGTGGTGGCCCCGCCGATCATGAGCGGAATCGTGAATCCCTCCCGCTGCATCTCCTTGGCCGCATGGATCATCTCGTCGAGAGACGGGGTGATGAGGCCCGAGAGGCCGATGATGTCGCAGGCTTTCTCGCGCGCGGCCGAAAGGATTTTTTCGCAGGGCACCATGACCCCGAGGTCGATGACCTCGTAGTTGTTGCAGGCCAGGACGACGCCGACGATGTTTTTGCCGATGTCGTGGACATCGCCTTTGACCGTGGCCATGAGGATCCGGCCCTGCGCGCGGGTCTCCGGGTTCGCGGCGCGCTCGGCTTCCATGTGCGGGGTGAGCCAGGCGACGGATTTCTTCATCACGCGCGCGCTCTTCACGACCTGCGGCAGGAACATTTTTCCCGCGCCGAAAAGATCCCCGACGACCTTCATGCCGTCCATGAGCGGACCCTCGATCACAAGCAGCCCGCGCTGGTATTTGGCGAACGCCTCCCCGGTGTCGGCATCCACAAAATCCACAATCCCCTTGATCAGCGCATGCTTGAGCCGTTCCTCGACCGCGCCCTCCCGCCAGGTGAGATCCGTGGTGGGAGCGGCTCCTCCGCTGGATCTGGTCTTGATCGTGTCCGCAAAGGTGACGAGCCGCTCGGTGGCATCCTCGCGGCGGTTGAGGAGGACGTCCTCGATCAGGCCGCGCAGGTCGGCGGGGATTTCCTCGTAAACGCCCAGCATGCCCGCGTTGACGATTCCCATGTCGAGGCCGGCCTGGATCGCGTGGTAAAGGAACACCGAGTGCATCGCCTCGCGCACAGGGTTGTTGCCGCGGAACGAGAACGAGACATTGCTGATGCCGCCGCTCACGCGGGCGCGCGGCAGGTTGGCCTTGATCCAGCGGGTGGCCTCGATGAAATCTTTTGCGTAATTCGCGTGTTCCTCGATGCCGGTGGCCACGGTGAGGACGTTCGGATCGAAGATGATGTCCTCGGGCGGGAATCCGACCTCGTCCACAAGGATCCGGTAGGCGCGCCCGCAGATGGCGATCCGCCGCTCGTAGTTGTCGGCCTGCCCGTTCTCGTCGAACGCCATGACGACCGCCGCCGCCCCGTATCGGCGAACCAGCGCGGCATGGCGTTTGAATTCCTCCTCGCCGGCCTTGAGCGAAATGGAGTTCACGATCCCCTTTCCCTGGATGCAGCGCAGCCCGGCCTCGATCACCTCCCATTTCGAGGAGTCGATCATCGCCGGCACCCGCGAAATGTCGGGCTCGCTCGCGACGAGGTTCAGGAACTTCGTCATGGCGGCCGCCCCGTCGAGCATGCCCTCGTCCATGTTGATGTCGATGATCTGGGCCCCGGCCTCGACCTGCTGGCGCGCGACCGCGATCGCCTCGTCGTAATTTCCGGAAAGGATCAGCTTCGAGAATTTCGGGGACCCGGTGACATTCGTGCGCTCGCCGATATTGATGAACGGGATTTCCGGGCGCGCGGTGAACGGCTCGAGACCGCTGAGCCGCAGGGTCGCTTCGCGTTCTGGGATCGGCCGTGGCGGCAGGCCCTTCACGGCATCAGCAATCGCGCGGATATGGTCGGGCGTCGTTCCACAGCAACCGCCGACAATGTTCAACCACCCCTGCCCCGCCCATTCGAGGAGCTGCGGGGCGAGGCTCTCCGGCGTTTCGGGAAATCCGGTCGCCGAAAGCGGGTCCGGCAGGCCGGCATTCGGATACGTGCTCACAGGGAACGGGGCGATCCGCGAAAGCTCCTCGATATACGGGCGCATTTCCTTCGGTCCGAGCGCGCAGTTCAGGCCGATGGAGAGCAGGGGAAAATGGGAAACGGAATTCAGAAACGCCTCGACCGTCTGCCCGGTAAGCGTGCGGCCGCTGAGGTCGGTGATCGTCCCTGAGACCATCACCGGAAGCCGCGGATAGGCGGTAAAAAATTCCGAGACCGCAAAGAGCGCGGCCTTGGCATTGAGCGTGTCGAAAACCGTCTCGACGAGCAGGATGTCCACCCCGCCTGCGACAAGATTGATGACCTGCTCGAGATACGCCGCGACAACCTGTTCGAACGTCACATCTCGCTTGCCCGGATCATTCACATCGCGCGAGATCGAGAGCGTGCGGTTCAGCGGCCCGATCGCCCCGGCCACAAAAATATGCCGCCCGGTGCAGGCATCCGCCGCCTCGCGCGCCAGCTTCGCGGCCTCGCGGTTCAGCTCGGGAACGAGCTCCTCCAACCCGTAATCCGCCTGGGCGATCACCGTGCCGCTGAACGTATTGGTCTCGATGATGTCCGCTCCTGCAGCGATGTATTGGCTGTGGATCTCGCGGATCACATCCGGGCGCGTGAGCACCAGAAGGTCATTGTTTCCCTTCAGATCCTGCCCCTTCCAATCCGCGAACCTCGCCCCCCGGTAGTCGGCTTCCCGCAGTTTGTATTGCTGGACCATTGTCCCCATTGCCCCGTCCAGGATGAGGATGCGTTCGGCAAGCAGTTCGCGGAGTCGCTTTTCGGTGGATGAAATCATGAGAGCACGGCACTTTACCCGCTAACTCCCCGAGGCAAACCGAAAAAATACGAAATCCGACTGCTGCGGGAGATGTCGGCCAGCGCCTTGTCTTCCGTCTTGAACAGGCGCACACCAGAAAACGGCGTTTCCTGTAGCGAACACGGAAACCCGGCACGATAGCGCTTCGTGAATAGGTGCCAGTCAAGCGTTTGGCGCCGGGGGGGCACAACCAGCAAAGCATCGTGTTTCGCAGATGCCGTTTTCAGGTTTAATTTGCTTGCCGCGCATGGAAAACCACGCAAAATAAATCCCGTGATCGTCGGCATGGAGGTTTTCGCCAAATTTTGAGCCCGCTCGTGCGTTTGGTGGTTCCCTGTGCAAATGTTAACTCGTCAAACCGGATTGCAAGTTCAAAAATCAGCGGTCAAAAAAAACTGGAGCAAGCAGTTAAAAATCAGTTGGTGAGGTGGCTGAGTGGTCGAAAGCAGCGCTTTGCTAAAGCGCCGTAGTCCAAAAGGCTACCGAGGGTTCGAATCCCTCCCTCACCGGTTTTTGCCACCTTGCGGCAGGCACCGTCATATCGCGACTAGCCGCCTCATTACCAGCAGGTTCTGAGAGCTGATTTTCTCCGTTCGTTGTAACTGCTCAGCAAAGAACCCGGCGGTCGGATGTGGAAAGGAGAGTAACTTGTGAAAACGGGCGAAGCTGTGACCCCGTTCAGGAGATTGCCCTATTCATTTTAGGCAGTTGCCCTCGCGTCAGGCAACCAACCAACCCAAACAAAAAAAACGCCACGAGCAAAAAACGCAAA
>JBAYWC010000024.1:0-29471 GCA_041674265.1 Terrimicrobiaceae bacterium
AGCCTCCCGGCCACACATTCGACTTGCCCTACCATACGACTGTCCCGCTCTCGCGGGACTGGTGTTCTCGCGGGTGAGCGCCGCCCACCAGCTCCTGCCGTTGCCCCGCGAGGAGATCGCCCCTTGCATCAACTGGCACATCAGCCGCGCCGGACTCGACCGCGAGATCTTCGCGCCCGCCACCGTCGATCTCCTCGCCGAAGCCAGCGAAGGCAACCCGCGAACCCTCAACCTCCTGGCCCAGGCCGCCTGGATCACCGCCGCGAGACTCGGAGAGTCCTCCATCACTGCCGCCCATGTCCAATGCGCCTTGCGCCAAGTCCCCGCCGCCAGCGCGAAAATCACCAGCCGCTGAAAAACCTGCGGCTCCGCCGGCAGGCCCTCCGGGCCTCCCGCGGAGCCTTCGCGCACATAGGCTTCCCGCGCACAAATCGAAAAACCCCGCTCGCACCGCGAATGATCGCCCCTGAATCCCTCATTTTATCTCGGCTAAAACCCCCGCGATTATCGCGGCGGCCTACAAAAAAAACGTCAACCTCAACGGCAATCTCGCCATCCTGCGAGGGGCCCTCATCGCCCTCAAATCCCGCCTCGTCCCCGACAAATCCTGGCCTTTCATCCGGGAACTTTCCTCCACGAAAATCTCACTTCCCTACAACATGATTTGCAAAAACCTATTTAAATGAAAATGCCTTGGTAGTTGCCCCTCGCCACCGAAATCCCCGCGTTGACAATATCCGCCACCGCGCCGATTCCCGGCACGAACCCGAGAACGGCGAGGCCGGTCTGGATGGCGTTCAAAGTATTTGTCGCTCCAAATCCGCTTGGGTCCGCAAACGAAATCGGATTCGAGGCGTAGGCATATGATCGTTCCAGCTTGGTTCGTCAGGGCGGCGGTGTTCCCGGTCTGATCGTAATGGTAATATGTGGCGGCACCCGCGCTGCTCACCTCGTATTGCAGACCGGCCCCGTAAACGTAGCGGGTTGCCCCGCTCCGTTTTTCGTCCGCATGAGGATTTTCGGCAACGCGCCTTCGGGATCCACGACGAGGGTTGTCGTTTCGGTGGGACTCGTGATGCCGATGCGGTTGTTCTCCGCGTTATACGTGTAGGCGGTCACGCCCATGCCGGTGAGGCGGTTGCGCGAGTCGTAGGAATAGCTTTCGGTGATGCCGTTCGGCCTGCCCGCCGAATCGTAGGAAATCGTCCGTGTCGTCCCGTTCGGGCGGGTGATGGATTGCAGGCGTCCGTCCGTGTTCCATGAATAGGTGGTCGTTCGCGGGCTGCTCGTGCTGTCGAGTTTATCAATCACCTGATAGAGCCTCCCATCGGCATTGTAGGTGTATTCGACATGGCCGACCCCGGTTTCAGTCCCGCCGGGGTAGATCAGATTCGCGAGCTTCCCGCTCGGGTAATACCGGTAGCCGATGGTCTGCCCTGCGAACGTGTAACTCGTCACACGGTTCAGCCCGTCATAAGTTCTCGTGATCCCATTCGCCCCATTTTCGTTGAGGGCAAGCAGATTGGCGTTCCCATCATAGGCCGTGTAATTGACCGTCCCGCCACCCGTGCCGGAATAGACCACGCTCGAAAGCCGCCCGGTTGTCGCGTGGTAATTGAACGTGGCGGAATCGCCGCTCGGTTCCGTCTCGCTCGCCACGCGCCCGTTGTGCGTGTAGGTCGTGGCCGTGTCGCTGCCCGCCATTGTCGGCGGGCGGCGTGACCGTGGCGACACGGGCCTGGTTGTCGAATGTCGAGTTTGCCGCCGCCGCGATTCCCGTCGTGTCGGCAACCTCGC
The DNA here is from genome assembly GCA_041674265.1 of Terrimicrobiaceae bacterium. Lineage (GTDB taxonomy): Bacteria > Verrucomicrobiota > Verrucomicrobiia > Chthoniobacterales > Terrimicrobiaceae > QYQL01. The sequence goes on from JBAYWC010000024.1 coordinate 1,798, forward strand.
CCGTCCTCTGCCGGCGCTGGTTGTGGGAATAGGTCGTCCGTTTGCTATTCGCATCAGTGACGGCATCCAGATTGCCCCGCACGCTGTAGTCCTCGTCCACCGTGAACCCGCCCGGCAGAGTGGTGATGTTCGGGTGCCCGTTGGCATCGCAAGTTTTCGAGGTGACAAGCCCGTCGCCGTCCGTGATCGAGGACACGCGCCCGACCGCCAACCCGCTCGGGATGTAGGCATACGTCGTGACCGATTCCTCTGCGGTCCCATAGGCCGCCTTGATATACTGCGGGCGGTCTTTGCCCGCGTCGTTGCCGCTCCCGAAATACACGTAATCCGTCTGGATTCCATTCGGGTCGGTGACGAGATCCAGCCGGTTGAGGCTGTCGAATGTCATGACCGTGCTGCCGCCCCCGCGCGGGTGGTCGATCTGCGTGAGGTTGCTGGCATTGTCGAAGTGATAGACGGTGGTTTCTCCCGCGCCAGACGTGCGCGAGGTCACGCGGTCCTGTCCGTCATACCCGATACTGGTCAGGTTGCCCTCCGGGTCCTTGCTTCCCGCAGCCCTCCCGCGCTCATCGAAATAATAGTGTGCCGCCGCGCCCTGCGGGTTCACCTCGAAATTGTCGCGGCCCGAATAGTAAAGATGGAACGTCTTGTTCGTGTCCCCGTGCAGGAACTGCCTTTCCACCCTGCCGAGGGCATCATAGACATTCTGGGTGATGGTTTCGTTGTCGCGGTTTGGAAAATGCGGAATGCGAAATGGGTTACCCCGCCTGGGCGTCGCGGTAGAGCGCGGCATAGATGCCTCCCTTGGCGACCAGCCCGGGTCCCGTCCCGTCCTCGACGATGCGGCCTTCCTTGAGGACGATGATCCGCCCGATCGCATGCACGGTCGCGAGGCGGTGGGTGACGATCAGGGTCGTACGCCCGCGCATCAATTCGGAAATCGTTCCCATGATCGCATGCTCGGTGGTGGGATCGAGCGCGCTGGTCGGCTCATCGAGAAGAAGAATCGGGGCGTCTTTCAAGAACGCGCGGGCGATCCCGATCCTCTGGCGCTGGCCGACGCTCAGATGCCCGCCGCGCTCGCCGACCGGGCTTTCAAACCCCTGCGGCATCTGCATGATGAAATCATACGCCTGTGCCCGCCGCGCGGCCTCGATGATCTCCCCGTCGGTCGCCCCGGGTTTGCCGTAGGCGATGTTCTCTTTGATCGTGGTCGAAAAGAGCAGGGTGTCCTGCAAGACCATCCCAATCTGGGACCGCAGGCTTTTTTTTGTGAGGCTCCGGAGGTCGTTTCCATCAAGGGAAACCGCGCCTGTCCCCGGATCATAAAATCTGGGCACCAGGCTCAAAAGCGTGCTCTTGCCGGTCCCTGTGCCTCCGACAAACGCCACCGTCTGTCCGGGCTCCACCGTGAATCCGACGTCTTTCAAAATCATCCGCCCCTCGGTATAGCCAAAGGATACCCCGCGGAATTCGATGCGCCCGTTGACCGACCCGATGGCTTTCGCATCCGGGGCATCGGGCACATCGTTGTCGCGGTCCAAAACCTCGAAGCACCTCGCGGTTCCCGCGGCGGCACCTTCCAATGCCCACGCCGTATAGGTCAACTGCTCCAATGGCTGGTAGAGCATCAGCAGGTAGGAGGCGAACACCAGCAGATCGCCCAGCGTGAAAGCCCCCCCGGTCTTCAACACCTGGATCGAACCGACATAATACATGAGCGCCGTTCCGACGGACATCAGCGTCCCGACAACCAGCGCGCTCGCCACCGATGTCATGTTCAACCGCATGTTGGCCTCGAGGCTTTGCGCGGCCCGGCGGCGGAACTGGCGCACTTCGAATGCCTCGCGCCCGAAAGCATGCACCAACCGGATTTGGCTCAACCCCTCCTGCGCCAGCGTGAGCAGATCGCTCTCGCGCTCCTGGATGGTCGTGGATTGCTTCCGCACCCGTTCGGCATAAAAACGGATCGCCAGGACGACGAATGGCAGGATGATGAGCGATGTCAGGGTCAGCGGCCAATTCATCCGGAACATCACGACCAGCGCGGCGATCAGCATGACCACGGAAGACAGGATGGTCGCGAAGCCTTTGTTGTAGATCGTCTGGATGCTCTGGGAATCGTAGGCCACCCGGAAGCTCGAATCCGCGCTTCGCCTCGAATCGTGGAACTTGAGGGGCAGGGATTGCAGCGTCGCGTAAAGGTCGGTGCGCAGCTGCAACAGCGCGCGCAGGCCGACGCGGATGAAGAGATAATTCGAGGCCATGTTTACCAGGCCGGCCAGCAGGCTGATGGCGACCATCACCAGGGAGAGCCCCAGGACGGCGCCGGCGGGATTGTTGTCCCCGAACCACTGGTGTACAAACGCCCCCGCGCTGGAGGCGCCTTTCGTCGGGTCGAGCACGCCGTCCACGATATACTTGAACGGCCAGGGCTTGAGCAGGTTGAACGCGATGGCGGCGAATGTGAGCAGGACCCCGCCCAGCGTCGGCCAGAGGAATGGCCGGAAATACCGGAGTGCCCGCGCATAAATATTCACCAGTCCGTGCTATGCGAGCAGGAGCCTCTTCGCAAGAGGATTGGGAGAACGTCCGGACAAGATACATGGGACGGCACTTGCGCGGCGGCCGGCGACGGCTAGTTTTTATCCAATGAACACACCATCCTTCACCCGCCGCGGCCTCTTCCGCCTCGGTCTCGCTTCGGCCGTCACCGCCTTCTTCAACGACCGCCTCGTTGCCCAGTCTCCTTCCCCGGCCGGGCCGTCGGGCCCGTACGTATTGCCCCCGCTGCCCTATCCGTATGAGGCCCTCGAACCCGCCATCGATGCGGAAACCATGCGCCTCCACCACGACAAGCACCACCAGGCCTACATCACGAATGCGAACAAGCTTCTGGCCGACCAGCCGGAACTCGCGAAACTCAGTCCCGGGGAGTTGCTGCTCCATCTCGACAAGGCCCCGGAATCCCTCCGCGCCGGTCTGCGGAACAATGTCGGCGGGCATCTGAATCACAGCCTGTTCTGGCTCATGCTGTCGCCCAAAGGCGGCGGCGAACCCTCGGGCGCGCTGGCCGCGGCGATCCGGAAATCGTTCGGATCGTTCGCGGAATTTCAAAAGCAATTCACCGGCGCCGCATTGAAGCGCTTCGGCAGTGGCTGGGCGTGGTTGGTGGTCCAGGATGGCAAACCCTCCATCGTCTCAACGCCGAACCAGGATCCCCCGCTGCTCGACGGGCAGGAAGCCCTGCTCGGCCTCGATGTTTGGGAACACGCCTACTACCTCAAATATCAAAACCGCCGCCCGGATTATGTGACCGCATGGTGGAATATCGTGAACTGGCCGTTCGTGGAAGAGCGGTATGCCAAGGCTCTGGCGTGAGGAATCCGGCGGTCCGGCGGTCCATTTTCTCCTTGAACGACCGGCATGGACCTCTAGGTTGGCGGTTTTAATGAGGAAAGTTGCCGTCATTTGTTTTGTTCTCACTGTTTCGCTGGCCGGGCTGCGTGCCCAGATCGGCGGCATCGGCAATTTTGGGAGTTTTGGAGACGTCCCGGTCGAGATCACGGCCGACGGAAACACGCGCTTCGAGGAGGGTGTCGCGGTGGCCGAGGACAACGTCCAGATTCATTACAAGGAATACAGCATCTACTGCGATTACGCGGAGTACAACCCGGAGACCCGCGACGTCCTCCTGGTGGGAAACATCCGCGTATACACCCCCAAGGAAGTGCTCACCGGACAGCGCGCGCTTTTCAACCTCGAGAGCAAGCAGATGCGCGCCCTCGAGTTTTCGGGCTCCCATTACCCGATGCTCTTCCACGCCTTCAATTTCCGGGCGATGTCCCAGAGCGAATTCCGCGTGAGGGACGGCGTGCTGACAACCGATGACAACTCGAAGCCGGACTTCCACGTGAAATCCCGCTCGATGCGCATCTACACCGACAGCCGCGCCGTGTTTTCCAATTCCACGGTTTATATCGGGCGGACACCCATCTTCTGGTTTCCCTACCTTTTTGCGAACATCAACAACACCGGTTTTGCGTTCCTGCCGGGTTACGACAGCCGGTGGGGAGCCTACCTGCTCACGGCCTACAGCTTTCCCCTCGTCACCGGCGTCGATGCCACTGTCCGGGCGGACTGGAGATCGGAATTCGGCCCCTCGCTGGGATTTGACGCCAAGATGGAATACGGGAAAAACGACCGCAGCTACGGGAACCTGCGCACCGATTATGTCTTTGAGACCAAGGATGTCACCACGGTCGAGGCGCCGGGAGAACCCGCCGAAACCCGCACGACCAACCGCTACCGTGTCTCGTTCCAGCAACGGTTGTTCCTGACCGACGACATCTACGCCACGGCGGACATCAACCTCCTCAGCGATGTGGATTTCCTCGAGGATTTCTACCCCGGCGAATTCCGGATCGACCCCCAGCCGGACAACGTTCTCTCGCTCACAAAATGGGACGAGGCGTATACGCTGAACCTCATCGCGCGCTGGCAGATGAATGACTTCCAGGATGTCACCGAACGCCTGCCGGAATTTGTCGCCGATTTCAAGCAGATGCAATTTTTCGGCCTTCCCGTGAACTACGACGGGGAAACCGGCGTGGCGAACCTCCGCAGGACATTTTCGAACAACCCGTCCGCGGACGAGACCGAATATCCCGACTACGGGGCCGTCCGTTTCGACACTTTCCACCAGTGGTCGCTTCCGAAAACGTATTTTGGCTGGCTTTCCGTGATCCCGAAGGTGGGGATTCGTGGCACCTACTACAGCCAGAGCGGAACGTTTCTCACCCAGTCCGGCGGGGATACGGCCATCGATCCGGTGACCGGCCTGCCCACAGTGATCAACCCCTCCTTCAATTCCACCCCGCTCAACAACCCCTCTCCGACGCTTCAGAACAAGGGCGCGGTTTTCCGGGTGGTTGCAAACTACGGCTTCGAGGTCTCCACAAAATTCTCCCGGGCCTTCGAGAAGGTCCAGAACCGCTGGCTTGGCCTGGATGGGCTGCGGCATGTCGTCCAGCCCTACGTCAATTATTCCGGTGTCTATAACTTCGGCCCGAGCCCGAGCGACATCTATCAGTTCGACCGGGTCGTCGAGTCCACGCAGCTTCTCCCGCTCAATTTCCCGCAGTTCACAGCGGTGGACTCGATCGACACGTGGAACATCGTGCGGCTGGGGGTCCGCCAGCGGCTCCAAACCCGGCGCGACAACAGGACTTTCCAGTGGTTCTCGCTGGACACGTTCATGGATGTCAATCTGGACAATCCGTATTCCGATGGACCGGTCTCGAATGTTTTCAACGTCATAGGATTCCGTCCGGTGCCCTGGGCGGGGCTCACGGTCGTTTCGCAGCTTCCCGTCACGGAAGAGGGATTCACGGAGGTCAACACGTCGCTGAGTTTCATGCCCACCCGGGATTGGTCCCTCAGCATCGGTCACCGCTACATCGATGGAAACTCCTTCTTCGCCGATGACAGCCAGCTCAATTTCTTCACGTATTGGAGGATGAACGACCACTGGGCCTTCAGCCTTTACGAGCAGTACGAGTTTGTTTCCAAAGTGTTCCAATATCAGCGCTACATGGTCCACCGGGACCTCTCCAGTTGGATCGCGTCGGTTGGGGCGGAGGTGCGCGACAACGACGGCGGAGACCGGGAGATCGGGCTCCTTCTGGTCATGACATTGAAGGATGCTCCGCGTGTCACCTTGCCGCTGGCATTCAGTCAATCGACGAGCCCCATCGCCCCTTCGGGCGATTGAGTTCGCCTCTTTTCCATCGTCTCAAATTTTCTATGAAACTCTGTATTATTGGTTCCGGCTATGTCGGCCTCGTCTCAGGCGCCTGCTTCGCGGAAGTCGGCCATCATGTCATCTGCGTGGATAACGACCAGCGCAAGGTGGAATCGCTGCTGGCAGGCAACGTTCCCATCTACGAGCCGGGCCTGGAGGAACTGATCCACCAGAACGTTTCGGCGAAGAGACTGAGTTTTACCACAAGCACGCAGGAGGGCGTGGACAATTCGGACGTGGTCTTCATCGCCGTCCCGACCCCGCCCCAGGCGGATGGCAGCGTGGACCTGTCCTACATTGAAAAAGTGGCCCGTGAAATCGCCGCGGTTCTGAAACCCGGCCAGTATCGCGTGGTCGTGGACAAGAGCACCGTGCCTGTGAAGACCGGCGAGAAGGTCGCGGACACGATCCGGCGCTACAACAAAACCGGCGCGGAGTTCGACGTGGTCAGCAATCCCGAGTTCCTCCGCGAAGGGTGCGCCGTTGCCGACCTCATGAAGCCGGACCGGATTGTGATCGGCGGAAACAGCGAGCGCGCCATCGCCCTGATGCAGAAGATTTACGAGCCGTTCATGGCGCCCGTGCTGGTGACAGACATCAATTCCGCGGAATTGATCAAGCATGCCGCCAATTCCTTCCTGGCCCTGAAAATTTCCTACATCAACGCCGTGGCCCAGATCTGCGAGGCCAGTGGCGCGAATGTCGAGAAAGTCGCCGATGGGATCGGGATGGACCGCCGCATCGGACGCAATTTCCTCAATGCCGGTGTCGGATACGGCGGCTCGTGTTTTCCCAAGGACATCGCGGCCTTCATCGCCATCAGCGAAAACTTGGGCGTACCCTTCACGCTCCTCAAGGAAGTGCAGCGGATCAACCGCACCCAGCGGGATCGTTTCATCGCGAAGATCCGCGAGGCGCTCTGGGTGCTCAAAGACAAAAAGATCGCGGTGTGGGGTCTCACGTTCAAGCCGGACACCGACGATGTCCGCTCGTCGGTGGCGGTCGAGATCGTGAACGATCTGATCTCGGAAGGCGCCGAGGTCAGCGTGTTCGATCCGAAAGGCATGGAGAAAGCGAAGGAATTCCATCTCGTCGAAGGGGCCGTCCTGGCCTCTTCCCCTCTGGAGGCCGCAAAAGGGGCCGAGGCGCTGGTCATCGCCACCGAATGGAAGTCTTTCGCGGCGGTCGATCTGGCGGAATTGAAAAAAACCCTGCACACCCCGCTCCTCTTCGACGGGCGCAACCTCCTCGATCCGGTCACGGTCCGCGAATTCGGCTTCACCTACACGAGCATCGGACGGGAATAAACCAAATTTCCGCAGTTGAACCACTGAATTCCACTAAAATCCACTAATTGACAGAGTGTTGCGAAATAAGCACCATTCCCCTGCGGGGTGAATGGTCGGGTTTGCAGAAGTTCCTCTCCGGCTTCATGTTTTAATGACGGCATGATTTTTAGTGGCCATTAGCGGTTTATAGGTTTGTCCCGAATCCAGCGATTCTCCACGCAAAATCGCCGCTTGCCTAGGCGGTGGTATAGCGGCCATGCTTTTTGGCGATGAACCAGGTGAAGGATACGCTCCGGGCGACCGTGCGGCTCGGGTATGACGGGCGTGTCCACAAGCAGTTCCGCGGGCCGAAGGCGGAGGAGCGATTCGCCACCGAGGTGAGGGTGCTCAAATATCTCGAGGAGCGCGGCTGTCCGTTCGTGCCGCGCCTGATCGAGGCCGACCCGGTGAACCTGAAAATGGTCACCACCAACTGCGGGAGCCGGGTGGACCATTTGGATGACAAGCGTTGCCGCGAACTTTTCGACGAACTGCTCGAATACGGGGTCCGGCACGACGATGCGGACATGCGTAATGTCACCTACCGGCAGACGGACGGACGGTTCTGTTTGATCGACTTCGAGTTCGCAACCATTCTGGGTGACCGCCATGCCGGCTCGTGACGATGCCCATCACTCGGGGAGAACGGGCGCCCCGCCCGTTTTGAGACCAGGCATGGCAACCGGGATGGTCGCGCCACACGCGGGCGGGACGCCGCTCCCCAACGAATGTCCTTTCCACCTCGCCTGGTCCGGCCACACCGACCGGGGGCGCGTCCGCAAGAACAACGAGGATGCTTTTCTCGGTCTTGCCATCGATGCGCGCGAAGTCCGCTATCTGGGAAAAATCGGGGATGCCGACGGACAGGCTGCGGACTTCGTGTTCGCTGTCAGCGACGGGATGGGGGGGGCGATGGCGGGGGAATTCGCCAGCCGGATCGCCGTGGGAAAAATCACGAAGATGCTGCCGCCGTTGTTCAAGCAAAGCGCCGCCGGAATCTCCTCCGGGTTCACGGAGGTGATCGAGGAACTCTTCGACGAAATTCACAAGGCGCTTCTCTATCTCGGCGCGTGTTATGAGGAATGCTCGGGCATGGGGGCGACCCTGAGCCTCTGCTGGTTCAGCCGGCAATGGATGTATTTCGGGCACATCGGCGACAGCCGGATTTACTACCTTCCCGCCGCGGGGGGGGTGAAACAACTCACCCGGGACGACACCCATGTGGGCTGGCTTTTCCGCAACGGGCAATTGAACGAGCGGGAGGCGAAAAACCATCCCCGCCGCAACGTCCTGCAAGCCGCGCTGGGAGCCGGCCACCAGTTTGTCAATCCGCAGGTCGGGGCGGTGGGGTTCGAACCGGGGGACCGGTTTCTTCTTTGCACCGACGGGGTCACCGATGCGGTTTACAACGACCAACTGCCGGGACTTCTGGATGAAGGCGGCGATGCCGCGGATCAACTTGTGCGGGAGGCGGTGGCCCGGTCCGGGCGCGACAATTCCACCGCGCTGATCGTCCGGGCGTTGAGCCCGAATCCAGCGATTCCTCACGCAGAGGCGCAGTGAGCGCAGAGGCAAACGGTTTTCGGGTTTATCCGACTTCGCACAGCGGGCCGTTTTTTTCCGCCGGGGTCTCCGGAAGCAGGGAAGAGCGCGCGGCCCATTTGACCCAAATCCAGGCCCCGCACACATAACCCAGGACGAGGAGCGGAACCAGGAGTCCCTCGAATGTTGGATAGAGACCCAACCACACGCCTGTCCAATTCGGAAGGGAAAGTCCCGGGACCGGATGAATGGGAAGCCACCCGACCGTTTGCAGAATCCGGACGGTCGATCCGGAAAAGGCGAAGAGCACGAAGATGACCAGGATTCCGGTGACGACGAGCATTTTGCGATAGGGAAGCTTTGCGCCGAGGAAGAAGACGGAAAATCCAAGAAGGGCGATGAGGGCTCCGCCGATGCACAGCCCGGCGCCGGCCGGCCCCATTCCCGCTTCGAGAATCAGGGACTGCATGAAGAGGGTCGTCTCGAATCCCTCGCGGAAGATCGTCATGAAGCCGACACCGACCAGCGCGGCGGATTCCAGCCAGGGAGCCTTGGGCTTCGCCGCGGACTTGCTGAGCTGGCGAAGCCGGGCATTCCATCCGGTCCAGTAGTATTTGTGAAAGACCCAGTTCGTGACCATGAGCAGGATGGCGATGGCCATGAGCGAGATGGCCGCTTCGAGGACTTCGCCGTAACGGGCGAGTCCGGAGAGGAGGGTGCGCGAGATGGCGAAAATGGCCGCGCTCGCGGCAAGCGCCAGCCAGGCGCCGATTCCTTCGATCGTCTCGTAGCCGAAGCTGTCCATGCCCTTGTAATTCTCCCGCATTTTTTCCACGAGCTTTTCGACTTTTTTCGGATCCGCTTTGTGGGCGGCCTCGATCGAGCCGTTGGCTTGGGCGAGGCCGGCATATTCCGCCGCATTTTTGACGAAGCTCGCGGATTGGGTGCCAACCCCGTCCAATTTGGCCACGAGATGGGCTTTGACCTCATCCGGGGAGTTGGCGGCCTGGACGACACCGGTTGCCAGCAGAAATGATAGAAGGAATTTTTTCATGGGATGATATGGTCAGAACGTGATGGACGCGCGGCCTCCAATCACCAGCGCGTTGTTGAGATCGGTGGTGCCGCCGGGATTGATGATGTATTGCAGGTCGGGCTGCACGACGAGCCTGGGGGTGATCGCGGCCTGGTAGGTGAACTCGATGACCATCTCCGCGCCGATGGGAGCGGAGCCTTCATCCTGGAGAGAGTTGCGGGCTCCATCGCTCAGTTGGGCGTAGCCGAACCCGATGCCGACGGTGTCGTTGTCCCGGGTCGGAATGAGCCCCTTGTAACTGAGGCCGGTGTCGAAATAAAAGTTGATGAAGTTGCGGTCGGACGGCGTGAAGGCCACGCGTCCGAACCATCCGAGTCCCTGGTCGGATTTTTCGATGGCGACCGGGACCTTGAAGCTCTTCGTTTCCTTGCCATCGACAATGGCGTCTTTCCCGGGGTCTGCGATGGACGGCTCGCCCGGCTCGCGGTAGAGCATCTGGTCCAGGATGAGATAAAAGCCCGAGTTGCCGGAATGCGTGGATTCTTCCAGGGCATCGGCGCTTTGCCCGGCCTGGAACCAGACGCCCGGCTTGAGCTGGCCGGGAAGCCCGGTTTCCTCATCGCGGTGGTTCCAGCGGACTGCGCCTCGTTCAGGAACGTGTAGCCGGTCTGCGCGTCGAGCCGCCAGCGGAAGCCGTGACGATTGACATCCTGCGCGAAGACATCGCCTTGAAAGACCGCGCTCTGAAATGTGAACCAATCGACTGGATTCAGGGCGATCCGGGCACCGAGGGTTCCCATCGGGTAGCCGGGGCCGCCCTCCGGAATGTTCATGTAGGCAAATGCCGGCCAGCCGAATGTCCCGTTGATGAAGAGGCCGGAATAATCGGAAATCACAAACTCCGAATCGGCGGAGATCTGGCCCAGCCGGATGGAGATCCTGTCATCCAGGAGGTTCTGTTGAAACCAAAGATCGAACAGGCGAAGTGTGTTGAAGCCCGCGATATTCGAAATCGTGAGGAAATTTCCCGCCAGATCCTCGCTGGCGTCGCGGCCACTCAACAAGAGCCACGTCGTGCTGACGGTCGCCCCCTGCCATCCGATGGCCTTTTCCAGATCGACCTCGGCTCCGAAATCCAAAAGCCCCGTGTAAACCGTCCCGGTCTTCAAGCCGCCGGTCGTATTCCCCCAAACTTCCACCGTATACCCTCCGAAAATTTCCACGCCATGATCGGCAAGGATCGGTCGCATACCGGACCAGTCTCCCAGGACCTGCTCCCTTTCCAAAAAAGGTGCCCCTTCCGCCTTCGTCGTTGATTCCGCGCCGTTTCCCGAATGGGCCGCCCATGCGGCGCAAACTGCCAAAATGGCTGTGCTCCATGTCTTCATCCGGAAGAAAACTTCATTAAATGAGGATCGATGTCAATAGCTCAATGAGAACAAATCTCAATACCGCCCTGGCGTGTGGTTCAAAAAGATTTACATTTGCAAAACGCTCGGGCATTCATCAGAAAATTGAATGGTGTGGAAACACCAAGGACATAAACCTGCAATGAATCTATAAACCACTAATGGCCACTAAAAATCAGGCAAATCAAAAACAATGGAATGAGTGCCCTGTATTTCCCGGTGGTCGGGGGTTGATCAGAGGGACAGCAGGTAAGTGTTCCCTCGCCTGGCAAGTCGACCCGGCGACGGATGCCTTTCAAAAACTCTAGGTCGTTTTGTACGCAGGCGAGTTCTGTTGAAATCCTCGAGACAGCTTCTCCGTTGGCGAGTCGGTCGAGTTTGGCATGAACGGCCTTGAGATCAACGGGGCTACGGTCCCCCTGCCGTTCCGCCGGCGGGATGCTCCTCGGCGCGATCGGGGGCACCCGGGCCGGAGTGCCCGCGGGCTTTGATGCGTCCGATGTTTTCGAGATTGACGCCCATGGTTTCGATGCCGAAGCGCCAGGTGACGATGGCGCCCAGAATCGATGTGCCCACGAGGACATAAAGAAGAGCGGACGTTCCGATATCGCTCAGGAGGATGGGGAACAGGAAGGCGGTCGTGACGGCGCCGATCTTTGCGAACGAGGCCGCGAAGCCTGCTCCCGAGCCGCGGATCTTCGTCGGAAAGACCTCTCCGGCGATCAGGTAGGTCATCGCATTCGGGCCGAGGTTCGTCATGAAATTGAAGAGCATGAACCCCGCGAAAATCAGAACGGTTTGCCCGGTGCCGGGCGCCATGTGCGTGGAAAATGCGGCCAGAAGAAGCCCCGCCGCACAGCCGAAAAACCCGAAGACCTGAAGCTTCATGCGTCCGAGTTTGTCCGCCAGGAAGACCGCGCAAACAATGCCGGCCAAGAGGAGCACATCCAGAAAAGCGGCACCCTTCGCGGCGATCATGTCGTTGTGGATGACCGCGGCGAGGTTCGGCTCGCGGAGATTCGAATGCCCCAGGATCGCGCCGAGAATCGTGGGGGTGAAAATCCCGATGCCATAGGTTCCAAGATCCTGGAGAAACCATGGCACCGAGGCCAGAATCGTGGCGCGCCGGTTTTTCCTGTTGAAGAGTTTGGCGAATTTCGATTTGTGCCGCTCGTGTTCCGGCTCATCGTCGGGCACTTCCTGAAGGGAGATTTTGCTCGGATACGGCGGCTCGCGCCTCAGCAGGCGCAGGATCGCTTTTTCTGCTTCCCCGATCCGCCCGCGCGACATGAGCCACTGCGGGCTCTGGGTGACAAAAAACCGTCCGATCACGACCAGGATCGTCGGGAGGATCGCCGTTGCATACATGAGGCGCCAGTCCCCGAGACTCTCGTGGGATTTGAGGATCATGTATCCGATCGCCGTCCCGACGAGGGCCCCGACCGCCTGGAACGCAAAGGCGCTCAGAACCAGGCGGCCGCGGCAATTGCTGGGAATGCTCTCGGAAATGACAAGATGCGCGGTCGGATAGTCGCAGCCGAGCGCAAGGCCCATGCCGAAGAGAAAGAGGAGGAGAAGCGGGAACGTCGGGCTGAAGGTCATCGCCACCAGGAAGACGAGGAACAAAATCATCTCGGCAATGAAAAGTTGCTTTCGTCCCAAGTGGTCCGCAAGACTGCCCAAGGCCGTGGCTCCGACAAGGATGCCGAACAGCGTGGCGGATCCGACCATGCCTTTTTCGGCATCGCCCAGTCGAAACTCCATGGCAATGAGCGGGAGCGCAACCCCGGTCATGAAAACCACCAGGCCTTCAAAGAATTTCCCCGCCGTGGCCAGGCCCCAGATCTGCCACTGCATGATGGTCATGGGAACCTGTGGGACAGAGGTTCCATCCGGCCAGAGCGGCGTCTCGTCGATATACTCTTGGACGGTTTTTTTCAAAGTGGCTCTTTCTTCTTCCTTTCAGAAATGCCTCCGGTTCACAAGGAAGACAATGGCTGCCTTGTGACGATTTTGTCACAAGGGACCCGATGAATTGCCTCCGGGTCATGGAGAGGACCTCCCGCAAAGACGCCGAAAAAACAAGCACGCAGGGTTCCTTCGCCCGGCCTCTGCGCCCCCGCGTCCCGGCGTGAGTCCTCCTGGTTTCTCTTCGCGCCTTCGCGGGAGGATGCGGCTTTTCCCTCATGCGATCAGGCGCGGCCCCCCAAGGAAGGCGGAACCGGCTGGCGGGCGCATCTCAGGGTCAGCAGGGCGACCTCTGCCGGGCAATTCACCCGGATCGGCGGGAAACTGTGTCCGACTCCCGTCGTGACGAAAACTCTGGCGCTTGGACCCTGGCATAGGCCGGAGGCATATTTCTGGCCGAAGCGGGATGGAAGGATCGGAGCGCCGATCAGCGGAAAGACACACTGGCCTCCATGCGTGTGTCCGCTGAGCACCACACCGACACGCTCATCGCGAATATGCTCGACATAGTCGGGATTGTGACTCAGCAGAATCGCGGATTCCGCACGCGCAGCACCCGCCAATGCCGGGCCGGGCTTCTGTTTTTCCTGCCAGAGGTCTCCGACACCGCCGACGTGCAGAGTTCCGCTTCCTCGTCGGATTCCGATGCCGCAGTTGGTGAGGTCCACAATATCGGCGCGCTTCATCGCGGTCCGGACAGACGCCTCTGCTCCCGAGTAATGGTCATGATTTCCGAGCACTCCGAAGACACCGAGCGGAGCATGCAGGCCCGCGAGTTCGCGAAAGCAGGGCCCAACCCATTCTTTTCCGCGGTGGACATAATCTCCCGTGAGAGCGATGAGATCCGGCGTCAGGGAGTTCGCCAACCTCACCGAATCCCGGATCCTTTGCGAGGAGACCAGCCTGCCATGATGGAAATCGGAAAGAAGCGCCACTCGGATTCCATCAAATTCCGGGGGAAGTCCCCCCAGAAAAATCGTTTTGCGGTTAACAGTGCAGGACTGGAACCCGGCGAAAATCCGCGTGCCGACAAAAATTGCCGGCAAAGCAAGGATTGCGGACCCGATGAATTGCCTCCGGGTCATGGAGAAGACCTCCCGCAAAGGCGCCGGGAAAACAAGCGCGCAGGGTTCCTTCGCCCGGCCTCTGCGCCCCCGCGTCCCGGCGTGAGCCCTCCTGGTTTCTCTTCGCGCCTTCGCGGGAGAATGCGGCTTTTCCCTCATGCGATCAGGCGCGGCCCCCCAAGGAAGGCGGAAGTGGCCGGCGCGAAAATTTTTCCGACCAATTGACCTTGGCCGTCGTCACCATCAGGATCCCCAGGGTGATGATCGCGCCGATCGTGATGGTCAGTCCGGTCAGCCCGTCGAAGAAGAAGCTGTAGGAAAACAGGACCATGTAGGCGAACTGCGAGGCGGCGGCGAATTTTGCGAGCCGCGCTCCGCGGGCGAGGAACAGGTATCCGGATACCATGACCAGCGACACCGCGGAAGAGAGGAAGAACGCGATCCCCAGCGGGATGACATCGACGAGGTAGGCGAAGAGCAACTGGAAGGCGAAGCATCCGGCGGCCAGGAAGAAAAAGTTCATGGGATGCAGGTCGACCTTCTGGATCAGGCAGACGACGACCAGGACGCTGAAGAAGAACACGAGCGAGACCGGCGCGAAAAAGGCGATCCGGGAGGCCACCGGTCCGGGGTTCAAGACTTTCGGCATGTCCATCGACACCGGCCGCGCGCCGATCTCATCGGGATAGGACCAGACCAAGTCCCATCCCCTTCCCGAACGTTTGCGTTCGGTGGGGGAGCCGGCGGGAAAGTCGATTTCCTCAAAGTCCGCGCCCATGTGGAGCAGGAAGTTCTGCACGCGCGACTCCGGTCCGAAACTGTACGTCCAGCGATCGAGGCCGCGGGTTTTGTAGGCGACCATGAGGGTGGCCGTGCCCCCGGCCTCCACGACCGCCGCTTCGGTGATCGGTGTTTTTCCCGTGACATTGGCCGTCGTGGGCTTGCCGTTGAGAGTGAACGAAAACTCGTTGTATCCCGCATCGGCGGAGGGCAGGGAAAACTGGACGTAAATCGTCTGCGGGATGGGGGTCGGATTGGTGAACGCATATTCGCCGCGAAACCCCGCCGCGAAGGTGCGATACCAAAGAAGACCCTTTTGGCGCGGCTCGTAAGCCAGCGAAATGTCCACTTCACTTC
Source organism: Terrimicrobiaceae bacterium (assembly GCA_041674265.1). Taxonomy (GTDB): domain Bacteria; phylum Verrucomicrobiota; class Verrucomicrobiia; order Chthoniobacterales; family Terrimicrobiaceae; genus QYQL01. The sequence continues at coordinate 17,085 of JBAYWC010000024.1, forward strand.
CGGTGGGACGAATCCAGGCCTTTCCATCTCCCGTTCCGGGAGACTGATACCAGGCCTGCGGGTGGCCCTGCACGATGGGGGGCCCCCACCCGCCGAGCACGGATTGGGCCGCGCTCATGCCGGATTGGCTGGTGCGCACATTGAGCGCTGTTCCGAGGAGGAACCACGCGACAGTTGTGCAGGCGGTGATGAACAGGATGGCGAAGAGACGGAGGACGGTCATGGTTTTTTGGTGGTTTCTGGTTTTTGGTAAAAGACGCGGACACTGGGCGGCTCCCCGCGGCAGAGTTCCTTGCGGAGCCGGAGTTCATTTTTCGAGTCGCCCGGGAAAAACTCGCAGTTGCCCTCGACGGCGAGCGGAGCATACGTGGCGGGGAGGACGAGCGCCCAATCCGAGCGCTCGACGAGAAGATCCGTGGCGGGCAGCGAGACCGCTTCGATCAAATCCCGCAACTCGCCATAAGGAAGAGTGACAGTCGCTCCGGAAAGATTCTCGGCGCGCATCGGCACGCACAGGGTGGCCACGAAGAGGGACGCGAAGAAAAATTTCATGGCCGCACACTGGCCGGGCCGCGTGAAATCCTGATGAAACGCCTGTGAAATCTCCGTGAAATGCCGCAGGCGCAATCCTTGCCAACAATCGCCCCATCGTCGGTCTCGGAAGGCCCTGCTCAGCCGTTTTCTTTTTTTGTGGAAAGCAGGTTCTTTGCGGCAGCGAGATGCTCGGCGGTTCCGATGAGCAGCACCTGGTCGCCTTGCTGCAGCTCTTCATCGGGAGGCGGGTTGACGAGACTTTCGCCTTTCCGTTCGATGCCGACCACGCTGGCCCCGGTCTCGGACCTCAGGCGCAGTTCGGAGATCATTTTCCCCGCAGCGCGGGTATCCGGACGCACCTCGACAGTTTCCAGTTTGGCGTGCCTCAACAACGGGGGGAGGTTTTCCTGATGAGGCAATGCCGGATCGGCAGGAGTCGCGAAAGTGTCATTCAGCGCGTATTGCGCCCCCGCGTAAAACTTCACGGACACCCGGTAAAGCAGGAATCCCGAAACGACAACAATCGCCGACCCGAGGATCAGGACATTCCTGGAGGGGAGGATCGTGGAACTCAACAACAGCAGCAGCAAAATCAAAATTCCCGTGCCGACGACGGTGATGACCCCGGAAATCGCCGATTGGAAGGCGGAAGCCCCCGGTCCAGCCGACCGGGCATTCACGCTGATCTCGGCAATGATCATGGCCCCCGCTTCCATCTTGCGCCATACCGCGATGAGGGAGGGAAAACTGGCGAGCAGCGCGGCCACCCACAGGACGGCCTTCACGCCATCATCCCCGCCGGGAAAATGCGGCCAGGCAGACACCGCCTTCCGGTGCAGGAAGGCCGCCGCGATAAAGATTCCCGTGACAAGAAGGAGGTTGACCGCGATTTGCGCCCCCAGTTTGCCAAGGATTCTCCGACCGACGTGGCCCTTTCCCTGCCGGCCGATGCCGCCCACCCACTTGGTGTAGGTCTCCATCGTATCGAGCAGGGCGCGCGGCGCAAACCGGTCGATCAGAAGCACCACGCCATCCGAACTGCGGATGAGATACGGGGTGAGCAGGGTGGTGAGCGCCGAGACCGCCACCGCGATGGGATAGATGAAATCGCTCGTGACCTTCAGCGTGAGCCCGAGCGAGGCGATGATGAAAGAAAACTCGCCGATTTGCGCCAAACCCATCCCCACCCTCATGGACGTGCGGGTGTCGTTCCCGGAAAGGAAGCACCCCAGCGTGCAGGTGAAGACTTTCCCCGCCACGACCACCGCCGTGATGATCAGGATCGGCCAGGCGTATTTCACGATGAGGTGCGGGTCGATCAGCAGGCCGATCGAGACAAAGAACACGGCGCTGAAGAGATCGCGCACGGGATGCATGAGCGCTTCGATTTTTGCGATCTGGCGCACCTCCGCGACGATGGCCCCGATCAGGAACGCCCCGAGCGCCACGCTGTAGCCGAGCTTCACCGTGACGAGCGAAACGCCGAAACAGAGCCCCACGACAGTCACCAGCAGCATTTCATCGCTCTTGAACCTGCCCACATAATCGAGAAGCCGGGGAACCAGGATGAGGCCGACGATGAGAAGAACCCCGAGGAACGACGAAAGGCCGAGCACGGTCATCCCAACCTGGCCGGGCCCGATCTCGCCCGTGACGGCAAAACCCGAAAGCAACGCGATCATCACGATGGCCAGGATGTCCTCGACGATCAGAATTCCAAAAATCAGCCCGGCAAACGGTTCCCTGGTCTTCCCCAAACCTTCCAGGGCCTTGATGATGATGGTGGTCGAGGAAATGGACAGGATCGCGCCGAGAAAAACGCTGTCCATCGTGTTCCAACCGAAGGCCCTTCCCAGTTCGTAGCCCACCACGATCATGAGCAGGATCTCCAGCGAGGCGGCTATCAACGCCGTGGCCCCCACCTTTTGCAGCTTGCGAAGGCTGAACTCCAGGCCGAGCGCGAACATCAGGAAAATCACGCCCAGCTCCGCGAGCGTCTCGATGGCGCGCTCGCCGGTGATCAGCGGAAACGGCGGCGTGTGCGGACCGATGATCACCCCCGCCACGATATACCCGAGCACGACCGGCTGCTTGAAATGCCGGAAGAGGATCGTGGCGAACGCGGCCACGATCATCACGATCGAGAGATCTTGCAGAAACGTCAGGTCATGCATGGAAGTTCCTTTTTTTCGCCGGGGCTCCGGGAAATGTCCAACGCGGAAGAGAAAAATCGGAACCGGACGCGGAGAACCGGGATCAACCGCCCGCAACCGCCCTTCGGCCTGGTGAAACCTCCGTGAAGCGCACGTTCACGGACGTTCCGGTGCCGGGTGTGGTTTCGAGCGAGATCTGCGCCTGGTGGCGCAGGGCGATCGACTTCACGATGGCGAGGCCGAGCCCGGTGCCCCGGCGGCCGGTCAGCGGGTTCGCGGTGGTGAAGAAGCGGTCGAAGATTTTTTCCTGGAGTTCGCGCGGAATCCCGGGGCCTTCATCCCGGACGGCGAGGCCTGTGCCGGTGGTCGTGAAAACGACCTTTTGTCCGGGCGGGGTGAATTGGAAGGCATTCTCAAGGAGCGCCTCCATGAGCCGGCGAAGCTGGTCGGGGGGGATTCCGATCCAGCATGGCTCATCGGAAAGATGGGTTTCAAACACGATCTTCTGCGCCCGGGCGCGGAAGATGTCGGCGACTTGCCGGGCGACCTCGGGCAACGAGGCCCGCGCCGCCGGATCCGCGGGGGCGCTCTCGATACGGGAGAGCGCGAGAAAATTTGTCACGATGGCCGATAGCCGGTCCACCTCGGCAAAAATGTTCCCGAGAAACTTTTTCCTGACGGCGGGCTCCTCCGCCTGATCGAGGATTTCGGCCGCGCCGCGGATCGAGGCGAGGGGAGTTTTGATTTCATGGGAAAGCGTGAGCGCCATTTCTTCGGCATACGCTTTTCCCTCGAGCTTGCGCCGCATCCTTTCGACCGCGCGGGACAGATCCCCCAGCTCGCTTTTCGTCCATGTTTCCAAGCGCACCCCGGGCTCGCCTGCGGCCACGCGCTCAGCCTGCCGCGCCAGGCCGGTGATGATGCGCGTGAGGTAGGTGGAGAGCGCATAGGAGACGAGCGTCGCGAGCGAGAGCGCAAGGAGCGCGGGAATGGCGAGATCCTTGAGGGAACGGATCACGGATTTCCGGACGTCCGCGGTTGTCTTGATGACGCTCACGATGCCGGACAGTTTTCCGCTGTTGAAGACGGGCAGCGCGCTGTAAAGCACCACCACCTGGCGGTAGGCGTCGCGTTCCCACCGCGCGCCATATCCGCCGTTCATGGCGCGCTTGACTTCTTTCCGTGCGGCATGATCGCTCCCGGGCAGCCAGACCTTGCCGGTGTCGTGGAGCACTTTCCCGGCGGGATCGTAAAGGACGATGCGGAGATTGGGGGAGAGGTCTTCGAAGACCGTCTTGAGAATTTCGCGGGTCGTCGGAAGTGTTTCCAGCGACTGGGGCGACCATGTCTCCGCGACCACGAGCGCCGTATCGATCATCCCCTGCTCGGTGGATCTGAGATGGCTGCGTTCGATGCTCTGGCCGACCTTCCAGGCGAAATAGACGCCCGGAAGAAAGATCGAGGCCAGACAGAGAAGGAAAATCTTCCAATGAAGACTGTGCAATGGCGGCGCAATGGCGCTGATCAACCGCTGGATGAATATCACCGTCCGGCCCGGAGTCCCGTCCGATGGAGTGCGCGAGGCCATCAGGACCTGAAGCGATAACCCACCCCTCGGACGGTTTCAATCAGCTCCGAAGGCAGCAATTTTTTTCGGGCGGACTTGATGTGCGCATCCACGGTGCGGTCCGTGACACACCCTCCATCCTGCCAGGCCCCGTCGAGGATTTGCCCGCGGGTGAACACCCTCCCGGGCTGGGCCGCGAGGAGAGCGAGCAATTCGAACTCCGTGCGCGAAAGCTCCATCGGACGTCCGTCCACGGAAGCCGTGAAGGAATCCCGGTCGAGGACAAGCCCCCGGTGCGGAGGTGCCGGGTGATTGTTCGACCTGCGGGTGATCGCCTTGATCCTTGCCACCAGTTCCCGTGGGCTGAACGGCTTCGCCAGATAATCATCCGCGCCGAGTTCCAGTCCCACCACCCGGTCGATTTCATCGGTCCGGGAGGTCAGAAAGAGGATGGGGACGGAGGAAAATTTCCGGATTTCCCGGCAGACATCGAATCCGTCCAGATCGGGAAGTCCGATATCGAGAACGACGAAGTCCGTGGCTCCGGACATCCGCACAGCGTCCCTGCCCGACGAGGTTTTGTGAAAGTCAAACCCGGCTCCCCGAAGCGAATATTCCAGGACATCCGCGATCCCGGGATCATCCTCGACGACAAGAACCTTCATTCGAAATGCGGGGGTTGAATTCAGCCGGATTTTTTCTTGGCGCCGTAGAATTCGAGGCTGTCCACCAGGGCGAGCCAGCTTGCTTCGATGATGTTGTCCGAGACGCCGACCGTTCCCCATGTGGAATGACCGTCGGTCGAGACGATGAGCACGCGCGTCCGCGCGGCCGTGCCACGGGCACCGTCAACGATCCGGACTTTGTAATCGGTGAGCCGCAGGTCATCGATCCACGAGTAAAACGGGCGGAGCGCCTTGCGGAGGGCGGCATCCAGGGCATTGACCGGGCCGTCTCCCTCTTCAACCGTGTATTCCGAGACCCCATCGATCCGGATTTTGACCGTAGCCTCGCAGGTGGTGAATCCATGAAGCACCGACCTCCGGAACGAACAATGGTATTCCCGCAGTTCGAAAAGCGGCTGGTGACGCCCGAGCGTCTTGCGGACAAGGAGGTCGAACGAGGCGTCGGCCGCCTCGAACTCATAGCCCGCGGCCTCGCTGTCCTTGACGTGCCGGAGAATCGCGGCCACCTCGGAAGATCCCTTTTGGAATTCGAACCCGAGTTCCCTGGTCTTGGCCAGGATGTTGCTTTGTCCGGACATGTCGGAGACCAGGATGGTCTGGGCATTTCCGACCAGGGCGGGATCCATGTGCTCATAGCTTCGCGCGAGCTTCTGAACCGCATGCACGTGAAGCCCGCCTTTGTGGGTGAAGGCGGCTCCCCCGACATAAGGCGCCCGGATGTCCTGCGGAACATTCGCCAGTTCATCCACAAAACGCGAAACTTCACGCAGCCGCGTGAGATCCGGAACAACCCGGATGTCTTTCTTCGCCTGCAGGGTGGGGATGAGCGTGGTGAGGTTGCAATTGCCGACCCGCTCGCCGTAGCCATTGATCGTGCCCTGGACCTGGCACGCGCCCGCGGCAACGGCGGCCAGGGCGTTTGCGACCCCCAATCCGCAGTCGTTGTGCGTGTGGATCCCCACCGGGCACCCCAGGGCCCCGATGACTTCTCCGGTGATTTGCCCCACCTCGTCCGGCAAAGCGCCGCCGTTGGTGTCGCAGAGGACGAGCAGGTCCGCGCCGGCATCCTTCGCGGCAGCCAGCGTGCGGACCGAATACCCGGGATCTTCCTTGTAGCTGTCGAAAAAATGTTCCGCGTCATAAAAGACCTCGCGCCCATTTTTTTTGAGGAAGGCGACCGTGTCGGCGACCATCGCCAGATTCTCTTCCGGGGAAACCCCGAGAACCTCTCTCACCTGGAGAAGCCAGGTTTTGCCGACAATCGTCACGACGGGAGTGTCGGCCTGAAGGAGCGTCCGCACCTGGGCGTCGCTTTCGACGGGGACGCCGCCGCGACGGGTGCTTCCGAATGCCGCAATCTTCGCGTGTTTCCATGCGCGCTTTGCGGCTTCCACAAAAAATGCGACATCGCGGGGATTCGACCCCGGCCATCCGCCCTCGATGAAATCCACGCCGAACGAATCCAATTTTTCCGCGACGCGGATCTTGTCCAGCACCGAGAAGGAGATGCCGGTGCCCTGCGTGCCATCGCGCAGGGTCGTGTCGTAGATCGTGACGGGTTTCATGGGAAAAGACGGGCATCCTACGCGGGAAAACACCCGGGATCAAACCCATTCGCTGGAGCGAAGGCTTGCGGAATCGGGACTGGTGCGGATAGTGTGGAGGAGATGCCGCGAAGACCGATTGTCAAAATAGGTTCCCACAAACTCGGGGGCCGGGAGCTGTTGTTCATTCTGGGGCCGTGCGTGATCGAATCGGCGGCATTTACCCGCAGGATGGCGAAAAAGCTGAAGGCCATTTGCGATGGCGAGGGGGCGGCCTTCGTTTTCAAGGCGTCGTATGACAAGGCCAACCGGACTTCGCTCCGGTCTTTCCGGGGCACCGGGGTGCGGGATGGCTGCCTCCTGCTGGGAGAGATCGGGGGGGAATTGGGAATCCCCGTGACGACCGACGTCCACTCGCCCCAGGAGGCGGAGATCGCCAGCGAGACCGTCGATGTGCTCCAGATCCCCGCTTTTCTCTGCCGGCAAACGGACTTGATCGTTGCGGCCGGGGCGACCGGCCGGGTGGTCAACGTGAAGAAAGGCCAGTTTCTGGCTCCCTGGGACATGGCCAATGTGGCAAAAAAACTCGAAGCCGCCGGCTGCAAGGCGTTCTTCTTCACGGAACGGGGGACGACATTCGGCTATAATAACCTTGTCGCCGACATGCGATCCATTTATTGGATGCAGAGCTTGAATTGTCAGGTCGTTTTCGATGCCACCCATTCGGTCCAACGCCCGGGTGGCGCAGGGGAAACGACCGGGGGTGACGGCGATCTGGCCCCGATCCTGGCGCGTGCCGCGGTGGCTGCCGGATGTGACGGCCTCTTTATCGAGACACATGAAAATCCCGCAAACGCCCTTTCCGACGGACCCAATCAAATCCCCCTGCGGGATCTTCCAAGGCTTCTTGCGCAACTCAGGACCCTTCGTGATGCGGTGGCATAACCTGATTCCCCTCATGCTCTGCCTCGCCCTGCAACCGCTGTGGGGCGCGGATCCGAAGCCCGCCGAAAAGGACCAGGGGTTCGGTGTCCCGGTTCCCCTCGGCATTCCGGTGAAAGGGATCAAAATCCCCCACCGCAACGAGGAAGGCAAGCTGGTCATGACCATCGAGGCGGAGGTCGCCACAAAATTGGACGAGCAGCATGTGGAGATGCAGAACATGAAGATCGAGTCCTTCGACGATGACGGGAAAAAAATCTCCATCGAGCTGCCCCACTCGATCTTCAACCTGGAGACCAGGATTCTCACCGGCGACACGCATGCCTTCATCCGCAGGGACGATTTCGAGATCACCGGGGATGCCGTCGAGTTCAACACCAAGACCCGGTATGCGATCTTGCGCGGGAAAATCCGAATGGTCATTCAAACCGCCGATTTAGAAAAATGATAAAATTCCATCCACTCCTCGTCCTCCTGTTTCTCGGAACCTGTGCGGCGAACGCGCAGCAGACGCCCTCCATGAACGGGGGAGGCAAACCGGAATCCACACCCTCGGGCGCCTTTGCCGGCCTGGGAAAAGACCGTCCGGCCGATGCGGAAACCCAGATCACCGCGAACAAGGAAGCGACATTTGACAACGCCGCGAGCGTGGCGGAGTTCAGCGGAAACGTCATCGTGCGCGACCCCCAGTTCACGCTGACGTGCGACCGCCTGAAGGTGACGTTGAGCAAAAGCCGCAAGGGGATGGAATTGGCCGAGGCGTCCGGCAATGTGGTGATCATCCAGGAAAACACCGAGAAAAGCACCGCCAAGGCGATCGGGAAGGCCGGGTTCGCGGCTTACAGGCCGGAGTCCGGCGAGGTGACGCTCAAGATCTGGCCATCCGTCCAGCAGGGCATGAACAACCAGGTGGCAACCGAGGAAGGGACCGTCATGATCCTCAACCGCAACGGAAAATCCCAGACTAGGGGACCGAGCAAAACCGTGTTCTCCGAGACGAGCGAAGCGGGAGCCGTGAAATGAGCGGGGAAGGCGGACAAGCCGAGCGCAAGCCGGTTCCTGAAGGAGACCCGCTCCTCCGCACAGACGGGCTGGTGAAAATTTATGGCGGGCGCTCCGTGGTGAACGGGGTGGACATCAATGTGAAGCGCGGGGAGATCGTGGGCCTTCTCGGTCCGAACGGGGCGGGAAAAACCACCACGTTTTATATGATCGTGGGGTTGATCCGCCCGAATGGCGGGCGCGTCTTTTTCCAAAATGCCGATGTGACCGACATGGCGATGTATCGCCGGGCGAGGCACGGCATGGGATACCTTCCCCAGGAAGAATCCATTTTCCGAAAACTGACGGTGGAGGAAAATATTCTCGCGATCCTGGAGACGACCAAAGCCACGAAGGCCGAGCGAAAACAACGCTGCGAGGAACTCCTGACCCGGTTTGGAATCGAGCATATCGCCAAAAACCAGGCGCTGACGCTCTCCGGGGGCGAGAAACGCCGCCTGACCATCGCGCGTTCCCTCGTGACCAACCCCGCCTTGCTGATGCTCGACGAACCCTTCAGCGGGGTGGACCCGATTGCCGTGCATGACGTCCAGCAGATCGTGCAGGACCTCCGGGAGCAGGGGCTGGCGATCCTGATCACCGACCACAACGTCCGCGAGACCCTCAACATCGTGGACCGGGCCTACCTGATCTACGAAGGCCGGGTGGAGAGCCAGGGCAACAAGGATTTTCTTCTGAACGACCCGATCAGCCGGAAACTTTATCTCGGGGAGTCGTTCACCATGTAACCCGGATCCCCCCGATCGCGATGCCCCAACCATCCTCCGCAAAAACTTCCGACAACCGTGTGCCGCACATCACGGTCGGCCATTTTTATGCCAACCATGCCGAGAAACTCGGATTGCGGCTCGAAGGATCCTCGCGCGGGTTGAACCGCCTCATCCGCGAACCCACCATCAACCGCCCGGGTTTGGCGCTCTGCGGGTTTTTCCACTATTTCGCCGTGAAGCGCATCCAGGTCTTGGGAGCGGCGGAACTGAGTTACCTGAAGAGCCTGAAACCCGCCGATCTGCGCGAGCGCCTGCGGGGGCTCTTCTCGAAAAACATGCCCTGTCTCGTGGTGGCCCGGAACGCCCCCGTGCCGGAGGCCATGCTCGACGCCGCCGGGGAATTCGAGACGCCGGTCTTCCGGACCAGCATGATCACGATGAAATTCATCAACGCGGCCACGATCTCGCTGGAGTTCGACTTTTCCCCGTCCAGCTCAGAACACGGCAGCATGGTGGACATCCTCGGCGTCGGAACGCTGATCCGCGGGGCCAGCGGGATCGGAAAAAGCGAGTGCGTGCTCGGCCTGATCGAGCGCGGCTACAGCCTCGTGAGCGATGACGTCACGCGGTTCCGCTCCATCGAGGGCCGCGAACTTCTCGGCATGTCCGACAACCTCTCCCGCTACCACATGGAAGTGCGCGGGATCGGCATCATCAACATCGCCTCGATGTTCGGCGCCGGCGCCGTGCGCGCCGAGAAGCGGCTGGATTTTGTCGTGACATTGAAAGATTGGCACGAGGTCGAAGATGTGGATAGAATCGGGCTGGACCGCGAAAATTACGAGATCCTGAGAATCAAGATCCCGCATGTCACGCTGCCGGTGCGGACCGGACGCGATTTGGCACGCCTCGTGGAAGTCGCGGCCCTGGACCAAAAACTCAAAGACATGGGTGAGAACAGCGCAGTGGAATTCAACCAAAGGTTGCTGCATATGATCAGCGAACGCCGGAGCCGGTAATGGGAATACTCTCCAAAAAAAAATCAAATGAAGACGTGCAGCGATGCACGGGAGAGGTCGTCATCGACAACCGGAACGGGCTTCACGCCCGTCCGGCGGCCATGTTCGTCAAAATCTCCAGCCGTTATCACGCGGAAGTCTGGGTGGAAAAAGACGGCGAGCGCGTGAACGGAAAGAGCATCATGGGACTCATGATGCTGGCCGCAGGCAAAGGGTCGCGCCTGCAGGTGATCGCCGAGGGGGCGGATGCGGAGAAGGCGGTGGCGGAGATCAAAAACCTGGTCGAGACGCGATTCGGGGAAGAGTAGCTGCGGTATTTACGAAGGGGGTTTTTCCTGATAGGAGTGGCTCCCTCATGGAGCCTCCAAACGCGACCGGGAACGAGCAGAGATTTGCGGGCATCCCCGTGGCTCCTGGAATTGCCCACTGCGCGGTCATGGTCCAATGGGAGGAGGACGAGGAAATCGCCCTCCGAAGAATCGAGGCCCACGAGCTTCCGGAGGAGATCGCGCGCTTCGAGTCCGCGTTGATCGCCACCCGCGCGGAACTTCTGGAGATCCAGCAACGGATCGCGACCGCCATCGGGTCCAACGATGCCAGCATCTTCGACGCGCATCTTCTGGTGGTCGAGGACCGCACCCTGATCGACGAGGTCCTCCGCAAGCTCGATCGCGAGCGCTCCAACGTGGAGTATATCTTCCACCAGGTGGCCGAAAAATATTGCCGGACACTCGCGCAGATCGACGACCCGTACCTTCGCGAGCGGGTGGTGGACATCGAGGATGTGACGCGGAGAGTCATCCGCCACCTCCTGGGCAAGGCCCCCCGGAACCCCGCGACCCATGACCGCCAGCATATCATCGTGGCGCACAACCTGACCCCGTCGGACACAGCCCAACTGAATCGGGAACTGGTCATGGGATTTGCCACCGAGACCGGCAGCAAGACCTCCCACACGGCGATCATGGCCCGTTCGCTGGAAATTCCCGCGATCGTCGGCCTGCACGGGATCTGCCAGCAATTGACGAGCGGGGACGATGTTTTGCTCGACGGGTATTCCGGCATTCTGATCCTGAACCCCTCCCCGGAGACCTTGGCCGAATACGGACGGATCGAATCCGAAAAGGAAGAGGCCGTCGAACGGCTGGAACTGATCCGGGAAACCGCCTCGACCACACGCGATGGCCGCCACATCGTGCTCTCCGCAAACGTCGACCTGCCCGAGGAACTTGAAGATGTGGCGGCCAACGGGGCCGAGGGCATCGGGCTCTACCGGACCGAGTTCCTCTACCTGAACCGTGTCGAGCCGCCGGATGAAGAGGAACAGTTCGAGCACTACCGGCTCGCCGCGGAAAGATCGAAACCGAACGGGGTCATCATCCGGACCCTGGACATCGGCGGGGACAAGTCCACGCAGAGCCTTCACCTTCCCGAGGAGCAAAACCCCTTTCTGGGCTGCCGGGCGATCCGGTTTTGCCTTCAGAACCCGGAAATTTTCAAGACCCAGCTCCGGGCGATCCTCCGCGCGGCGACGTTCGGGAATGTCAAGATCATGTATCCGATGATCTCGGGGTTGGAGGAACTCCGCCAGGCGAATGTGATCCTCGAGGAGAGCAAGGCCGAACTGGCGGCGCGCGGCGTGCCGTTCCACCCGTTCATCGAAGTGGGGGTCATGATCGAAATCCCGAGCGCGGTCCTCGCGGCGGACCACCTTGCCCGCGAGGCCGGGTTTTTCAGCATCGGAACCAACGACCTGATCCAATACACATTTGCGGTGGACCGCGTGAACGACCGCATCGCCCACCTTTACAACCCGACACACCCGGCGATCCTGAGAATGATCAAAATGGCGGTCGACGCGGCCCATGCGAATGGGATTTGGACCGGCGTCTGCGGCGAGATGGCCGGCGATGTGCTGCTCACCCCGCTGCTCATCGGGCTCGGCGTGGATGAGTTGAGTGCCACAAGCGCCGTCGTCCCGCGGGTGAAAAAAGCGGTCCAGTCGCTCGATGCCTCGGAGTGCGAGACTCTCGCTCGGACGGTCCTTTCGATGGAAGACTCCGCGGCCATCCAACAGCTGAGCCTCGAAATGGCCCGCGAACGCTACGCGGAAATCGCGGACTGACGCGGGACCCGCCGTCCCGGTTGCACTCCTTGAGAGGGGAAACAC
>JBAYWC010000025.1:0-28219 GCA_041674265.1 Terrimicrobiaceae bacterium
AGATATAAAACAATACAATCAACAGTTATTTTGATTATTGTGGATATATTACTTGCTACATTTTCGTGTAGTTTCACTGATTTGCAGTCACTTAGAAAAAAATCAGGGGGAAGTTAGGTTAGGAATTCATCGTGTTGTTTCTTCCAGCGCCACCTGGGTCAGCCCGTGCATTTGGGCACTTGCACGTATGCGCGGACTGACCCAACGGGTTTCATGATGCGTACAATATCATCTGGCGGGACAACGTTGGATTGGGTATCCGGTACGGTTGAGCATCCCAGGATGAAAACTGATACTAAAGCTGCTGTTGTAAAAAGAACTGCCTTATTTTTTTTCATATGTTTATTCAAAAACCTCAAAAAACTCGATGATGAAACCGAAGAAAAAATCGCCTCGGGAAAAACCGTCCGGTGGACCGGAAACATCAAAAAACTCGTTCGAGATCGAGTTTGACCGGAAAGTCATCATAATCCGGCAATGGGGCCAATTTCTCTTTCGGCGCGGTGCGGGCGGGCGACAACCGGGCCACCGGCCTGGCATGCTTGGTGATCACGATTTCCTCGCCTCCGGCGAGCCATGCCTCGATTTTCGGAAAATCATAACGCAAATCGCGCACGGTCGCGGTTTTCATTTCATCGCAATAATGTGATTTTATTGGCCGTCAAGCAGGCTTCCCATGCAGGGACAAAGGCAATTTTTCGGGTTTTTTCAGTTCAGTGCCCGGTTGACAAACAACCAATCTGCATCATGATGCAATCATGAGGACGACAATTGACATCAGTGATGCCATCTTGCGGGACCTGCGGGAGATTTCGCGCCGGGAGCGGCGTGCGTTTCGGGTGGTGGTTCAAGAAACGCTCCAGCGCGGGCTGAGTGCGACGGGACGAGGTTCCGCCCGGCGAAAAGCGCGGATCGAACCCCGCGCGATTGGGGTAAAGCCCGCTTATCGGGGGATGAGCATGAACCAGCTCTACGACGAGTTGGAGTCCCGATGATCGTTCCGGATGCCAATCTTCTGATTTACGCTTACGACACCACCTCTCCCCACCACACCAAGGCAAGAACTTGGTGGGAGGGGATGCTGTCGGGCGATGAGCCGGTCGGGGTTCCGTGGGTGGTGGTCCTCGCATTCACGCGTCTCGTGACCCATCCTTCCGTCTGCGCCGCACCCATGACGATCCGGCAGGCAAGGAAGCGCGTGGCCCTCTGGTTTGATCAGCCGCATGTGAGGCTGATTGCGCCGACTCAGGAAACGCTCTTCCTGTTCTTCGAATTTCTGGAGGCTGCGGAACTTGGCGGCAACCTCTCGACGGATGCCCTCATTGCCTCCCACGCCTTTGAAAACGGGGCTGTCGTCCATACCAACGACCGCGATTTCGACCGTTTTCCTCGCGTCAAGTGGACCAATCCGATCGGAATGTGACGAACCCCGGGTTGCCCTGAGCGAGTCAGGATTTCCGAAGGGCAGGCGGTTGATACAACCGCCTCCACAACATCCAGCGAACTCAAAGAGTTGGTGACCGCCTGAGATCTGTCTTGAGCAGGCAGATTGGTTTGTGCAGGTTCTCAGACAGTTGCCGTTCCCCCAATGTCCGGAAGTCGGATATGGATTGGATTGTTGAGAACGGCGTCGGCCAAGAGCAGGAAAATTGACACCGAGAAATAACGACTATATTGATCGTTAATGAAAAAGCCGCTTATTCTGTCCGCTTTCCTTCTCTCGTTCATGCCGGAGATGAATGCGGTGGAGATATTGAATGTTTCGTATGATGTGACGCGGGAGTTTTACACGGATTACAATGTCGCATTCGCTGCTCACTGGAAGGAGAAGACCGGGGAGGAAATCACAATCCAACAGTCACATGGGGGTTCCAGCAAGCAGGCCCGGGCCGTTCTGGACGGCCTTGAGGCGGATGTTGTCACGATGAACCAGGATACGGATGTCAACGTGCTGGCGCGGGATGGGTTGCTTTCAGAGGATTGGAAGAGGTTGCTCCCCGACAGCAGTGCGCCTTACACCTCCACGATCGTTTTTCTGGTTCGAAAGGGGAATCCCAAAAGCATCAGGGATTGGAGCGATTTGATTCGCCGTGATGTCTCGGTGATTATTCCGAACCCGAAGACCTCAGGGAACGGGCGTTACAGCTACTTGGCTGCCTGGGCTTGGGCGAACGGGGAATACTCCGGCGACCTCGCGAGGGTGAAGGACTTTGTGGCGAAAGTCTTCAAGAATGTCCCCGTGCTGGAAACCGGCGGCCGGGCTGCCACAAACACCTTTGTGCAAAAAGGGATTGGCGATGTGCTGCTCACCTTCGAGAGCGAAACTCTCCAAATTTCCCGGGTCATCGATCCCGGCAAGTTCGAGATCGTCTATCCGAAGATGAGCATCTCCGCAGACGCTCCCGTGGCGGTGGTGACCAAGGTCGCGGACAAGCGGGGAACTTCCCGACAGGCATGGGATTATCTGCGCTATCTCTGGTCGGACCAGGGCCAGGCGATTGTAGCGAAGCATTTTTTCCGTCCCAGATCCCCATCCGTCCTTGCAGCCCACAAGGCGACTTTCCCCACTCTCGAACTGGCGACTGTGGATGCGGTTTTCGGTGGCTGGGACAAGGCCCAGAAGGAACACTTCGAGGACGGGGGATTCTTCGACCAGATCTACGCTCAAAAAAATTCAAAAAAACTGTTGACGCCCGTTATTTGCCCATCTATAGACAGAAATAACGATATAAATAGTCGTTATTCAAATTCGATGACCCGTCCACGGGAGTTGGAGGCAAGCAAACAACAAGCAAAGGAAAATCGAATGAGAATAAAATCGAAAACATTATTGGCAGCACTGCTCGCGATCGCGGGCCTGGTGCTGGGAACGCCGCCTGCGAAGGCGGTCTTGGTGGATGACTGGGTGGCGGGCGATCTGATCATCGGATTTCGAGCCAGTGGAGGGGTGGGAAGTGACACCTCCTACCTGATCAATATCGGGCAACGGACACTGTACACCTCGGCGACTTCCGCTTTTGACTTGAGCCTTGGGAACATCGGAGCGGATCTGTCAGCGACATACGGTGCGACATGGTTTGACCGCACGGACTTGCTCTGGAGCGTGTTCGGAACGACGGAATCCGTGGCTCCGACGCTCTACGCATCGCGTGCCCGGACCAGCCTTGGAACCCAGAGCACTCCCTGGCCTTCCGAGGCAGATAGCGGTCTGAGGACAGCCACAAAAAGCGAGATCGTTTCCGTGGCCAGCGCATTCAACCAGCTTGATGCCACGGCGAACAGTTCGCGGGCGGCACTCCAGGCGAATTCCGGCAATGCGGGGTCCTACAACTGGCAGGTCACGGCAAACTCGGGAACGGACTTCGGAGGCGTGAGCCAGTGGACGAACATCGAAGGCACCTTCGGCGTTTCGTCCACCAAGGCGCTGGACTATTACTCCGTCTCGGGATCAACGACGTATCGGGGAGTTTTCTCGATCGACAACACCGGGCAGGTTTCCTTCAACGCCGTTCCGGAACCATCCACCTATGCGCTTCTGGCGATCACGGGAACCGTCTTTATGGTTTTCCTCCGCCGCCGCGCCGCAAAACTGAACGCCTGAAAAACTCAAATCAACCTATTTAATCATATGAAATTACTCAAAACACTCGCAATCGGAGCGCTCGCCCTGGCCTCGGCCGGAGCGGTGTCCGCTCAAACCGTCGTCCGCATTGTAGCCTCCAACGGAGACCGAACGGCCACCCAGACCGCCATCTCGAAGCTGCTCGCTCCGGGATGGACGTATCAGGGGATCAATGGCAACACCAGTTCCTCAGGGGATCTGGCCATTGCCACCGGCTCAAATGCCGGTGCATGGAACGGAACCTATGCGGGGAACCCGGTCATCATTAAGGCGACGTATGCAGGTGCACTTGCCGGCATTGCCGCGGTGTCCAGCAACCCGAAGATCGACCAGCGTTTCGTTGTCTCCAACGGAACAGGAACCGGTTCGGTGCCGAATCCTCTGACAGCAACGAATCTGGGCGTGGATTACGAACTCGGCAAGGCCGACTTTGGATTTTCCACGAATTTCCAGAGCACCTCGCCATTCAACGGCCTGTTTCAGGGGGTTCAGTATGATGCAGTGATCGAGGAGATTGTTGGCATCTCCCCGCTGGGCTTCTATGCGAGCCCCGGCTTCCCCGGCACCAACATCACCACCCAGTTGGCTCAGCAATTGTATAAGTCGGGCAGGTTGACGGCGGACCTCTTCACGGGAAATGTGGCGGATGCCAACAAGACCGTTTGGGCGATTGGGAGAAACACGGATGCGGGCCAGCGGTTTGGTGCCTACACGGAGATCGGTTTGGGCACCCAATCTCAGGTGACAACATGGCTTCCCTCGATCACCGGACAGACAACCACCTCCGGCATCACATATGGCGGAACAGTGAACTCACACCAGCTCTGGCCGGTCGCCACGCAGCCGGGAACATTCGCCGTGCCTCTTGGCTCCGGCGGCTACAATTCCGGAGCGAACGTCGCTCCTCCGTTGACTGCGACGCTGGGTCCCAGTGCCTACAAAGGAGAATACGTGGATGATGACGATCAAACACAATATCTCTACCCGAATGCCACGGCAGGATATTACATCGGCTACCTGACTCCGGGGGATGCCAACAACCGTGTGCTTGGCAACAATGGCGTGGTGCCCGAAGCGAATCGCGGAGTGGCTCTCACTTACAACGGGGTGGCATTGACGAACGAAAATGTCAGGTCCGGCCGTTACACCGCCTGGCTCTATAACCGCATCCTCAAGCCACAGAGCGGTCTGACGGGCCTCAAATTGACCTTTGCGGATGCGCTTCGCGACCAGATCAAGAACGTTGACGCCCCTGCGGGCGGCGGAATCTTTGACGATGCCAGCGTGCTCGTCAAGCGCTACACCGATGGCGGATTCGTCGTGAAGAAATAAGCGCTACCAAGCTGGCAGGTGCCGTGGGGCACCTGTTGGCAACACTCAAAGGCAGCCAGCGCGGGGTTGATCCCGGCACTGGCTGCAGTGCTGTTCAGACCGAAGCATATTTCAAACAACCAGAACATGGCTCTCCCGCGCGCAGCACTCTTCGTATTATCAACGGTTTCGCTCCCCGGCGCACTGGCTGTAGGGATTGCCATTGGAAGTGGAGTTTCCCGTATCCCGAGCGCCCCATTGGCGAACAGGGAAAGCGCCGGTCCTGTCGCCACAAGCGGCCAAGCATCCCTCCCTGATCTCCGCCCTCAATCCTCGCCCGCAAAATCCAATCAGCAAAGCGCGGTGCCGAGGACGCCATCTTCTTCAGACCCCACAAGCGTTCCGTCTCCGAGGAACGCGGGTGCCATATCAAGCCAGCAAAACAATTTTTCCCCGCAACCATTCCGGCCGGAAGTGGTTCCAGCCACCCGGTCGGCGGCTCCATCATCGAAGACCGGAGCAGGTTCACCAATCGGGTATTCGCGGGGAGCGGACGTCAATTCCTCCCCGGCTTCAACGGGCACCATGCCGTCCGGGACATCGCAAGCCGGCGATCAGCAAGCTTCGCCGATCACGGCAGTCAACCCGGATGCACCCGGCAACGCCATTTCTTCCGAAGGCCAGACGGTTGCTGTTGAGGGAACCGAGCTGTTGGACGATGGCTCCACCGCTCTCGACTTGGCCGTGAGCCCCGCCGATACCACCATGTTGGATGCCAAGGCCGAGGGCAAATGGCCTCGTGGGTTCACCCACGAGGAGCAGCTCTTCCGGGCCAAATGGGGATGGTCGGCATTTGACCAGGCCCAAAAAATCGCGGCGGAGAGCCGGCCGTAAAGTTGCGCGCTTCACGCCGACGGTTGCCCGGTGGGATGCCGTTCCGGCGGGCAGTGAACCTCCATGTGAGCCCAATAATTACGGCTCAGAGGGACCTTCGCATTCCCGGTCGTTTCAGAGGGAATGTCCCATGGGAGCCTCGGCGCAATCTTTGCCTGCCTTTGAGGAGCGCCAGGGAAACTCGCCCGATTCGCGGGATTGAAGGTGCCGCGCGGATCCCGCGTCCTCTCTGTGGTCAGCTTTCGGTTTTTTAACCTTCGTCTTCTCCTCCACCATAACCGATGATCTCGACAGTGATGATGGAGGGCTGTTCGGGAACCGGCTCCGAAGACGGCCTGGCTTGGTTTGCCACGCTTTCGGCTGCCGCGGAGGCGGCTGTCGCGGAGGTTGACCCTGACGTCAATCCTCCGATGTTGGGAGCAGCCACCACCGGAGCCGCGGGCACGCCGGAGCTTGAGCCGCCAACGTTGATGTTGTCGGCATTCAAGACCTGCGTGGCGGCGATGCTGAGGTTGCCGGAGGCCCGGATGCCGGCATCTCCGGCATCAACCGTTCCCGTCGGCGCGATCAGGTCCACATCCCCCGGATCGATGCCTTTCACTGTTGCCAGCACGCCGATGCCGCCGCCGGTGGCAAGTCCGGCGAGATCGGTTTCGACAGAGGCTGTCTGGGGATCCAGGGTCACCTGGGTTGGGCGGGCGCTCTGAACGGTCTTCGCGGCCGAGCCTGCCGCGATGTCTCCCTGAGATGACCAGATGATCTGGTTTCCACCACGCAGGACAAAGATCCGGCCGTCCCCGATGCTCACGTCGCCGTCCGTGAAAATCGAAATATCGCCGCCGCTTTCCGTGATGATGCCCGGCGGGGCCAGCCTGGCTCCCGAGCTGGCTTTTGCCAATGTGAGGCTGCCTCCCGGAGCGAAGATGCTGATCGCGCCACCCTTCTTCGTGCGGATATCCCGCTCGCGGGTGCGGATATCTCCCTCGCCGGAAAGGCTCTCAAACAGGGTGCCAATCGCGCTGAACCCCGAGTCGTAATTTCCGGTGGTCGCAAAATTCCGGCCGGCATCGCGAAGGACGAGGTAGAAGACTTGAAGCGCAACCTCGCTCTTCTTCTCATCCGGGAGAGATTCGAACGCGTCACCATTCAAAGCGTCCTCGAACTCAGAGAGGTATTTCTCTGCTCCCTCCACAAACTCGGAGATAAACATGCTGAAGTTCAAGCTGCTTTGGAACAGCCCCTGCGAGAATCCGGTCCCCGCCCCGACGAAGAGATCGGCCCCTTCCGATGAAAGGTAGGTGTTTCGAATATTTCCGGTGCTGGCAATGCCGACGCCGATGCCGTTTCCGACCTCCCTGCCGGTTCCAAGATCCAGATTCCGCCCGGCGAGCACCTGCAGGGAACCGGGACCGGAGATTTGAAGGTCGCCGGGCAACGGCCCGGAAATCTCCCGGCTTCCGCCGGCCGTGGCGAGTTTGCGAAGAGGGGAGTTTTTTTGATAAGGCAAAATATCCCTCCCGCCGGCAACGATGCTTGAGTCCGCCTCGTCGAGGTTTTGAATATAGAATCCGATGTCGCTGATATCGCGCGAAGCAATGATGCTGGCGCTTTTTGGAGAGAAGAGCGTGAGCCCGGAGATATCTCCGATTGTCGCATAAAGTCGTGTTGGACTGGGATCGTTCTTGTGAAGGAGGCCCGCCATGTGGCGGGCCTGGATATCTTGGACGGACAGTTCCGTTCCGGAGGTCGCTCCCGACTCTGTAAAGAGATCGGTGAAGAATTGCAGGAAATCCGCCGGTCCCGTAGCCACTGCGGCACTGCTTGCTGTGCCGACGAGTGTCTGGTAGGCGAAGGGACTGGTAATGCCGGGAACCGAGGCGGGATTCGCATCCGAGAGGTTGATCGTGGACGCAATCCAGAGTTTGGTGTTGGTGCCGGGCTCACGCCCGCCTTGCTGCAATCCTGAAATACCGCCGCCTGCCAGAAGCTCGATCGTTCCAGTCGGAGAGGGCGACAGCGTGAGGTCTCCGGACAACGAGATCGAACCGCTCACGGCGGTGGCCCGAAGCGTCGATGGCATGATGGAAGCGATGGTTCCGAACGGCAAGACCGAGTCTTCCGCCAGCCTCAGCCACGGCTGATAGAACCCGGAGGAGGACGATCCCAACAACTGCTGGCTGCCCGACCAGATTTGGAGCAACGGCCGTGCCGCAGTCGAGCCAACAACCGCTTCGGTCCGCAGGGCGAGGTTGCCTCCCAGGGATGTCACGTTGACGTAGCTGTCCGGTGAGATTGTTGAAAAATACGTCTTATACAAATAGGAGTTGGTCAGGCCGGGGGGCAGGAGGAATGGGTTGCCGGCGGGACCGAGCAGAACACTGCCTTTGGCGGTGATGTCAAACCCTCCCTTTCCGACAAAGAGTGTCGTTGGGAGCCATGTGCTCGAATCCTCAATGCGATTCGCGCCGGTCAGATTGGTCGTGGAGGGGGACCGGGTCGAATTGGTGACAATGCTCCCCCCGGCTGTCAGGGAACCGGCTCCCCGCTCAACGTAGTAAACGCCGGCACCGATATTGTTTCCGGCGCGCACCGAGAGGTCGCCGCCGCCGAGTTCCAACAGGTTGGCAGCGTCCGGGGTTCCTTTCGTCATGCGTGCGTTCGTGGGAATCACTGCCTCCACATTGCTGACGTTGCCACCCGCGACGAGGGTCACGTTGCCTCCCCCCAGCGCCCCAACGCCTTCAAAAAAATTACTGAAGTTGATCCACCAAGTTGTCGAATTGATGGCGGGATTGCCTGAGACGAGAAATTGGCTTTCCCCAAACAGTCCGGTCTCGGGGTCCACATAGCCCCTTCGCAACAGCCAGTTATTGGGAAGCTGACGCGAGGAATCGGCGACGAGTTGGTTGGCCGCATTCAGTGTAAGCCGTTCAATATTTCCATCCGCCGCAATATGGATGTTTCCGCCGGCCATCGTGTAACGCGCGAGGTAGGTCTGCTGGTCAACCCCCAGGTTGCCTTCGTCCCCGACGACATTCGAGAGGCTCGGGACGTCGAACAGACCTCCGAGGGTCGGGTTCGTCACGCGGGTTCCAGCGGTGTAAAGGGTGGCCAGTTGGTTGAGCAACTGAACGTTGCCGCCGGCGCTGATATCGATGTCTCCGCTTCCCGTCCGGATCACCTGATACCACTTGGCCACGGCAGTGGAGGTGAGCGCAGCGCTTCCTCCGGAGACACTGTTGTTTCCTCCGTTCTTCCCAATCCTGACCGAGCCCGCGGATGCGGCCTGACGGAAGTTCGCCGCGGAAAAGTCACTGCCTCCCACCAGACGGTAGGACCATGATTGGGTATTCACCGGGAGAGGACTGCCGGAGAGCAGGGTTGGTTGGGCGAGCCAGAGCCAACTGGAATCGGTATTTGCCAAGGTGGGAGAAAATCCGTCGCTCAATGTGTTATAGAAAACCAGATCATCCGCGGCCCGCATGGTCAGGACGCCCGGCGCGCTCTTGGCCCCGAAGCGGAACGTGGAGAGGTTCCAGTCGCTGGTCGAAGTGGAGGAGGCAGTTCCCAGGGTGAGGTTCCCCGTGCGATTGATGATCTCCGCACCGGGAGCGAGAACGAACACGGAGGCAAGTCCCGCATTGTTCGCCAATAGCCGGTTCAGCATCGAGGTGTATCCCGCGGTTGTAGTTCCCGCCGTTCCGAGGAAGGATTGGGCATTGTTAAAAATATTTGTCTGTACGGTGCCCGTGATCGTTCCGCCCGATGCCGTCAGATCGTAGAGGCGATAGCCCTCTACCAGGATGCTGGAAGCTCCGGTGATTGATCCATTGATCGGATTGACCAACAGATCGGTAAACGTGACGTTCTGCGGAGCGCGGATATGGAGCGTGCCGCTGAACTTCCCCTCGTAGGCGCTCGTTCCAGTTGTCTCCGCATTGCCGGCAACCAGCGAGGCGACGGAGAGGTCGATGGTGGAGCCGGTCCTGATATCCACGGAACCGGTGCCCGGAACGCCGTTCCTTTGAGTGCCGGCCTCCAGGCTCACTGAGCCGCCTTTTCCGGCATTGTCGAAGTCCTGCGCGGCAACGGTGATGAGCGATCCGTTTTCCAGGATGACACTTCCATTCGCGGCAAGCGCGACCGATCCGCCGGTTGCCCCGGACGCGTTGATTTCTCCTGTGACTGTGATTTTGCCCTGGTCTGCGGAGAGGTTGAATGAACGGGCTATTGCAGCACTGCCATCCGTTCCATCCACGGCAACATCGCCGCTTCTCACGCGGATGGTCTGGCTGTCAACGAGACCTGCACTTGTCAGCGAGGAACTCAGTGCGGCGAGTGACGGGAGGGCGAGCACGTCCAAATCGAACGATCCGGCACGTCCGCCGCCGCCGGCCTGTCCAAGGATTACCCCCCTTTGGGTGAAGGCTCCGTTTGCCGCGGAAACGACCAGCGCTCCGGCATTCCCGCCTCCCGATTGCGCCGAGACGTCGATTTTTCCGGAGGGTGAGACAAGAACATTGCCCGTATCCGAGGACAAGCGGATCTCCCCGGCATCGGTGTATTTCGTGACGCCGTAAAATGGTTGTTTCGTGCCGGAAACATCGAGCCATCCCGAGACGGCCAGATCGCCGCCGGCGGCTTTCAGGCTGAGAGAGCCGCTTGGGAGAAGAATGCTTGTAGCCGCATTGATGGAAAGCCCGCTGATGCTGTAGGTGGCACCAAGACCTCCGGGGTTGGGAGTTCCCGCAGTGTCAACCGGCGACAGCAGATTCACCGCACCGGTCGCGGTGAGCGTTCTGGTCGCGCCCGCCGCGGCCGTGATCAGCGGGCTGGCCACGTTCAGTGAGCCTTGTGTTGAGAGCCCTCCTGAGCCCTCTCCGGAGAGGCTTTCCGATGCGGAAAATGTCAGATCAAAGAACTGATCCACCTGAACCTGGTTCACCCCGAGGCGGATGTTGCGGGCCCGGAAGGCCAGCGACCCCGAGGCGGTCGCAATTGCACCACCCCCGGGAGTGCCTGCGCGGTTCTCGATGAGAATATCCTCTGCCTCAAAAAGCGCAGTGCCGCCCGCCTGGTTGAACCCGCGGAACTCTCCCGCGCTGAGAGCAAGCAGGGAGAGACCGGGGGACCCAACCTGACCGGTTCCATAGATATCAATCGAGGAGTAACTCTGCAGGGACAGGGTGCCGGAGGATTGATAATATTGGATGGCTGACTCGGTCAAAACCAATCCGGTTGTCGGAAGGAGAGCGCCCGGGTTGCCGAGCTGGAGGCTGATTCTCCCGCTGTTCAGGTAATAGGCATCGGCGACAACTTGTGCTGTCGGATCGAGCGACGTTCCAGAGGACGAGTCCAGGGTGACGCCGGCTCCACGAATCGACGATCCCGCTCCGATTGAGAGCAGCGGGTTCGTGGAGGTTGTCACCCCGGAACGACTGATCGTCGCATCGGAATCGCCCGAGACACGGAGAAGGATTCCATTTCCATTGAGCAGGAGATCGTCCCCGGGACTTGTCATCGGGCCGGTCGAAAGGATCGAAGAGCCCGCCGCCAGGGAAATTCCATTGTTGGCGACGAGGATGATTTCCGGCCCGGAGAGCGGAGCGCCCAAATTGTTGAGGGTAATGTTTCCGGTTCGCACGGAGATATTCGTTCCTTCCGATCCCGTGGTGCGGAGGCCGCCGATGAGGAGCATTTCCACTCCGAAGCTGTTCAGCACGGAAGCATCAAGGGTGATGACCCCGAGTCCGCCGCCGGCTCCATTGGAGGTGATGGCAAAGTCGCTGGCAGAACTGAGATCCATCCTGGCACCCCGTCCGCCCGAAACCGACGGGGAAAGGACCCTCCCCTTCAGGCTCATCGCCTGCGTGGCCTGAATGACAGCCGAGCCCGAATCCTTCGGCAGGCGGGGAACCCCGATGTCCAATGCGGCAGCGCGATCAGCCAGAAAATCATTGGCGAAGAAATCCGCGTATTCGGCCCGGTTTCTGAGAACGGATTGCGACAGGACTTCGAACTGCTGCGCGAGAGTCGGAATGGTGCGCGGGGAGTTGAGGCTGTTGAACCGGTATCCCGAGGCAAGGCTGGCACCTTCCGGAGTCTCAATACCTCCTGCCAACGAGGCGGCTGAAGGGGTCACGAGAACCGCTCCCGGAAGCAACGCATACCTCGCCGGAAGCAAGGTGTAGTAGCCGGCCGGGAGCGACCGGCTGGCGCGAAGATAGATTTTGTCGCCGGGCTTCAGGTTCCGGCTGACATATCCGGCCCCTTGGTCGAGGATCAGATTCGTCTCCACGTCATCAAGAATCCTCGACTTGGAATTGAAGGGGGCGAAAGGTGCGATGTCGGAATCGTAGCCTGGCAGAACCGCAAACGATTCCGGAACCCGGGTCCAATACCGGTCTTGGGTGGGATCGGGAACAGATGACGACGCAAAGTCCGATGGGGTGATCGTCCGTCGCGCCGAATAGGTGTTCCCGTCGGTAAAGAGCACGAGATCGCCGGCGCGGTAGGTATTGTTGTTGTTCCAGCTCTGGGTTGTGGTTCCCAACAGATCTGTCGAGCCACCTGTTCCTCCAACCCACTGGTAGGCGTAGAGGTCGCCTCCGCCACGGAGGTCCGCAACAGATCCCGCTTCGGTGGTAATGCTCGTTCCCGAAAGCGAGATCCCTTTTGAAACCAGCCCGCCTCCGGAAATATCCACGCCGGTCGGATCGATCCACGTTTCCCCGTCTGTGCTCAGACCGAATGGAATGAGAAGTCCGTGACCCGAGGCGTCGACCGCCGATACCGATGTCAGGCTGCCCGCCGCGAGAGTGAGACTCGATGTGGTGGGGAGTGTTCCCGCAGTGAGGGTGATTGGCGGAGTTCCCGTGCCGTCCCATCCAAGAATGATCTGGCCGAGTGGGGCGCGCAACGTTCCAGCCTGGTAGATATTGGAGGCGAAGATACCAAGCCGGCCTGCGGCGGACAGAGGCAGGTTTTTTGCCCCGGAGCCCATGAGCGTCACCGAACCGGGATGGACCCCAAAGGCATCGGTATGGCCGTAGGCAACAATCGTGAAGGAGGAGGCGGTTGTTGGATAAATCTGCGCGGCCTTGAGCACGAGATCGCCCGCAATGTCGAAAACTCCGATCCCCCGGATGTCGCCGCCGACAGCCCACAAAGATGCTCTCCCGATCCCTTGAAGGGAAAGCGATCCGACATCGATCCAGTTGGCGGATATCGACAATTGCCCGGTTCCATATGTTGGCGGACCGCCAAAGGGATGGGTCAGATCAGCGAAGGGAACGGGAGCTTGGAATGCCTGCCCGATGGCCACATAAGGGGCCGATAATTGCACCGGGGCATTGGCTCGCAGAACTCCGGCACCCGCCACATAAAGCTCCCGCCGCGCGGCGATTTCAACAGGGCCGGCAAACTCGACCGAACCGTTCAGTTCCAAGGAATCAAAGCCGCCGGCCAGAAACTGGTCCGCCGCGAAATAGCCGCGGCTGATCAAAACGGTGTCTCCGGGTCCCCGAACCGCGCGCCCGATGGCTGCAGCCGAATCCGGCAGGGGAACCGCAACGGCTTTCCCGCTCTGAGTGACCACCAGATTGCTGTCGAAGACCGGGACCGGCGTGGTGGGATCGGGGTAGAACCTTCCTGATGACACAATCAAATTCCCGCCGAGTGCCGTCGGACCACCGGCTCCTCCCCGAAGCGTGGCGTCAAAGAAAAGCATCTGGCCGCCGGAGAGGGAAATCGTGCCGCCATCGCTGTCCACCCGGGTCGCAACGGTTACCATGCTGGCAAGGGGAGCGGTGAGCCCGCTTCGTGGCGACGGCAACGCGGATGCCAAAGGCGATGCCTCCCCGGGAAGCAGATCCACAAGCGCGGAGGAGCCGGAAACATCGAGCAGAGATCCGGCCGCAGCGACAATATTGCCGGAGACGGAGAGGCTTCCGCCCGGCAAAACGCGGCCTCTCACCCGCCCGAAGGCATCGGGTATCCGCAAAAAGGTGCCGGCTGCGGAAAGCACGCTGCGGGGGCCGATGTATACGCTCGTGAGCGCCTGGGTGAAATCCGGTGGGAAGATGGAAAGGGAGTTCTTTCCGCCGCTGATTGAAATGTTTCCTCCGGGCGCAAAGATCGAACCGAGAATGGCCGCCGTATTGCCCGAGAAGGCAACCGATGCGCCGGGATCTGTCCGAATGACAGCCCCCTCGCCAAAAACCAGATCACCCCGAACGAGAGTTGAGACTCCGTCGAAGTCTTTGATTCCGGGAGCAAGGAAAGAAAGACTGGCCGGCCTTCGTTCTCCAACCGGTTTGCCGATGGTCAGCAGGGCGATGCTTCGCCCTCCCGGCGGGTGGGAATCCAGCCGCACCGTCTGTGCGACCGGTTCGATGAGAGTTCCCTGAACGATGAGGACGGCGGGCAGCATTTCCCCGGATGACCCCGCAGGCGCTCCCAGTCCGGTGATCGAGTAAGACGCAAATCCTCCCGTGCTGAAGAACCCGGGTTGGAGCAAGAGGACGCCGGGGGTTGTGGAAGCTCCGCCGACCTGAACCAACGGAGCCTGGATGGCAAGGGACCCACCCTGTCCGCCGCCGAATCCGCGTAAAACCGAGTCAAGTTCCAGTGAGCCTCTGTAAATATAACCCTCGTTGGGATCCCGGCCTGCGGCAATTGTGATGGAGCCGGCGTCGCCATAGTCGGAGAAGACCTTGTAGCCTTGAAACTCGGAGTATTTTCTATTTCCGTTCGATGGCATCGAGAAGCCTCCGGAAACATCGATGAGGCTGCCCGGAGCCAATTTGGCGATGTAGGCCTCGATTTTCACCGAGCCGCCATGTGGCGAAAAGGGTGACAGGGCGGTAATTTCCGACAGGGAGCGGTCGTCTTGGAGGAGACCCGCCGCGCTGAGGACGGCTCCGGGCTCGAGCGTGAAAAGACCCCGCCCGGAATTTTCCACGGGCGCAATCAATTGCGGCTTGAGCACGGCAGCGTCGTAAGGCGAAATGTTGAGGGCTTTGAACTCCAGCGATCCGCTCGGGGCAATGATCGAGCCGCCAATGCGGATGTTCGATGCGGTCAGGGAAAGCCGGACGCCGGCAGGGAGAGTCACCGCTATCCCGGAAGGAACGGAAATCGAACCTTCCTCGTTGTCGATCGTCAGCGAGCCAAATCCGTGTTTCCCGGAGAACAGGGCGGGGTCCAGAACGACGGTGTCCACCCGGGCGGCTGGAAGAACGGCGGCTTGCCCCGGAGCATTCACCGTGAAGGCGGAAACCGGAGCTTCCGTGACGGTGGTCTGGAAGATCACGTTCGGCGGGGTTGGGAATTTCGTATAGAATGGCGCGAGGCTGTCTTGGGAGCGGAACGAAAGGATGAGCGATCCACCATATGGCATGTCGCTGGATGTTGCAGACGACCGGAGTTGCCTCTGGCCGGCAATCGTCCCGCCAAACAGATCACCATCGAGCGCCATTGCGGGGGCGGAAACGGAAATACTGCCCGCGTCGGCGCCATGGTAGTAGGCCTGCTGGATGTATTGGCCAATCGGTGCAAGCGCGGCTCCATAGATTGTCGTGACGCCCCATTTTGCATGGGTTTTCGAAGACTGGCCGGTGTAAATGCCATCATATTCCCGATCCGGTGTGGCATCCGCTATGTCCACAAGGTGCCCGTTCTCCAGCAAGCGGGTTGTTTGCACCTTTCCTCCTTCGAATCGGGTCCATCCGCCGGACACATCGATCGTGGCCCCTTTCTGGAAAACAAATGCCTCGCCGGCGGAAATCTCCACGCTGCCACCCGCAGTGGTTAGCGCCCCAACTCCCCGTTCGATCAATCCCCCGAAGCCGCTCGCATCTCCCAGCGGCGTGCCAATCCACTCCCTTCCGCCATAAGAGCCGGATTTTCTTGTGTCCACGGTCAGCAACAGGCCGCGTATGGGGCCATTGCGCTGAAGTGGCGAATCGGCCAACTCGGAGCCCCTCAGTTGAATATTGAGGATGTTTTCCTCAAGGAGAGCCGATACGCCGACCGTGCCGGATACGTCCACCAAAACCCCGGTATCAAAATAAATCTGTCCACCGGACAGGATCAGGCGTGCTTTTTCTGTGGATGGAGAGCCCCAGATTCCGGCCTTCAACGAAACCCGCGCATTCGGCGCCAGCAAGGTTGCGCCGGGGGCGAAATGAATATTGCGGCCCTCCATGTTTATTGCCGAGCGCAAAGCCAGCTCGGTTCCCACTGTTTTTTCGGAACTGCCTGTCTCGGGGAGGATGCGGATCAGACTTCCTGGTCCGAGGGTAACGGTGCCGGACAACGTGGGCGAGAACGGAAAAACCTCGTCGAGAAACTCGGACGCCTCATACGACGGATTCGGTATGGCTCCGTAGCTTGCCTTGAGATCGATGCGCCCGTTGAGGGAAACGGACGTGGAGCTTTCAACCACGCCGGATTGATTGACGGTTTTTCCAGCAATCCATGCGCTTCCCCGTGCCACATCAATGATGCCTTCATTGGTTGCGGTTCCCCCGGTGCCGACACCGCCAATATAGACATCGATTCCGCGAAGGCTGGGATCCGACATGGTTGCCGAGGACTGCCTGTGCGAGTCGATCCCCACCTGGCGCCCGGCCGCCAGGATCGTCTGGCCTGCCGGAGTCGTGAGAGTGCCGGAGTTCCGAACATTCGATCCAACCAGCATGACGCGTCCGCCGTTTCCGTCGTCACCCACCGGACTTTGAATGGAAGCCCCGGCTTCGACCACCACATCTCCGGTCGCAGTTGCCGACTCAAAGAGGAAGGCAAATGGCTTGCCCGCTTCCTGATTCAGCAGCCCTCGCTCCACCAGATTGGCATTGATGGGCAGCGAGGACGCGACAAGCGCACGGGCGTTCACCTGACTGCCTGCGCCGAAAATGATGCCGTTCTGGTTGATCACATAGACTTGGCCGTCAGCTTTGATGGAGCCGAGGATTTGCGACGGCTTCCCCGAGGAATCGGTGACTTTGTTGAAGGCGATCCATTTGCCGGAGTCGCCGCCTCCGGCGGTCTGATCGAAATAGAGCGAGGTGCTCTTCCCGACGTTGAAGGTCTTCCAGTTCAGCAGGGCCTGTTGCCCGGTTTGCCTGATGCTGACGCTGTCGCCCGATTGGACGGGATCTGCGGCTCCCGTCCATACGCCTCCAGCGAGTCGCTCCAATCCTCCTGCGACCAGTCCATCGGGTACGGAGGCACCGGTGGCGGAGCGGGCGGAGGTTTGCATCTGGCGCATGGCATTGACGACTTGGGTCGTCCGGGCGAGGCGGTCGGACGCTCTGGTTCTGGCCAATTCGGCGGCCGCGGCACTGGCGTTGGCCCTTGCATCCGCCGCCCTGCGACCGGCACCAGTCGTGGCACCGCAACGGAGAATATCCCCGGCGACCAATTCTCTGCCCGAACCGAGCAGGGACAGCGATGCCACAAGAAAAAATCTGATCGCAACTCCAGGCATATAACGATCAAGTATATCGTTATTATCGTGTGTATCAACTGAAAATCCGGGCATCCACCCGACTCTGTGCCGACCATGACCGACAGCGAGCAAAGTCACCTCGTTCAAGGAATCTCCCACAGGATGTGGCGCATGCCCATGATTGAAAATGACCAGCCAATCTGATTGCTGTTCAGGCACAGGAGAGGTGGGGAGTTCAAAAAAAACTCTTGAACAGCGATTAAAGACGATTAAAGTTGTCGTTATTAACTAAACAACATGCCCGCACAAACCGCTGTCCATCCATCATCCTCGGAGGAAATCATCACCAATCCACATTCGCAAAACTGGTTCAAGCTCGTGGAGCAACAGATTGCAGCGCTCAAATTTGGCTCTGTCGTCATTACGGTTCACGAGGGCCGGGTGGTTCAGATTGAGACGAGCGTGAAGGTGCGTTTTGAGAAACCCCATTAACCCTGCCGGGAAAATGCCCTGTCGCGGGATTTTGAATGTGACGAAATTGTAACACTCGCAACATTGCACCTGAAAAAGGCCATACTTACCACCAGTGAGAACGATGCTTTCCTATCTGAAGAGACCAGCCCATTCCGTGCGCGGGAGTTGGGAAGGGACCCCTGTTGCCACAGGGGTGCTGCTGTTTCTCATGATCGGATCCCCAGGAGTCCGGGCGCAATCCGTTTCCGAAGATCCTCCGCCGATCCAAGCGGTTGAAAGCCAGATCAATGCCTCCACGCCCCAGGCGCTCTTTATCAGAGAATACCGCGTGATCGGATCGAAAACCCTTCCGAGAGGAGAAGTCGAGAAGGCGGTTTACGGGTATCTGGGCCCCGGACGCACCGAGGAGGACGTGAATCAAGCCAGGGCCGCCCTGGAGAAGGCCTACCATGATCAGGGATTCCAGACAGTTTCCGTGAGTGTGCCTCCCCAGCGTCCGACACGCGGGATCGTTGTCCTGCAGGTCACCGAGGCCACGGTCGGCCGCCTGCGGGTGAGAGGGTCCCGGTTTTACAGCGTCGAGCAGATCAAGAAGATGGCCCCCTCGCTGGAGGAGGGGGTGGTTCCGAATTTCAACGACGTCCAGCGCGACATCATCGCGCTGAACCAGATGGCCGACCGCCAGGTGACGCCGTCGCTGAAACCCGGGGCGATTCCCGGGACGGTGGATGTCGAGCTCACCGTGAAAGACAAGCTGCCCTTGCACGGCAGCATCGAGTTGAACAATCGATACAGCGCGAACACGACTCCTCTCCGGCTGGATCTTTCCGCCCGATACGACAACCTCTGGCAACTCGGCCACACGATCGGCTTCGGTTTTCAGATCGCTCCGCAGCGCCCGGACGACGCCCTCGTCTATTCGGCCTACTACATCGCGCGGATGCCCTCCATCGACTGGCTGGGCCTCATGCTCCAGGCCACCCGCCAGAACAGCAATGTGGCGACGCTGGGAGGAACGAACTCGCTCGGCAACGGCGAAATTTACGGCGGACGTTTCCTTGTCAACCTGCCGGCCCGCCAGGGCTTTTTCCACTCGCTCAGCGTCGGGATGGACTACAAGCACTTCACGCAGGACCTGACGATTGGAGATTCCATCGTTTCCTCGCCGATTTCCTACTGGCCGTTCAGCATCAGCTACAATGCCACCTCGCTCGGGAAGCATTACGAGACGGGGTTGAGCGCCGGTGTCACGTTCAGCTTCCGTGGCACGAGTGCCCAGGAGGAGGTCGAATTCGACAACCGGCGCTACAATGCGGACGCGAACTTCTTTTACTTCCGCGGCAGCCTCGCCCATACCCAGAAGCTTCCGTACGATCTCCAGCTTTTTGCGGAAGTCCAGGGACAGGCCTCGGCAAACCCGCTCCTCGACACCGAGCAATTCAGCCTGGGCGGCCTGGGCACGGTGCGCGGGTATTTGGAATCTGTCGTTGTCGGGGACAACGCGCTCTGCGGAAGTCTGGAGCTTCGCAGTCCCTCGCTTCTTCGCTGGCTGGGCGACGGGCATGAATGGCGGATTTTTGTCTTTCTCGACGGCGGGGTGGCGACGCTCAACGACCCGCTTCCCGAGCAAACTTCGCAGTTCAATCTGTGGAGCTACGGGATCGGAAGCACGATCCGGATCCTCGATCATGTGAACGGCGAATTCATCATCGGGGTGCCGCAGATCACCCAATCTCCCTCCGAGGCGAATCAACCGCTGTTCACCTTCCGCCTCTGGGCCGAACTCTGAAATGAATACCCTGCCGCTCAAGAAAACCACCATCATTGCCGCCATCGCCGTCATGGCGGGCCTCACGCCGGGCCACGCTTGGTGGAACAAGGAATGGACCGCCCGCAAGCCGGTCACCGTCGACACCGGAAAAACCGGGACCGAAATTTCCGAACCGGTCGGAACCGCGCTGGTGCTTCTCCGGCTGCATCAGGGGAATTTTAATTTCGGCGTGGCGAAAGAAGATGGCAGCGACCTGCGTTTCGTCGCCGAGGACGACAAAACCGTTCTCGAACACCAGGTCGAAAAGTGGGACGGCCTGATGAACGAGGCCTTTGTCTGGGTCAGGGTTCCGGACATCAAGCCCGGAGCGCAGGCGAAATTCTGGCTCTACTCCGGGGTGGAGGGGGACAAGATCGAGGAAGGGGGGGGCCCCCAGACGACTTACGATGCCGAAACGGTCCTCGTTTATCACTTCATTGCCGCAATTCCCGCGGACGCCACAAAAAACGGCAACAATGCCACATCCGGTGGCACGCCCTCCGAGGGATCATTGATTGGTCCCGGGATGAGGCTGCTGGGAAACACCGCGATCAAGATCCCTTCCAGCGCCACGTTCCAAGTCTCAGTCGCACAGCCGCTGACCATCTCCGCATGGGTCAAATGCACGACCCTTTCCGAAAATGGCGTGCTTTTCGACTGGACCGATGGTGCCAGCCGGCTGCAGATCGGTTTCGATGCGGGCGTTCCTTATGTGGAAATCAAGGACGGCTCCGGAACACACAAATCCCCGCCGGGAGAGGCCGTGCCCGCCAATGTCTGGAAGCACCTGGCGGTCGTCGCCACGAATGCCTCGACCACATTGTATCTGGATGGAAAGGAATATGGGAAAGTCGATGTGCCTGTCCCGGCGTTGACCACAGGCGCGACTCTCGGTGCGGACAACGACGGGAAGAACGGCGTCGTCGGGGAAATCGACGAGTTCGAAATTTCCAAAACGGCGCGGGGAACAGGCTGGGTCCAGTTTGCCTGGCTCAGCCAGGCCGGGAACGATGCGAGCACAAAACTGATCGTTTCCGGCGAGGACGAAGGCGGCGGTGGTGGCGGGCACAGCGCCGCCCTCGAGCACGTCATGCTCTTCGGCGACATCGCCAGGAACATGATGTTCGACGGGTGGATGGTTGTCTTTTTCTGCGCGATCATGGCCGCCGTCAGCTGGTCGGTCGCGCTCAGCAAATTTCTTTATCTGAACAAGATCCAGAAAGGGAGCCAGGAGTTCATCCGGCAATGGAAACACATGTCCACCGACCTCACGGCGCTGGACCACTCGGATGCCGCGAGCGTGAGCAGCCTCGGGGGCACGGCGAGCGCAAAGATCCAGAGGCTGATGAAGCAATCCCCGCTCTACCATATCTACCACATCGGCTCGGAAGAAATCCGCCACCGCATCGAGGACAAAAAGAAAAAGTTCAACGGGCTCTCCTCACGGTCGATCCAGGCGATCAAGGCCAGCCTGGATTCCGGGCTGACCCATGAGACCCACCGCATGAACAGCGGGCTGATCTATCTCACGATCAGCATTGCAGGCGGTCCTTATGTCGGGCTGCTTGGCACGGTCATGGGCGTGATGATCACGTTTGCGGTCATCGCCAAGAGCGGGAATGTCGAGGTGAACTCCATCGCTCCGGGCATCGCGAGCGCGCTTCTTGCCACGGTGGCGGGCCTCCTTGTCGCGATCCCGGCCCTCTTCCTCTACAGCTACATCAACTCCCGCATCAAGGACGCCGTTTCCAACATGAACCTCTTTATCGACGAGTTCATCACCAAGATGGCGGAATTCTATCCGCCGTCCGACGAGGGCGGCGTCCCGGTGCCGCGGATCGAAGTGAGGGAGAACGCATGACAGCCGACGATAACAAAGCCTACGACGACATCAACGTCACGCCGATGGTGGACCTCTACCTCGTTCTCCTGCTGATTTTCATCATCATGACGACGGCAGGCGTCCAGGGAACGAAGGTGGATCTTCCGAAAGGCAGCAAGGCTCCGGCTATTGGCGGCCCCAAGAGCAAGGCGGTCACGATCAACAACGAGGGCAAGGTCTTTCTCGACACCGTTCCAGTCACGCTGGCGGAGCTGGAATCCAAGCTCACCGACTACAAGGCCAAAAACCCGGACTTTCCGGTCGTCGTGCGCGGCGACCGTGCCACCCAATATCAGATGGTCATGGACGCGCTCGATGTCATCGGACGGGTCGGCGTCACGCAAATCGGTCTCGCGACCCAGGGGCCGAAGTAGGACATGGTCAACGACGACGACGAAGAGGACGAGGACCGCACGTTCCTCCAAAAGCACAAGGTCAAGCTGATCGTGGCAGGCCTCGTCGTCGTTTGCGCGGTTGCGCTTGTCGTTGTCTCACCCAAAGAGGCCCCGAAGAAAAAGTCTTCGGTGAACATGGTCAACATCATCCCGCCGCTTCCTCCCCCGCCACCCCCTCCGCCTCCGCCAAAGGAACAGCCGCCGGAGCCGGAAACGATGCAGGAGGAAAAGTTCCAGCCCGAGGAAGCGCCCAAACCCGAACCCGTCGCCCAAGATCCCGAACCGGCACCGATGGGCACCAACCTCCAGGGGGATGGTCCCAATGCATTCGGCCTGGGTGTTGGGGGCGGGGGCGGGATGATCGGCGGCACCGGAACCGGAAAGGGCGGCGGCGGTTCCAAATATGGATCGTATGCCGGGCAGGTCCAGTCGCGCGTCGTCGATGCCTTGCGGAACCACAAGAAGACACGTTCGGCCTCCCTCAATGTCAAAGTCCGCATCTGGCTGGATGCCACCGGACGGGTCACCCGCGCCACCATCTCCGGAACATCCGGAAAGGCGGACATCGACGCCGCGATCCGTGACGAAATTTTAACCGGGCTGCAGTTGCAGAGCCCGCCGCCGAATGGCATGCCGATGCCGATTGTCATGCGCCTCTCGGCCACCCGGCCCAATTGATTTCATGAGTCTCCTTTCCTTCATTTCCTGTCCTCTCCGCGCGTCCGTCCGCGTTGCAGCCGGTTCCTCGCGCATTTGCTTCATCCTTCTGACTTCATCCTTCATCCTTCTCCCCTCCTCTCGCGGGGCCGATTACAAGGTCGCGCAGGTCGGGAAAAAAAACCGGATCATATTTGATTATCCCGTGCCGACCCCGAGTCCTTCGCCTTCAAAGAAACCGGAAACCAAAGCTTCGACACCTGTCCCGCAGCCAGCGCCTGTCGTTTCCTCTCCAACCCCGGGTTCATTGGGGGAAAGCAAGCCGGCGGCCCTTCAATCCGCCGCGCCTTCACCCGCCGCGCCCGCCCGACCCGCTCCTGTCCCTTCTGCCTCACAGATGCCGCCCGAGCCTGTTCCGTCGCCCACGCCTCAACCAACGCCTTTGGCGGCGGTGACCGCGCCCAATGAGTCGTTTGCGCCGCCTGCCTCCGTCACGCCATCCCCTGATCCGTCCCCTATCGCAGAGGAAACTCCTGCAACTTCAACCGAGCCAGTCGCCAAGGCGCAACCTGCGCCCCAGAACCCAACACCTGTTGCTGAAAAAAGTCGCCCCGTCGAAGGTCCGTTGCCGGTCGCGTCGAGTCCTTCCGAAGACGTCCTCTCAACAAGTCCCGATCTCGCTCCCCCATCTTCTGAGCCGGCATCTCCATCCCAAAGCGTGACGATCAACCTGATCAACAAGCTCGTGCAGCGCGGTATTTTGACCAAGGAAGATGCCCGCGAAATGATCGCGCAGGCCCAGGCCGAAGCCGAAACCGCACGGGCACAAGCCCAGGCCGACATGTTCGCTGTCGCCCAGGTTGCCGCTGTCCAGGCGGCCTCGGATCAAATGGCCGTGGCCCAGGCCCAGAATGCGCCCGCCTCGGAGGACGATGTGCGTGTCACCTATATTCCTGAGCCTGTCAAGATGCAGATCAAGGAGGAGATCAAGTTGGAGCTTGCCACCGACCGCGCGTCCAGCAAGCTGGCCGGCAATATCCTTCTCCCCAAGTGGGTGGACAAAGTGCATCCGTTCTTCGACCTGCGCATCCGGTATGAAGGCGACTACTTCCCGAATGGCAACGATGCCACGGGCGCCTTCCCGAATTTCAATGCCATCAACACCGGGGCGCCGTTCGACACGACTGGCAACCAGTTCGCCCCGCAGTTGAATGCCGACCAGAACCGGAACCAATTCCGCATCCGGGCCCGTTTCGGAGCCGATATCAACATGGGTGAAAACTTCACTTCCGGGTTCCGCGTGGCCACCGGCCAGAACAACTCGCCGGTTTCCACCAACCAGAGCATGGGTCTCGCGAACTCCGCCACGCAGGGACAGGGCGGGAATTTCAGCAAGTATGCCATCTGGCTCGACCGCGCCTTTTTGCGCTACGATATCGGCAGGGAAAGCAACAAGCCGGGCCTGACATTCTGGGTCGGACGCTTTGACAACCCGTTTTTCTCGACGCCTCTGATCTGGGACGACGACCTCGGCTTTGACGGAGCCGCGCTGAAAGCCAAGTATGAGGTTCTTCCGGGGCTGACGCCGTTTGTGACGGCGGGGGCGTTCGTGGTTTACAACACCGACTTCAACTTCTCCTCGAATCAACCGGTCAAGTTCAAGAGCTACGACAAGTATCTCTATGCGGTCCAGGGCGGGCTGGAGTGGAAGCCGACCGAGGATTGGACATTCAAAGTCGCCGGGGCTTACTACTACTTCCAGAACATCGAGGGCAAACTTTCGACGCCCTATACCCCCCAGACGGTCAACGACGCGAGCGACACCGACAACAGCCGGCCATCCTTCGCGCAGAAGGGCAACACCTACATGGCGATCCGGAACATCATTCCGGATGCCAGCAATGACTTCGGGGCCATCAACCAGTGGCAATACTACGGCCTCGCCACAAAGTTCGAAGAACTCGCCATCACAGCCCGTCTGGATTACAATGGGTTCGAGCCCGTCCAGATCTCCCTCATCGGCGAGTTCGTCCAGAACCTGGCCTTCAACAAAAGCGCGATCGGCCTGGTTGCCGTCAACAACCGCGGGGCGATCGACTCCACCGAACTCGATGCCATCGGTCCATTTGACGGGGATCCGACCGGCTGGCTGGTGCAGATGCGTGTCGGCACCCCCTCGCTCTCGAAGCGCTGGGACTGGTGCATGGACGTCGGCTACCGTTGGATCGGCTCCGATGCTGTCGTGGACGGGTTCAACGATTCCGATTTCGGTCTCGGTGGCACGAACATGAAGGGATTCACCGTCGGCGGTTATCTCGCCCTCTCGGAAAATGTCTATGTCTCGCTACGCTGGATGGGCGCGGACAGCATTGCCGGGCCAACCTACAAAACGAACATCATCCAATTCGACATCAACTCGAAATTCTGAACATGCACATAATCCCAGACAATCGGACATGGAGAGCCATCTGCTGGCGGGCCGTCCTGCTTGCCGTGGCGCTGGCCGCGCCTCTTCATGCCGCCGGCGAGAACGGACTTGAGGCCAAGCTCCGGGAAGCGTTGCGCGACACGATGCTCAAGCTCCGCGACGCCCAAGGGCAGGTCGCCGCCGCCCAGGCCGCGCAGGTCGCCGCCGAGGAAAAAATCAAGGAACTCACCGCCAGGACCGAAACTCTGAACAAGGACCTGCTCGCGGAGCGCAACACGTCCGCGAACATGATTGCCGAACTCAATACCAAGCTCGAAGAGCGCGGGACGGTGATCACCAGCCTCCAGGCCAAGGTGGAAAAATGGAAAAAATCCTATTCCGAACTCACCGCCTTTGCCGCTCGCAAGGAATTCGAACGCGCAAAGTATCAGGACAAATCGATCAGGCTCGAGAGGCAGGTCGCCACCCAACAGGTCAAAAACCTGGAGATGTACAAGGCCGGGATGGAGACCCTTGACCGCTATGAAAAATTCGGCCTCGGCGATGCCATCCTCGCGAGAGAGCCATTCGTGGGCACCACCAGGGTCAAATTCGAAAACCTGGTCCAGGACCAGGCGGACAAACTGACCGATGCGCGCATCCAGCCGGGAAAAACCGAGCCCAGGCCACAAACCGCACAGCCGCAATCAACCAGCCCCCAAGGCTGAAAATCCCCAATCCTCATGTCGTATCCGACCCAATTCCGCATACCCCGTCACCCTGCCATCCCGAGAATGGAGTTTCCGCCCCGTTCCCTTCCCGCCAACGCAGATCGATCTGCATTTTCCTTGTCCCTCCGCCGTTTCACGGCTGCCTGCCTCGCTTTTGCGCTTGCCGCCCCGTTTGCGCGCGCTGCCGATGAGATCATTGCGCGGGTTGGCGATCAGGAGGTCAAGGCCGCGCAGGTCATCCCCTATCTGGAAAATTTGAGCGATCCGGATCGCGCGGCCCTCCTGAAGAACCCCGCAGCATTGAGCCAGGCGGTTCGCACGCTCATTCTCCAGCAGATTCTGTTCAAGGAAGCGATCGCCTCGGGATGGGACAAAACACCCGAGGTCGCCGGGCAACTGGATCGCCTCCGCCAAGGGGCCATTGCCGAGTCCTATCTCCAGTCGGTTTCCAAAATTCCGGAGAGCTTCCCTTCGGCCGAGGAGGTCAAAACGGTTTACGAGGCGCGCAAGGAAGAACTCAATATCCCGAAGCAGATCCGCCTCGCGCAGATCTATGTGGCTGTCTCCAAAGATGCCGTCAAGGCGGAGCAGGACAAGGCGAAAGCCCGCGTTGACGAGATTGCCAGGGCGGTCAAGTCGGGTGATTTTTCCGAGGTCGCGCGGAACAAAAGCGACGAGCGCGAAACGGCCACGCGCGGCGGCGAGGTCGGTTGGCTTGCCGAGGCCCGGATCCAACCGGAAATCCGCTCCAAGGTCGACGCTCTTTCCAAAGGAGCTGTGACGGAGCCGGTTCGCCTCGCCGACGGATGGTATATCGTCAAGGTGCTCGATACGAAAGACGCCCACACCGCAACCCTCGATGAAGTCAAAGATCAGCTCGTGCGCGCGCTCCGCACGGAACGCGCCCGCGCGACCCGCGAGGCCTACCTCGCGAAGATCCAGCAACAGACCCCGATTGCCCTCGATGAACTCGGGCTCCCGAAGTTGCTCGAACGCCAGCCTTGAACCCGGCAGCTGGTCCCGAAGAGATTCCATTTTTATTTGTTGGAATCGTGTTGTAAGAGAGTGCGGATGGCCACAGGTTGTGGGCAGGCATCGCGCGAATGACCGAAGAGAACCCAACGAGCAAAGAGAAGAAAATCCAGCT
This sequence comes from Terrimicrobiaceae bacterium, assembly GCA_041674265.1. Lineage (GTDB taxonomy): Bacteria > Verrucomicrobiota > Verrucomicrobiia > Chthoniobacterales > Terrimicrobiaceae > QYQL01. The sequence continues at coordinate 26,783 of JBAYWC010000025.1, forward strand.
CAAGCCCCGGAAATTAAAAGCCGTCCAGACTGACGAGGAGTCCGGGGAAGTCGAGGCGGAGAAAAAAAATATCACCAGACTGGCTGCTTTGGCGCAGCCAACCGGCGTCCCTTTTGATGCCCGCGCCCAGTCCCGTCCGCGTCCATCCGGAAAAGATCCGGACGACGACCCGGCCCTGGAGAAAAAAGCGACTCTCGCGGAAAGCCCCGAGGAGAGCAACGTCCCGCCGGCGGCTTCGTCGGGAAATAAGGCGGAAGCTCGCCCCCTTCCCGCGGTCCAGCCGGTTTTCAAGTTGAAAAAATGGATCAGGAAGACCTTGGTCGGGCGGGTCATGCTGGGCCGGACGCTGTTGGCACTCATCCCGGTTGCCGCCGTGATGGCATGGATATTCTTCTCTTTGGGGGCATCCTCGCAGCGTCGCCAGATCCTGGCAGAGATCGCCAAGCAGGGGGTCAATATCCCGGCGGATTTTCAAACCCGGCTCAATAAGGCCCTCATGGACCTCAGGACGGGAGATGCAGGAAAGGCGCTCGATCAACTGACCCGTCTTGAGCAGGAATCCCCCGCTGTTTCCTCTCTCACCTACCTCGTTGCCCTCGCAGCCATGCAGGCAGGGGACCCGGCAACCGCATCGGCAAAAGCCGAACAATCTCTGGCCAAACGGGAACGGGTTTCGGATTCGCTCGCTTTGAAGGCGGTCCTTGAGACCCAGAAACCAAGAGGCTCCGCCACAACGTTCGGGGATCCTCGCCTGCGGGCGGAATCCTACCTCCGGCAGGCGATGATTGCCGATGCGGCAAACCCGTCTCCTTATGTCGAACTGGCCACCCTCCTGCGTTACCGAAAACAGGATGAAGAGGCGATGCAGCTCCTTCAAGGGGCGCGCTCGCGGTTGAATCCCGTGGACAGCCACACGGTCGTGGATGCCTCAATCGCGCTGCTCAAATTGCAGAATCTGCCAGACGATGAACTGCCGGAAAATATCAACCCGGACAATGATGCCGCCTCCTTGTTTTCCGCCTCCTACGTCGCGATGCGGAAGGGCGACTTCGCCCGCGCCGCCTCGCTTTTGAAAACGTGCCGCGAGAGGCTTCCGAACGACTTGTACTACTATCTCGTCAACGATCCCGCCATGCGAAAATTTGTCTCCCAACCGGAAGTCGCAGAGTTTTTTTAACCTGAAGTTCCCAAGGGGGGCGTTGAGGTTCCAGATCGGCGAAAGGAAGGGATCCCTGTTTCGTCTGGCGAGGACAGCGACGCTCGAGCTGCTGAAGGCTTGATCAACCCAGTTGCCGGATATTCGGGATGGCGCGAGTTAACCTAACTTCCCCGACGGAAGGCCTGAAGGGCCGATAAACACAGAGGGTCCGATATTTTTCGGGCTACAGCTGTGCGCCGGAGGGGAAGGCGGCCCACTTGGGAGGGGAGGCGAAGAGG
>JBAYWC010000026.1:0-28006 GCA_041674265.1 Terrimicrobiaceae bacterium
CCGGGGTGAAAGGGGGCAGCGCGCAGGGAAGAAATCCGCACGTCCGGTTTGACGAGGGGGAAGGAAGTCGGCGGTCATTGGACTCGTCCTGTCATTCCGTGACTTCCCTCCCTACTCTACTGGCCATGCCAATTGCGGAATTTAGGGTGATCGCAAGATCAAGCGGATTCCCTATCGCGCGCCCGTGATAATCTCAGGGAGGGGAGTATTTTGGGGGTCGGGAACAATGGGATTCGGCATCGAGAAATCCGGCTCTTGGGCTGAGGAGGGTGGTCCTTGTTCCGCTCCGAAGCGGAGGTGAAGCCCCGCATTCCTGACAAACACCCGCCTCGCCGTCTCGACTTCGGAGTGTCTCAAAACCACCACCACGGAATTTTCTCCCGAAAGCCAGAAGCGGGCGGGAACAAACACGGACCCGGTACGCCATCCCGCAAGCACGAGGCGCCCGAGGCTGTCGGAAACCAGCGTGGGGTCATCCAAACGGAACGGAGGGAATCCGATCTGCCCGATGGAAATCGAATTCACCCGGACCTGGATGGCAGCCTCGGGGTCAAGGCCCAGAACATCGAGCTTCAGGATGCCGCCCTCGACAAGCCCGTCGACCGGAACGACGAATTCGACCTCTCCCTCCAACTCCTGCACCGGAGCGGAGAGTTCGGCTTCCACAACAGCCCCGCGCCGGATATCCCCGCTGAGCGGAGGATTTCTCCGGCCATCGACTTCAGAGCGTTCAAAGACATGGAGCGCTTCGTCCACGAGCGCGGGGTTGCTCTGGACGCCCAGGACAGCAAGAGGGTCCTCGCGGGCCGGGCGGGCCGCCAAGCTGACAAGGCTGTCAAACTTCGCGTAATATGAAACGAGGAGAACACCCCCCTCCCGGGTCAGAGCCTGGGGGAGAAGGATCGTCCGGGCATTCAATCCCAACGCGATGTCCATTTCTCCAAGCCCTTGCGAAATGATGCTTGTCGAGCCATCCGGAGAGCGCCATTCAACCGCTGGTCCCCCGTCGCCACGGTCGTCGAACACCACAGTCAGCGCGTAACGCTCGACGGCAGGCTCGGACCAAAGTGCGGGCACAGGAATCTCGATGGTGGCCAATTCGGGGCGGACAACAGCCGGCCCTGGCATCCACCCCGGCAAAGGGCTCATCTGGAGAGAAGGCTTCAAGGACAAGACAAAGGGCGCAAACTTGCGTCCTGTCTCAAGAGAAGGATCCTGTGCTGTGGCGTGCGCCGATCCGATGAAAAAAAGCACAAGGAACGACAAAAACAAAAGCGCTTGGTTCAATACGCGCATCGTTGGCAAGCCATCGTCAGCAGGGCATTGTCCGTTTGGAAAGGCTGGAGGCTGGCCAACATGGTGGACGTTCGGACGCATGGGAAAAACTCGCCCGACATCCTCCGCGAAATTCCCGGCCAACGCAAGCGTCCAACCCTCATAAATCGCGGCCCCCCCCCAGAGCCGTTTCATCTGTTTTCTCTATGGATGGGTAATCTGCGTAAGCTTGGCAGGAGTTCGAGCGGGGCTCGGGTGGCGGGCGTGCCGGGTGCGTGGAGGAGGGGCAATCGGCGCCCGCCGGTGGGAAAGCAGGCCGCTTGGAATGAAAGCGATGGGAGTTTCAGGTCATGACAACGAAGGCGGTGAGGGAAGCAAATTTATCGCAGGACATGCTTGAGTGCCTGGCTACGGGTCACGGATCGCCTCCATCAGGCGGACGGACGAGCCCAGAAGGTGAGACGCCTCCGTAATCACGGCCTCGCATGTCACCAGCGGGAGCGGCAACCGTCCCAGCAATTCCTCGGCCCAGGACTTGTATTTTGGTTCCCGGCGGGCAAAAGCGCTCACCAGCGGCCCGGTATCCACGAGATACGTCATGCGGCTCATTTTTTTCATGGCGCGTCGCACCGCGTCATTTGTGGGCGCAGGTACGTCAACAGGCACAGACCGAAAAAAACCGGCAAGAGGGGAGGGGTCGCGGGGCGCGACTTCTTTCAGTTTGCCCCGGATTGCCTGCCGGACAAATTCGTTGATGCTCCCTCCATGCCGGGCGGCAATTTCAAACAACGCGCGCTTGTCTTCGGACGGAAGACGGATCGACAGTGTTTCGCTCATGAGGTGTACGTCACACAATATTTCCTTGTTGTCAATGGCGGCGTCCCCAAAACCCGAAAGGTCGAATTCCCTCAAAAGAACAGCCGACCTCGAGAAGACCGGATTGCCGAAGACAAGAGCGAAGCGTCCAAAGCCCCGCCCGGCCGGGTTACAGCATGGTCATCTGCGCGGCGGGGTCGGGAACGAGGCGTTTGCGGCGGCCCTTGGCGAATGCGGGTTCGCCGTCGGCGTTGAGTTCGGCTTTTTCCAGGTTGGCGAGGATTTCCTTCGCGCGGGAGATGATCGCGTCGGGCAACCCGGCGAGCCGGGCGACCTGGATCCCGTAGCTTTGGTCCGCGCGTCCGGGGAGGATTTTCCGCAGGAAGATGACCTGGTCGTTCCACTCGCGGACCGCGACGTTCAGGTTGAGGACACCGGGCCGCGTGCGCTCGAGGTCGGTGAGCTCGTGGTAGTGCGTGGCGAACAATGTCCGGCAGTTGACCCGGTCATGAAGATACTCGGCCACGCTCCATGCGATGGAGAGCCCGTCGAACGTCGAGGTCCCGCGCCCGATCTCGTCGAGGATGACCAGGCTCTTCGCGGTGGCGTTGTTGAGGATATTGGCCGTCTCGTTCATCTCGACCATGAACGTGGATTGGCCGCGCGCGAGGTCGTCATTGGCGCCGACGCGGGTGAAAATCCGGTCGGCCAATCCGGCGCGCATCGATTTTGCGGGCACGTAGCTTCCCATCTGGGCGAGCAGGACCAGCAGGGCGACCTGGCGGATGTAGGTCGATTTCCCGGCCATGTTCGGCCCGGTGAGGATCGCGAAGGTTTTCCCGTCGCTTCCGAGATCGGTGTCGTTGGGCACGAACCGTTCGCCTCCCGGCTGCTGGTCGAGGACCGGATGGCGGCCTTCCTCGATGTGGAGGATCGAACTCTCCTCGATGTCCGGGCGGCAGTAGCCATGCAGCCGCGCGGTCTCGGCCAGCGAACAAATCGCATCGAGTGTGGCGAGCGTGTTGGCGGTTTCCTGAAGCTTCGGCAATTCCGCGAGCGCGTCGGCGCGGAGGCCGGCGAACAGATCGATTTCCCGCGCCCGCGCCCGCTCGTCCGCCCCGAGGATTTTTCCCTCGACCTCCTTGAGTTCGGGAGTGATGAACCGTTCGCCGTTGACCGTCGTCTGCTTGCGCACGTAATCGTCGGGGACCGACGACAGGTTGGCTTTGGTGATTTCGATGAAATACCCGAAGACCGATGTGTAGCGGACTTTCAGCGATTTGATGCCGGTGCGTGCGATCTCTTTTTCCTGGAGTGTGGCGATCCAGTTTTTTCCCTCGTGGGAAGCGGCGCGCAATTCGTCGAGGGCCGGATCGAAGCCGGGCCGGATGAGGCCACCCTCGCGGACCAGCGCGGGCGGTTCGTCCACCAATGCCGAGCGGAGACGCGTCGTCAGATCGGGAAGCGCGTGCAGGCGCTCGCTCATCCCGCCCAGAAGCTCGGAGGGCAAATGGTCCGCGACGCCCAGACTCGTCGCCAGGATCGGGATGCGCTCGAGGGACTGCGACAGCGCGGCGAGGTCGCGGGCATTTCCGGAAACTCCGCCCAGGCGCGCGGTCGCCCGCTCGATATCGCGGATTTCCGCCAGCCGGGAGCGGAGGTCTCCCAGAAGGAGCGCGTCGTCGAGCAGCGCGGCGATGGCATCCTGCCGGGCTTCGATTTCTCCCACCGTGCTCAACGGGTGGAGAACCCATTCCCGCAAGAGCCTCGCTCCCATCGGCGTCGCCGTCCGGTCCAGGGCGCCGAGAAGTGTCATGCCCCGCCCGGCGCGCGAAGCGACAAGTTCGAGGTGACTCTGCGTCGAGGCATCGAGGATCAAATAGGCGCTGCGCCGGTAAGGTCTCAGCTGGCGGAGATGCCCGGCCTGACGGCGCATCTGGCGGGTGATGTAATGGAGCAGGGCGCCCGCGGATCCCACCCCGGCAGGCAGGTCCGCGCAACCAAATCCATCCAGGGATTGGACTTTGAAGTGACCAATCAATATTTCCGCGGCGGGATCCGGCTCAAACAGGTATCCATCCATGACGGCAGGCTTGGCGAGCGGCGCAAAAAGCCCGGCCTGGTGGTCGGGGATCAGAACCTCGGCGGGGAGCACCCGCGCCAGCTCATCGAGAAGGGCCGCGAGCGACTCCAGTTCGGTCAGGCGGAATTCCCCGGTGCTCAGGTCCGCAAACGCGAGCCCAAAGACTCCGTTTCTCTCGCCGACCGCGGCCAGGTAATTCGGCTTCCGGTCATCGAGCCCGAAATCATCGAGGGTTCCCGGGCTGAGGATCTGGGAGACCTCGCGGCGCACGAGTTTGCCCGCGGTAACCTCGCCGACCTGGTCGCAAACCGCGACCCTCCAGCCCGCGGCGATCAGCTTTCCGATGTATCCCCGCGCGGCATGGAACGGCACCCCGCACATCGGCGTCGCGCCGCGCTTCGTCAATGCCACATTCAAAACGGGAGCCGCCTCGGTGGCATCCTCCCCGAACATTTCGTAAAAATCCCCCAGCCGGAACATCAACAACGTGCCGGTTGGCAGTTCCCGCCGGACGGCGTGATACTGCCGCATCATGGGGGTGAGGTTCTCGCCCGACATCGTCAGAGGGTGTCGAGAAATGCGGCGAGCGGGCTGGTGGCCGCGGCGTGGTCGAGCCGCGTCGGGAGCCCGGCTTCGAGCGCCTCGCGGGCGGCTTCGACGGTTTGTTTGAATGCCCGCGCCATGCGGACGGGATCCTCCGCGGCGGCGATGGCGGTGTTCACGAGCACGGCATCGGCCCCGAGTTCGATCGCCTCCGCGGCATGGCTGGGCGCGCCGATCCCGGCATCGACCACCACGGGAACGGTCGCCTGCCTGATGATGATTTCGATCTGGGCGCGGGTCTCGATGCCCCGGTTGCTGCCGATCGGCGACCCGAGCGGCATCACCGTCGCGGTTCCGACATCCTGGAGCCGCCGCGCCAGCACCGGATCGGCATTGATGTAGGGCAGGACGGTGAACCCTTCCTTCACCAGCACCTCGGAAGCCGCGAGCGTCTCGACCGGATCGGGCAAAAGGTAGTGCGGGTCGGGATGGATCTCCAATTTCACCCACATCGGAAGCCCGGCCGCCGCGGCCAGCCGGGCCAGGCGCACGGCTTCCTCCGCATTCATCGCGCCGCTGGTGTTCGGAAGCAGCAGGTATTTTTTCCCGTCCACGAAATCCAGGATGTTGGCGAACGGATCCTTCCTTCCGCTCAAATCCGCGCGCCGCAGGGCGACGGTGACGATCTGCGTCCCGCTTGCCCCGAGCGCGTCGCGCATCGTCTCGCTGGAGGAAAATTTCCCCGTTCCCAAAAGGAGCCGCGAGGAAAACTCCCGCCCGGCGATGGTCAATGGTCCGTTCACAGTGCGTCCATCATGCCCCTCCCGGCCACCGGGGGGCAACAAAGAAGGCGCGACGATTTCCGCGGGAGCGGTTGACAGGGCAATTATGATTACCCTGCGCCACAAATGAAATATCCCAAGTCACCCCAGGACAAAACCGGCGGCATCGTTTACTTCGGACGCATGCTCGACAAAATCCGGCTCATGGCCGCCGGCGAGCTGCACCCCGACCTGCATGCGAATCTCGGCAAGGCCTTCGACCAGAGATGCGTGGATTTTCTCGGGGTCGAATACGACGCCCTGCAAGGGAAAGTCCTCGAAGGCCTGGATGACGGGCAGGCGCTCGAATGGTGCTTTGAAAACGGGCATCGCCCGACCGGCGAGCAGATCGAGGTCTGGAATGGATTCATGAGCAAACGCGGGTGGAACGATGAGGCATCGGAAATCCTCGCCCGCCGGAAAAAAGAGAGCGGATTCGAGTCCCGCAACGACATCCAGACGATGTTCCAATACATCGACGCCGACGAAGGCCGGCTGTGAGTTGAACCCGAAAACGGCGACTGTTCACCACGGAGGACGGAGAGCACGGAGACACCAACGGCAAACAACCGGTCTGCCTGGGACAAATGGATTCCATTCCCCTGGGGCATTTCCTCTGTGTTCTCCGTTCTCTGTGGTTCAAACCGGTTTTCGGGATAAACGATCCCGGCGGCTACTTCAGCGTTCCGGTGCCCCAACGCCGGTGGAGGAACCTTTCCCACGGCGCGAAGAGCAGCTTGTCGGCGAGGAGGCCTATCACGATGAGGACGATCATCACCGCCATCACCTGGTCCATCGCCAGAAGCTCGCGGCCATAGTGAAGCAGTTGGCCGAGCCCGAATCCGGTCAGGATCGTCACAAATATTTCCGCGGCCATGAGCGATCTCCAGGCGAACGCCCAGCCCTGCTTCATGCCGCCGACGAGATAGGGCAGCGAGGCCGGGAGAATCACCCTCACCCACGAGTGCAGGCCGGTCGAGCCCATCGTCTTCGCCGCCCGGAGGTAGATCGGCGGCATGGAACGGACGCCGTCGCTGGTCGCGATGATGACCGACCAGAGCGTGCCCATGATGACCACGAAAAGCATGGCCGCCTCGGTCTGCCCGAACCACACGAGCGCGAGAGGCACCCAGCAAACGCTCGGCAGGGCCTGCATTCCCAGCGCCAGCACGCCGACGGTATCCTGGAAGATCTTGAATCTCGCGGTGAAAAGCCCGAGCGGGATCCCGAGCAGGAGACCGACCGCGTAACCGACGAGCAGGCGCTTGATCGTCACAAGCGTCGCGCTCCCGAGCGTGCCCTCACCGGCCGATTCCCAGAGATATTCGGCGACATCCGAGGGCGGCGGAAACATCACCCGCGAAAATTTTCCCGATGTCGCGGCGATCTGCCACGCCGCGATGAGGAGCGCGAAAAAGAGGAGGGATGTGATCGCGCGTTTCATTCCGAAGCCTCCAATCCCTCGCCCGGGGTGAACCCCTTGAGGGCGGCCGTGATTTCGGTGGAATAGTGGGCCAGTTCCACGCTGTTGATGTCGCGCGGGCGCGGGAGATTGACGGCAAATTCTTTCCGGATGCGGCCGGGGTTCGGGGAAAACAGGATGACCCGGTCGCCGAGGCAGGCGGCCTCGCGGACGTTGTGGGTGACGAAGAGGATCGTCTTCCGCCGCGCCTCCCAGATTTTCTGGATATCCCCGTAGAGCTGTTCGCGGGTGAGGGCGTCGAGCGCGGCGAACGGTTCGTCCATGAGGAGGACGCGGGGATTCGGGGCGAGCGCCCGCGCGAGGGCGACCCGCTGCTTCATCCCGCCCGAGAGCTCGTGGATGTTCGAGTGGTGGAGTTTTTCCAGCCCCACAAGCCGGAGGTAATACGTTGCCACCTCGAGCCGGTCCTTGTCGGTGAGACCCGGCTTGAGCTTCAGGCCGAAGAGGACGTTGCCCATCACATCGAGCCAGGGGAACAGCGCGTGCTCCTGAAACAGGACCATGCGGTCGCGACCGGGCACGGTGACCGGCTCGCCATTCGCCAGCACCCGTCCCGAATCCGGCTGCTCGAGGCCGGCGATGATGTTCAGCAGCGTCGATTTTCCGCACCCGCTCTGCCCGACCAGGCAGACGAACTCACCCTCCGAGATTTTCAGGCTGATGGAATCGAGCGCGAGCACCGTGCGGTGCTTCGTGGTGAACGACTTTGAAACGCCGTCCACCTCGAGGCGCTCCGGCGCGACATTCTTCAGTTCGTGCTCAACACTCACGGTTTCCAGATCAGCTTGTCGAGGCCAACCCCGGCGCGCACGAACCCGACCTCGCGGGCTTGCTCCAGGAATGTTTCGAACGGGCCGGCGGAGATTTCATCGTTGAAGACCAACCGCGTCCATGCCTCGTGGATGAGAGGAGCCGGGATCTCCTTGTGTGTGATCGCTCTGATCTCGTCGCGGACCCGCCGCTGCGCCTCGCCCGGATTCGCGAGCACCCACGCCGTGAGTTCGTTGTGCGCGGCCAGGAATTTCGCGGCAAGAGCCGGATTTTCCTTCAGGAATCCCTCGCGCCCGGCCAGCACGGTCGTCAGGGCATCCTTGTCGGCAAAAAAGATTTTCCCGTTGGCCTCTCCGAGCAGGCGGGTGACCCACGGCTCGACCGTCCACGCCGCATCGATTTTCCCCTGCAGGAAGAGCGCGAGAATGTCCGGGTTGGCGGTCGGGATCACCCGTGCCTCGCCGCCGGTGAGTGTCACCTTGATCCCGTGCCCGATCAGCCAGGCCCGGCATCCCACATCCTGCGTATTCCCGAGCTGCGGGGTCGCGATCGTTTTTCCGCGGAAGTCTTCGGGTTTGGTGATCGCGTCTCCCTTGACCACGAGGGCCTCGCCCCCGCGCATCGCACCGCTCAGCACCCGCACCTCGCCACCATTTGCCTTTGCATAGGCGTTGACCACCGGACTCGGTCCCACATACGTGAAATCCACCGCCTTCGTGAAGATTCCCTCCATCGCCGACGGGCCGGCATTGTAAACCATCCACTCGATTTTCACAGGAACCCCGAGGCGCGACTCGAACCAGCCCTTTCCCTCGCGGGTCATGTTGGCCGCCACAAGCCCCTGCGCGTGGGTCACATTCGGAAAGACTCCGACATGCACCACCTGCTGCGCGGGGAGGATGGCCGTCGAGGCCAGGAACGCAATGATGAGTTTCCAAACCATATCTGACGAAGGATTGCTGGAAATCTCCGCGAGTCAACGCGAGATATCTTCTTTTCGGCAAGACGTGACTTGGAACCGGAAAAGCGGAAGGGAGCCGGTTTCTACAGGTCCAAGAATTCCCGGACGAATTCGTTCGCCGGGTTTTTCCTGACTTCCTCCGGCGTTCCGGATTGCTGGATGACCCCTTTGTCGATGATGACCACACGATCCGCAACCTCGAATGCCTCGTCCTGGTCATGCGTCACGAAAATGGTGGTGAGCCGGATCCGCTTGTGAAAATCCTTGAGCCAACGCCGCAGGTCTTTCCGGACCTTGGCGTCCAGCGCACCAAACGGCTCGTCCAGCAGGAGGACTTCGGGCTCGATCGCCAGCGCCCTCGCAAAGGCAACCCGCTGGCGCTGGCCGCCCGAGAGCTGGGTGGGAAGGCGCTTTTCGAGGCCCTCGAGCTGGACTGCGGCCAGGAGTTCCACGACACGGGCGCGAATCGTCGCTTCCGGCGGGCGTTTCCTCCGCGGCAGGACCCGCAACGCGAAGGCAATGTTTTCGAAGACATTCATGTGCGCAAAGAGGGCGTAAGCTTGAAATACGAAGCCCGCCTTGCGCTTGTAGGCGGACAGTTGCGTGACATCGCGCTCCTGGAACAACACCGAGCCCTGTGACTCGGGAAACTCGAGGCCGGCGATGACGCGGAGCAGGGTGGTTTTTCCGGAACCGCTGGGGCCCAGCAGGGCGAGCAACTCGCCGGTTTCGATTTCCACGCTCACGTCATCTAGTGCGGGAAAGCGCGCGTATCGCTTGGTGACATGATGGATTCGTATGCTCATGGAAAAAGGATCCCGGTTGTCAGAGTTGCTTCAACTGCTCCGCGGCGCGCCACTCCGAGTAGGTCTTCAGGAAAAGCGTGACCAGCGCCAGCAGCGCCAGCAACGAGGCCACGGCGAACGCGGCGGCGAAGTGGTATTCGTTGTAAAGAATTTCAATGTGGAGGGGCATGGTGTTCGTCTTTCCCCGGATGTGTCCCGAGACGACCGAGACGGCGCCGAATTCCCCCATCGCCCGCGCATTGCAAAGAATCACACCGTAGAGCAGCCCCCACTTGATTTTTGGAACGGTCACCCGCCAGAAGATCTGCCAGCCGTTGGCGCCGAGCGTGAGAGCGGCCTCCTCCTCGTTGATCCCCTGGGCCTGCATGAGCGGAATGAGACCCCGCGCCACAAAGGGAAATGTCACAAAAACCGTGGCCAGCACAATGCCCGGAACCGCAAAAATGATGCGGATGTTGTGATCTGTGAGCCAAGAGCCGAACCAACCTTTCGACCCGAAGACGAGGACGTAGATCAAACCGCCAATGACCGGCGAGACCCACAGCGGGAGGTCGATCAGGGTGATGATGAACGCCCTTCCCGAAAACCGGAACCGGGTCAGGCTCCATGCCGCCGCCAGCCCGAAGATGGTATTCAGCGGGACGGTGATCGCGGCGACAAGAAGGGTGAGCCGGATCGCGTCCTGCGTATAGGGGTCCTGAAAGGCCTTTACAAAGACACCCAGACCTTTCGAGAACGCTTCCTGAAAGACAACCAGCAGCGGGAGAAGAAGGAAGAGACTGAAGAAGACCAGCGTGATCCCGATCAAGAGGAACTTCGCGACCGGCGACTCCGCGGTGGCGCGACGTCCGGCAGACGGACGGTGCGGAATGGGAAACTGGGTTGCTCCGGCCATGGTCAGGAAATGCCTTTTCTTTTGTTGTCCCATGCCTGGAGCCCGTTGCTGGCCAGAAGCACAAAAAACGAGACGACGAGCATCACAAAGCCGAGGGCGGCCGCCCCGCTGTAATCGTATTGTTCCAGTTTGCTGATGATCAGCAGCGGGGTGATCTCGGTTTTGAAGGGAAGGTTTCCGGCGATGAAGACCACGGACCCGAATTCCCCCACCGCCCGGCCGTAGGCAAGCGTGATGCCGGTGAGGATCGAGGGAAGGAGAGCGGGAAAGACCACCCTTCGGAACGTTTGCCAGCGGTTGGCTCCCAGACAGGCGGCCGCCTCCTCGACATCGTCGGAAAGACCCTGGATGACCGGCTGCACCGTGCGCACGACAAAAGGCATCCCGATGAAGGTGAGAGCCACAAAAATTCCCAACCGAGTGAAGGCGACTTTGATTCCCATGGGTTTCAAGAACTCCCCGATCCAGTCGTTCGGAGCGTAAAGTGCCGTGAGGGCGATTCCCGCAACCGCCGTGGGAAGCGCGAACGGAAGATCCACCATCGCGTCGAGAATGCGCCGGCCCGGAAACCGGTACCTGACCAGCACCCAGGCTCCGATGAAGCCGAAAAACCCGTTCACAAGCGCCGCCAGGAAGGAGATGCCGAAGCTGACCCAATAGGAGGCCGCCACGCGCGGAGCCGTGATCGTTGACCAGAAGTGCTCCCATCCACCGGATGAAGTCCGCACCATGAGCGCGCTGAACGGGATCAGCACGATGAGCGTGAGATAAACGAGGGTGTATCCCAGAGTGATTCCGAAGCCCGGAAGAACGGAGCGCCTCCTCATCAAATGTTCTGCCCTTCGGCGATCATCGCTCGGAAACTTCCCAGCATGGTCAAGAGAGCCGCCACATGGGCTTCGACCTGAAGCGTTTTTTCCGCGTGACTCGGGGTCTCAAACACGATTTCAAACGGCCGGGGTTTCTGGGTCGGCGGAGCGCCAAGGACACCCAGGTAGCCGTCTTCTATGATTCCGGCGTTGGCTTGGAAATTGTCGATGCTCTTGTCAAAATTCCGCGGGAGAAATCGTGAGGCGGCCTCGAGGCTGGGTTCGAGCACATGGCGTGTGAGCTGGTGGCCTTTGACAAATCCGTAGAGTCCGGGCGAGGAGTCATCCGTGTGCAACGCCGCAATTCCGTCAAAAGCCAGCTTCATGAGCTGACCTTCCAGCACGAGGACCTCGATCTCATCGCTGCCGCGCCAGAATTCCCGGTTCATATCGGACCCGCTCTTCAGCAAGCGGGTGTCGTGGGCATAGCCCCACGGATTACATACCGGATACACAAAGAGTTCATATCCCAGGGCCGGCTGGGGAGCCTCGTGGAGGCGGCGCAGGAGATCGACGGCGGCCTGCACCCCGCTGGGCTCGTCGCCATGAATGCCTGCAAAGATTCCCACGCGAAGAAAGCTGCCGCGATCCCCGGGACCGGTGAAGAGAAACCGGGGGATCGTCCCAGGAACACCATTTCGATCACCATACTCCAAGTGCGCGGAAAAAAGGCTCTCCGAGTTCGCGGCGAGATCCTCCAAAGGGGCGAGCAGGGAATGGACCGAGCGAGCGGTTTCCCTGGGCCGTCCCCTTTGGCTGGCTGGTGTGGATTTCATGCGTGACGGAGTTTTCCGGGCGGCCACTTCAAGTCGCGACCGCTTTCCGGGCGTCGTCGGCAAGGGCCGTGCTCAGATACCGTTCTCCGGTGCTGCAGCCGATCGTGACGATCAACCTGCCTTTGTTTTCCGGGCGGTTGGCCACCTGGATGGCCGCCCAGACATTGGCGCCCGTGGAAATGCCCGCGAGGATTCCTTCCTCGAGGGCCAGCCGGCGCGCAGTGTTGATCGCATCTTCATTCGTGACCTTCACGACATCGTCGACGATATCCAAGTTGAGATTCTTCGGGACGAACCCGGCGCCGGTGCCCTGGATTTTGTGCGGGCCGGGTTTGAGCGGCTCCCCGGCGCGGGTCTGGGAGATCACGGGGGAATCCGCCGGCTCGACGGCAATGGAAAGAAAGCCCGGCCTGCGTGACTTGACGACTTCCGCAATGCCGGTGATCGTGCCGCCGGTTCCGACCGCCGAGACAAGGATATCCACGGTGCCATCGGTATCCGACCAGATTTCCTCCGCCGTGGTGCGGCGGTGGATCTCGGGGTTTGCCGGGTTGTCGAACTGCTGGGGAATCCAGGAATCCGGGGTTTCGGCGTGCAGTTGTTCCGCGCGGGCGATGGCGCCTTTCATTCCCTCGGAGGCTGGAGTCAGCACCAGTCTGGCACCGAGCAGCGCAAGGAGCGTCCGACGTTCGATGCTCATGCTCTCGGGCATGGTGAGCACGAGTTTGTAACCCTTCGCGGCGGCCACGAAAGCCAGGGCGATGCCCGTGTTTCCGGATGTCGGTTCGATGATCGTGGTGTCCGGCGCGAGGCGTCCGTCTTTCTCGGCGGCCTCGATCATGGCGGCTCCGATGCGGTCCTTCACGCTGCCGAGCGGATTGGAAAATTCCCCCTTGAGCGCGATGGTTGCCGGAGCTCCGGCGGCGATGCGGTCGAGCTTGACGAGCGGCGTGCGGCCGACTGTCCCGAGGATGTTGCTGTGGATGGGCATGGTTTTATTTTTTTGATGGTTCGTAGATCCGGTCGAAGATGCCGCCGTCGGCAAAAAAGGTCTTCTGGGCTTTCGCCCAGCCGCCGAACGCCTCGTCAATGGTGACGAGATCGAGCTTCGGGAACGGATACTTCGCCTTGGCGGCCTCGGATGTCGGGCGGTAGAAATTTTTGCCGGCGAGGTCCTGCCCGACATCGCTGTAGAGGTATTCCAGGTAGGCGGTGGCGACTGCGCGGGTGCCGCGCTTGTCGGCCACCTTGTCCACGACCGTCACCGGCGGTTCCGCCAGGATGCTGAGCGACGGGGTGACGATCTCGAACTCGCCCGGCTTCTCTTTCTGCACGAGGAAGGCTTCGTTTTCCCAGGACAGAAAAACATCGCCGATCCCGCGCTCCGAAAACGTGATCGTCGACCCGCGGGCCCCGGAATCCAGCACCGGCACATTCTTGAAGAGCCTCGTCAGGAACTCGCGCGCTTTTGTCTCGTCGCCGTTGTTCTGCCTGAGCGCCCAGGCCCACGCGGCCAGGAAATTCCAGCGGGCGCCGCCGGAGGTTTTCGGGTTCGGGGTGATGACCGAGACGCCGTCTCTGACCAGGTCGCCCCAGTCTTTGATGCCCTTGGGGTTTCCCTTCCGGACAAGAAGGACGATCGTCGAGGTGTAGGGCGAGCTGTTGTGCGGAAGCCGCTTCTGCCAGTCCGCGGGAATCAGCCCACCTTTCGCCGCGAGCTCGTCAATGTCGTATGCCAAGGCCAGCGTGGCCACATCCGCCTCGATCCCGTCGAGGATCGAACGCGCCTGCTTGCCCGACCCCCCATGAGACTGGTTGACGGTGACGTCGTCGCCGGTTTTTTCCTTCCAGTATTTGGCGAACGCCTGGTTGAAGTCGGTATAAAGCTCGCGCGTCGGATCGTAGGAAACGTTGAGCAACTCCACCGTGGCCGCGCCGGACGAAATGGCCGTGGCAACCGCGAGGGCCGTGGTAATGAGGATTTTTTTCATAAGGTTGGTGGTGTGTCTTGATGTTTTTAGAATGTCATTCCGGTCTGGAACCCGATCACCGTTGCGTTTTGGGTGAGGCCGTTGGCTCCCGGACGGATGATGTATTGCAGGGTGGGCTGGATGTAGGCCCACTTGTTGATCTGGACGCGGTAGTCGAATTCCAGCACGCCTTCATACGACTGGATTGGCCGTCCTGCATCTTCGTCCACGATCTGTTTGTAGGTGCTGTAATTCCCGTAGGCGAAGCCCACGCCCGCCTGATCCTGGTCCCGCGAGGGGATCAGGCCTTTGTAAACGAGCCCCGTATGAAAGTAGAACGGGACGTTGTTGTTGAACTTCGGAGCGAAGTTGATGAGGCTGAAAAAGGAGAGCCCCTGATCGCTCAATTTCGGCTTGGAGACGGTTTTTCCATCGGAAGGGCCTTTGGCCAGCGGGGCCGGTTCCTCGGGGGACGGTTCGCGGAACAACTGTTGGTCGGCCTGCCAGTAGAGAGCGACTTTCTGGTCGTAATTCTGCCCGTAGAACGACCGGTTCTCGACACCCCAGTAGATGAAGCCGGCGGCGTAGCGGCCGGGGAGCTTCGAAGCTCCGATCTTCGGGGTCACCCCGGTTTCCGCGAGAAAATAGAGACCGTTCAAATCCGGATTTATACGATATCCCGCGAAGTCGAGCCCGTGGTTGTTGGTGGCCGTCCCCTGCGGGATCGCCAGATAGAGCCCGCCCTGGGCGTAATACCAGTCCACCGGCTTCACCTTGAGATACCCGCCCCACGCTCCGTAGCTCCCGCCCCAGGGGATCCCATTCGCGCTCAGCCCGCGGCCGGAGTTGAACGTGTTGTTGATGAAAAACTTGTTCAGCGGCTGGGTGATGAAGTGGTCGGTGGGATTCTGCCAGCCACCGGAAATGGTGAGCGGTTCCTTCACGCCGAAAAGCTCGGGCGGCGTGTAGGTCGCGTAGGCATTCTGGAAACGCCAGAGCCTGCCGCCCTGGAATGTGCTGGGCGCAAAATTTCCGCTGGCCCCCACCCATTTGTTGACCCCGGCTCCACCCCGGTATCGGACGTCGGCATAGAGCGTCAGCCCCTCGAGGCTCTCCCAACCGGCCAGCTTCGCGGCATCGATGAGCGCCCGGAATTTCCATTCGTCGTCATAACCGAACCGCTGCTGGAGACCCCCGTCCACATTCCACAGAAAGTTCGCTTTCCATTCGCCGCTCAGCGTCAGCCCATGCTCCACCAATGTGTCGCGCGCACCGAACCAGTTCCCCGTCGCGTATTTCCCGTTCCACCACGTTTCAAAACTCCTACCTTCTCCGGCCAGTGCGCTTGCCGCAGTCAACAGGACCAATGCTGTTATCGATTTTTTGATCATTTTATTGCGATTTGGTGACCGGATCAGTTGAAGCGGCTTTTCGGCGTTCCTCCAGTTGGTCTGGTCGGTGTTTTTGTTTGTCTTCCACGACCCAAGGCATTTCCCCTAGATCGATTTAATAGCGATCTATTTAGTCGTTATTAAGATCGCGTCAACAAAAAAATTTATAAAAAAACAGCGTTGAAAATTATCCGGGGAGAGCGAAGAATAGGGAGTGAAACTCCACGTCCAAAAGTTTGCGGGGGAATTTTCGAAGGCGGGCGGGGTTGCCGCAATATTTGTCGGGGAGGAGTTCGCGTTGATCGCGGGGGATCGATGCGGGTCCCAGGTCCGCCCCTGGACCCGGCTTCACACCTCGAAAAACGAGCGGAGTTTGCCCATGAAACCGGCCTTGTAATTGCTTTTTTTCGCCTGGGCGGCGGACCCGGCTGCTTCGGCGACAAGGCCTTCGTTTTTCATGCGGCGCCGGGCCAGAAGCTCGCTCAAAGATTCCAGCAGTTCCGGGCTTGCGCCGATAATCGGGGCCAGGGTGGCCTTGTCCACCTCGACCGCGAGGCAGTCTTCAAGGGCGAGGATGGTGGCTGTGCGCTTCTCCCCGGTGAGGACGGAGTTTTCCCCGATGCAGGCATCGGGGCCGAGCACGGCGACCGAGGTGCGGCGATCTCCGGATTCGATCCACACCTCCGCCCGACCGCTCACGATGACATACATCGGGCCCGCTTCGGCATCCTGCCGGATGATGTTTTCGCCCTCGCCGAAACGGACGATTCGGGCGTGTTTCACGATCCCCCCCAACTGCCCGGCGGAAAGGACCGGAGCAAAGACGGCTTTCTGGATCGACTCCCGGATGAGATCGCGGTCCTCGACATGCGGTTTCGGCTTCTCCAGCGAGAGTTCATGCTGGATGGGGAAGGGGATCGAAATATTGTGGCGGCGCAGGGAATACCAGAGGTTTGTCCGGATGTGGCTGTTTGCCGGATTGTAATTCTGGTGGTCATCCAGCCAGAAACGGAGCTGGTAGGTGATGCTCCAGTCTCCAAATTCCGTGAGAAACACATTCGGGGCCGGTTTGCGGAGAACCAGCGGGCAGTCCAGCGCGGCTTCGACGAGGACCTTTTTCACCAGACTCGGGGGGGCGTCGTATTCCAGGCCGATGTCCAGGCGGATTCCATGAATGTTCGTGGGAAAGTTGTAATTGACGACGGTTTGCTTGGTGATGTTGCTGTTCGGGATGTCCAGGCAGATGTCATCGGTCGTGCGGAGCCGCGTCGATCGCCAGTTGATCTCCACAATCTTGGCGTGCTGGCCATCGACCAACAGCCAGTCTCCGGCTTTGAACTGCCCGCCAAAATAAATCGCGAAGCCGCTGAAAATATTGCCGAGCGTGTCCTGGAGCGCGAGGCCGAGGACGATTCCCACGATGCCGGCGCCGGCGAGGAGACCGGGGACCTGCTGCCCGTAAAAAAACTCCAGGACCGCCAAAACCGCGGCGACGATGATCGCGATGGAGACGAACTCGCCGAGAAACTTCGGGACCTGGGCCCCTTCTCCCTTCCGGAGCAGACGGTCGAAAAGGTAATGCCTCACGAGGCCAACCAGGACAAATGCGGCGGCAATCGTCAGCGCGGCCCCGATGTGCTTTTCTCCGGGAAAATCGACAAAGGGAAACAATGTGGGCAGATAAAACGCAGCCAGAATGCAGAAGATATGATAGACCCAATTCAACGGCAGATGGATCCGTCGCTTCAATGCCCGCCCCCCAAACAGCAGAACCAGGTAGAGTGCCAGCGCGCATCCCAGGTAAATCCCTGCCGCCTGCGTGAGCCGCAGCCCCGTCTCTATGATTCTCTCCGTTTCATTGGGGGCGGCCGCCTGCGCCATGGGAAAGATCGTCCAAGACATGCGGCCTATCCTAGCCGGATCCGGGGGCTTCCTGCAACCTCCGACACCTCACCCGGCGATTGTCCGGATTCACCGGGCCGGAGGGATCGGGTTCGATTTGTTGACGAGCCAGAGACTGTGATCGTATTCGCGCGAACTCACGAACCGCGTCGACCCGTCCGCAAAAAGGTAGTTCGATCCCGCGCCATATGCGTTCAGGTTGAGCACGTGGTATTGGTTTCCCTCGACATAATCCATCCGGCAGTTTCCCCTTTCTCATGTGGCGACCATGCATCACATCGGAGGAATTTCAACCCCATTCCTGTTCCAAAACCCCGGCATTCCGAGGGCCGATGCTTCAACTTGAAAAATGTTTTTGAACCACAGAGAGTGGAACACAAAGGAAATGCCCCAGGGAAAGGGAATCTATTTGTCCCAAGCCGATCGGTTGTTTGTTGTTGGCATCTCCGTGCTCTCCGGAGTGAACAATCGCCGGATCTGGGTTCAACAGCCCGGTTGGTGGGGACCTCGCCGACATGTTTTCCCGCGTTGCCTGTGCCCGCGTTGGAATCCTCGCGACTTGAAGGAATATTTTTGATGGACTGCGCCCATGCCCGCGAAACCTCCGGCCACCATCCTGCATACCGGGAAGATCCCCCTCCCCCAGGCCGTGGCCGCGCGCCTTCGCTCGGGAAACGAATGGGATCACCTCCTCGTGGTGCTTCCCACCATCGAGGCGGGGCGCCGGGTGGTCGATGCGTTGATGGGAGACAACGGGGTCATTTTTCCGCCGCGGTTCGCGACCCCGCTGACCCTGATTCCGTTTGGCGAAGGCGAGGGCGTGGCCACGGCAACGCAGGCCGGCATGGCATGGCACGCGACGCTCTCGGAGGCGGTGGACTGTCCGCTCACGTTCGGCGAACATCCCGGAGCCGGGCTCGCCGGCAGTTTTGTCACCCTCACCCGTGATCTGGCGGCGGGCGCATGGAACATCCCCGCCGCCGCAAAAATCCTCTCCCCGAGGGATCCCCGCTGGCTGGAATGGCGCGGGCTTTGGGAGTCCTACATGGCGCGTTTGGCGTCTGTCGGCCTGCGGTGTCCGGCCGAGGAGCAGATCGCCGCCGCAGAAAATTTTTCCCCTCCACCGGGGATCACGCAAATTCTCGTCGCCGGCGTGGCCGACCTGCCGCCGCTGGCCTTGCGGGCGCTTCGGAATTGCGGGGCGGAGATCTTCATCCATGCACCCGGATCGGACCGCGGAGCTTTTGATGAATTCGGGAGGGCGCGACCGGAGTTCTGGTCCCAGGCCATCCTGCCCGTCCAGGACCGGCAAATCCGGGTCGTCAGCGATCCCGCGCAGCTCGGCAGGGCCGTTGCCGGGATCGGCTCTCCTTCCCGGATCGCGGTCTTTTCCGGCGATGCGGGCCTCTCGGCGGATATTGTTTGCGCGCTGGAGGAATCGGGGCGCGCCGGCTTCCAGCCCGAGGGAAATCCGCTGAACCGCCATCCTGTCACGCGTCTCGCGATGCTTGTCGCGCGCCTGCCGGGGGACGGTTCGTGGAGCCATCTCGAGACGCTGGTATTCCATCCCGATTTCTCGGACTGGATCAGCGATCTCTTCCCGGACGAGGCGCACGAAGACTGGAACCGTCTCGGCGCGCTCACGTTTTGTCCCGACCTGCCGGATCTTCCCGAACGTCTCCGCCACAGCCGCTCGAGCGATGACGAATCGAGCAGGAAATATCTTCTCAAAACATTTTCGCCCCTTCTGGAGAAGCTTCTGGGGCTGGAAAGATCGATGGCCTCACCAAATGCCGCGGGAGCCTTGAGAAAAATCCTGGCCGACATCTACGGACCGCGGGACATGGGGCGTCGTCCGGGTGACAAGGAGGCTGCAAAAGCGGTCATCGCGCTCCTGGACGAGATCGCGGCATTTCCCGCGCTCGCGCAAATCGATGCCGCGGCCTTGTTGACGATGCTGGAGGCGGTCCCGGGAACATGGACGCCGTCGCGGGACCCCGGAGCCGTCGAAATCGAAGGCTGGCTCGAGCTGGCGGGCGAGGATGCCCCCGTCATCGTCCTGGCAGGGCTGAACGAGGGGCTTCTTCCGACGAAGCGGCGAGTGGACCCCCTTCTGCCGGATGCCGCCCGTGCCGCTCTGGGCCTTGACGACGCGGTTTCCCGGCATGCCCGCGATACGGCGGTCCTGCATGCGGCACTCGCGGTGAGGGATCCGCACGACGCGCATATCCTGTCACTCCGGCAGGCCGCCGATGGGAGCCCGCTCAAGCCATCGCGGCTGTTGCTCCGGGTGCCGGACAAGGACCTTGCACAGCGGGTCAAGGGTCTTGTCCAAGTCCCCGCCGCCCACATCGAGCCTCCGCCGAGGAGGTTTGTCGAGGAGCCTCTCCGGATCGCCCGGCCCCCGGGTCCCATCCGCTCCCTCCATGCCACGGCTTTCAAATCCCATCTCTCGTGTCCGCTCAGGTGTTATCTCGCCAACCGGCTGGGATTTTCAGAACCCCGGACCGGAAGCCCGAACCTCGGAGCCGATGTGTTCGGAAGCTGGATTCACGATGTCCTCAAGCAACTGGGAAACGATCCCGTCCTCGCCTCCTCGCGGAATGCCGATGAAATCCGGTCCTGGCTCATCTCCCGCTGGGACGGACTTTTCCAGGGGCTCGAAGACGATGTGACCCTCATGCTGCAGCGCGAGTCCGGACGCCTGCGGCTGGAGGAATTTTCCAGGGCCCAGGCAGCGATGCGGGCGGATGGCTGGAGAACGGAACTCGTCGAATGGAAATTTTCCGACATCACCCCGCCCGGCTGGCCGCTGGCCCTTCGGGGGAGGATCGATCGCGTGGACGCGCGTGACGGGGCGATCCTGCTCATCGATTACAAAACCGGCGGACTGAAGAAAAATTCGAACCCCGCCCGCACCGCCCATCTGAGCCGTGCCCGCCCGCCGGGACGCTTCGGGATCAAGCCGGAGTATGCATTCCTCGGCGGGGACGTTTGGTGCGACCTCCAGCTTCCGCTTTATGCCCTGGCCATATCCCTGGCCCGTCCGATCGGGGTCCCGGAGGAAATCCGGCTCGCCTATTTTCTCATTGCCGACGAGGTCGCGGAGACCGGTCTCTGCGAGTGGGAGGATGCCGACATGGCGGGCGCCGGGCGCTGCGCGGCGGGGGTCGCGGCGGAAGTGGCTGACGATGCCGTCCTCGACTGGATCGCGGAGCGGGATTTCAGCCGCTTCGAGGTCGATCCGGAATTCGATGATTTCGCATCCCTCGCCCTCTCGCGCTATATCGAGGAGGGGGCGCTCGTCGTATGAGAGCCAGTGTTCGGTTTTCAGTGGTTCAGAAAGTCCAACGGCCTTCGGCCCTGAACCACTGAACACTTCGTTTATGAACACCCTTCACCTCCGCATCCGGGCCTCGGCTGGAACCGGCAAAACCTTCCGGCTCACCGACCGGATTGTGGAGCTTCTCCTCCTGGGGGCCGAGCCGGGAAAGATCATCGCCCTCACGTTCACGCGCAAGGCGGCCGGCGAGTTTCTGGTGAAAACCTTGCGGAAGCTGGCCGGCCTCGCCTCCAGCGGGGAGGAAGTGGCTGCGTTTTGCGCGCGCCGTGGCATCGCCCGGGAACTCGGCCCTCAGGATTTTCTTCCGCTCCTGCGAAAACTCGCCGGCTCGCTGGATCAAATCGAATTCGGAACGCTCGACAGCTTTTTTTACCGGGTCGTTGCCGCCTTCGGGGCACCGCTGGGCCTCGGAGCCTCGCCCCGGCTCCTCGACGAAACCTCGTCCGCGCGGGCGGAGCGGGAAATTCTGCGGCACGTTGCGGAGGGGCTCTCCCCTCTCGATCTGGTCGCCGAACTCGTGCGCGGTCCGGCGCGCGCGCGCCTGAACCCGCTCGCTCCCGATCTCGACCTCCTTGATCGCATCGAGTCGCTTTACGCGCTTCATCCCGAAGCCTCGGCCTGGGGGAACGAGACCGCCATTTGGGGCCCGGCGGGATGCCCGTGGAAAAAGCATGAACCCCCGGAGGACTTGTCCGCATGCAGTCCGAGAATTGCCGAGGCCATCACCCAACTCAACGCGCTCCGTCCGGGATCCGGCAGGCTCGGAATTGTCGCGGAGCAGTTGCTGGCCGCAGGAGATGCCCTTCGTGCCGGAAATCCGGTCGCGGTGGAATATCGAAACAAGGAAATCCTCCTCAACCCGCCCGAGTGCGCGCTGGCTTTGCAAGCCGTCGGGGCCTGCCTGTGGAGAATCCTTGCTCCCCGCCTGGTCCAGGCACGACGGTGGTTGCAAATGGCGCTGGCATTGCGCGCAGCGAGGGATCAGCGACTCGTCGATGAGGGGACATTGCGGTTCGCGGATCTGCCGGTCCTCCTCTCGCGGATCACAAAATCCGAACCGGACGCCGGGGAATTGCAGTTCCGCCTCGACGGGTGGTTCGACCACTGGCTGCTCGACGAGTTCCAGGACACAAGCCGGATCCAATGGCGCGCGATCCAGCCCTTGCTGGACGAGGTGCTTCAGGATTCCTCGGGGGCGCGATCGTTTTTCTATGTCGGGGACGTGAAGCAATCGATCTACGGCTTCCGCGACGGCGATCCCACGCTCTTCGGGGAAATTTTCGACCATTACACCCGGCACGCCCCGGACCACATCGGGGAGGAATCGCTCGGGGAATCGCGCCGCTCGTCGAAAGAAGTCATCGATCTCGTCGGGCGCACGTTCGCCCCGGACTCGCTCACATCGGCCGGGATGCCCGGGCAAGTCGTCGAACGCTGGAGGCGGGCCTGGACGGCACACACCGCGCACGAGAGCAATCCCGCGCCGGGCTTTGTCCATCAAATCTTCTGCGACCAAGGGGATTGTTGGGCGCGGATTTCCGAAATTGTCCGGGACTCCGCGATTCTCGATCGCCCGCCGCTCACCATCGCCGTCCTGGTAAAGACCAACGACCAGGCCCGCGAGGCCGTCGGCGAGCTTGGCCGCCTCGGCATTCCGGCGACCACGGAATCCAATCCGCACATCGCCGCCGACAACCCGCACGGCGTCGCCATCCTCATGGCCGCCCGGCTCGTTGCCGATCCGTCGGACGACTTTGCGCGGAATGCCCTGGGGCAGTTTTCAGTTTTCAGTGATTCCGTTTTCGGCGAAGCAGGTCCCGAACTGAACACTGAAAACCAGCGCGAGAGCGCCTCGTCTCATGGGGGGGGGCAAATGTTTGGCTCAGGGAGCGCAACCGAAGCAAAAGCGGAGAAAAACCGAACACTGAAAACTTCCCCCAAATTCACCGAAGACGCGCTCGAACTCTTCCACCTCCGGGGCGCGCACGGCATGGTGCATGCCTGGTTGAAGAAACTCCCGGTCACTCCGCGGCATGCCGCCCTCCGGCGGGCGGCGCGGGAATTCGATGACAACATGCAGGGCTCGCCGCGCGAATTCGCGGAGTTTCTCGCCGGCTATGCCGACCCGACATCCGCGCGTCCGGGAACCGTGCAAATCATGACGATCCACAAATCCAAGGGCCTCGAATTCGATCTGGTTTTTCTCCCCTTGCCGAAGGACACGCGAATGGACAAGCGGCACTCCGATTCGCCGTATTGCTCCGAAGACGAGCCCGCGTGGATACTCCAACTCCCGGCGGAAAACCTCTGCGCAGCCGATCCGGTCCTGCGGGCCGCCGGGCAGCGGCTCCGTGAATCCGCCGCTTTCGACAACCTGTGCGGACTCTACGTGGCGGAAACGCGCGCCAGACGCGCCCTGGTCATCCTGAGCCAGCCGATCAAGGAGCCGAAAGGGTAATCCGGGGGGTGACCGGAGATTCTGGCAGAAGTCGAACTTCGGAGATTGAGGAAGCGCGGGTTTTGCTGCCTAATCAATCTTCTTGCCGGAGAGGCTCGGCCCGAAAGACCACATGATCGAACGTAATTTCCAGATTCCCTTCGTGGCGCGGATGGCGTTGGCGGAAAAACAGATTCAGCAGAACTACCGTCCGCTGATCGCCGTCCACAAATGGTTTGCGCGGCGACCGGGAACGCTTTTCCGGGCGCTGCTCTTGTCGGAACTCGGCGGGGAGAGCGTGGAGCAAACGTTCTTTCGCGCTCACCATTTTCACGACAAACACATCCTGGACCCGTTTATGGGCGGAGGGACGACGGTGGTCGAAGCGAACCGATTGGGGTGTGCAGTGACCGCAACAGACATCAATCCCATGGCGTGGTGGATCGTTCGGCAAGAAATTCAGGATCTTGATCTGACAGCATACGCCAAAGCGGCGGCGGCGCTGCGCGGTCATTTGCGGGACAAAATCGGGCATCTCTTTCGAACCACATGTCCAAAAACCGGCAAGCAGGCGGAGGTGAAGTATTTTCTTTGGGTCAAGACGGTTCGTTGCGGCTCATGCGGGAAGGATCATGATCTCTTTCCCGGTCATTTGATCGCCCAGGACGTTCGCCACACAGCGAATGTCTTCGCCTGTGGACATTGCGGCGAGATCTTTGAATCGAAGGACCGCAGGCATCCGGGGCCGTGTCCCTCCTGCCGCGAATCGCTGCCTACCGCCCACCTTGCGGCGCGGAACCGCTCACGCTGCCTGCACTGCGACGCCGAGGTGGCTTGCCAGACAGGGAAACCGCCCGAGCACCGCCTGTTCGCCATCGAATATCATTTGCCGGAAGCGCACGCGGAGGGAGGCCGAAAAGGTCGGCTGTTCAAGGCTCCGGATGCAAACGATTTGGCGAAATTTGCCGAGGCGGCGGAAAAATTGAAACGGATCGGCCCGAAATTCATTCCCGAAGATGCCATTCCGAAGGGTGACGAAACCGAACGCCTCCACCGCTGGGGATACCGCCATTATCGCGAACTTTTCAACGTGCGACAGTTGCTCGGGCTCGAATTGAGCTGCCGGTGGATCAGCAAGCATCCGGATGAACGCGTTCGCGAGGCCCTGGCGACCAATCTCTCCGATCTTCTGCGCTACCAGAACATGCTTTGCCGTTACGACGCCATGGCGTTGAAGTCGCTCGACATTTTTTCGGTCCACGGATTCCCGGTCGGGCTCATCCCGTGCGAGTCGAACATTCTCGGGATCGAAGGCGCACGCGGCCAACCGGTGGGCAGCGGCGGATGGCTGAACATCACGGAGAAATTTGTGAAGGCAAAAAGCTATTGCGCTCAGCCGTTTGAAATCCGTCATGCGAGAGGAAAAAAGATCGAGGTCCCGATTGCGGGCGAATGGATCGGCACCTATCGAAATGGCTCGGTCCCGCCGGAGCGCCGCCAAGTGGATCTCACATGCGGGGATTCCACGCTGCTGAAAGGCCGGAAACCGTTCGATGGGATCTTCACCGATCCCCCGTATTTCGGGAATGTGCAATACGCGGAGCTGATGGATTTTTGCTACGTCTGGCTCCGGAAGCTGGCGGGCGCGGCCCACGCGGAATTTGCCAGTCCGTCCACGCGAAACGCAGGCGAGCTGACCGGCAACATCAACATGGGACGCGACCTCACCCATTTCACGGAGGGGATTTCCGCCACATTCTGCAAAGCGACCGCGCGTCTGAGATCCGGGAGCCCGCTCGTCTTTACCTACCATCACAACAAACTCGATGCCTATGTGCCCCTAGCCGTCGCCATCCTCGATGCCGGACTGACCTGCTCGGCGTCGCTCCCATGTCCCGCCGAAATGGGGGCTTCGATCCATATCAATGGCACCGGATCTTCGGTCATTGACACGGTCTTTGTCTGTCGCCAGACCGGACGGCTGCCGCGCAGGTGGATCGTCCGTACGCCGGAGGAATTGTCCGGGTTGATTCAGGAGGAAATGACGGCCCTCGCGGAAGGCGGACTTCAAGCCACCCAAGGGGATATTCGCTGCATCGCACACGGGCATCTGACCCGACTGGCAGTATGGAATTTGCGCGCCGACTGGAACCGCACCGCCCCCGCGCTGGAGAGGATGGATGCGATCCGGGCGTGGTATCGCCAGTTCGGCGGCCTGGAAGCCGTTCTGAAAACTCTCGAAATAAATTTTTCCTCGGCACCGCCGCGGCAGGAGTGGATGCTGGCGGGCATGGTGCGGGAAACACCCTATGATGAGATTTCCTTTTGAAGCTCCCCCGGACGAGGTGCTTGCCGCGCCCGGATCCTTTGTCGATGCGGTCTTTTCCAGTCTGGCCTCGGAGTTTCTCGTCATGCCGAAGGGCGAGGGCTTCCTCGACTACGCCGCTTTCGCCGCTGGGTATGAAAAACTGAAACAGGTCTCGGAAGGATTCACGCGGTTTGACCAGGCTGCCGTGCTGTCCGCCACCCTTCACTGTCCGGTCATCCTTCTCGTCTTGAGATCCATCCTTGGATTCAGCCCACCTGAATGGGCATACTTGGCGTCGAGCCGAAAATCCGTGGAAATCCCTCAAGGCGCGGCACGCACGTTGGACCGCGACATTCGCATCCACCCGGATCGGCCGCTCAAACCGGGCAAAGCAACGCTGGCGAGGATCACCGCATTGGTCGAAACCGCCTGTGAACTGATCGACGAAGGATGTCCCACCGTGCCAGCGGATAAACTGCACCGTTTCAGCAAGGCCGACAGCCTCATGGGGCTCGCCTCTGTGAAGCAACTGGCCGACCTCGGAGCACCCTACGCCATGCTCCTTTACGAACGCTTCCTCGGCAGACCGTTTGCTGGACACCGGGATTCTGTCAGCGAACTCGTCGGCGACGGGCTGGAATCCGCCATCGAAGAACAGTTGAGCCGGGCGGGAATCACCTTCCGCAAAACCAGGCGAGCCGAACGTCTCGCAGGATTCGATCAAGCACCGGATTTCATCATCCCTGACGAGTTCCAGCCGCAGGTATTCATCGAAGCCAAACTCACCGAGGACGACGGCACGGCGAGGGACAAGACAACCCGTGTCATCCGGCTCTGCCAAATGTCCACAGAACGCGAGCGCTCGGGCCAAGGCGGCTACGAAGTCATCGCCTGCCTGGCCGGCCGAGGCTTCGGGGTGCGCCGCGAGGACATGCGCCAAATGATCCTCCACACCAAAGGCAAAATCTTCACGCCTCGCACCCTCGACCGCTTGGTAGATTGCTCAGAGCTGGCGAGATTTCGAACTGTTCGATGAGGGGCAGTATCATGGCTATTCTTTTCTTCTTCGAGAGCTTTTCCAACCCAAAATGAAAAACCCGACCTGATTGACGTCATGAATATTGACCGGCAATACCTGGACCTTCTCAAACGCATTCTTGAACACGGCGAACATAAGGAAAATCGCACTGGCACCGACACGATTGCGTTGGCGGGAGCTTTTCTTGAACACGACATGAGCGAGGGATTCCCCCTTTTGACCACAAAGAAAATCCCGTTCAAATCAGTTCGAGTTGAACTTGAAGGGTTCATCAAAGGTATCCGTAGTAAAAAATGGTTTCAAGAGAGAGGCTGTTCAATTTGGGATGAGTGGTGCAACCCTCGCAAAGTGCCCTACGGAAACGACGAAACCACAAAGGAAAAAATGCTTAAGGAAGATGATCTCGGACTCATTTATTGGGTCCAGTGGCGAGATTTCAGCGATCCACATTCTCCCGAGAGCACTCACGTTGACCAGCTAAAGGAGATTTTAGCAACACTTACCAGCAATCCGAATGATAGACGGATGATTTGCTCGGCATGGAATCCCTCCGCCATAGATCAAATGGCGCTCCCTCCCTGTCACCTGCTTTGGCAAGTTACTGTCATTAACGGAAAGCTCAACCTCGCATGGTATCAACGTAGCGTAGATACCCCTCTTGGGCTTCCCTTTAATATCGCTTCCTACGGACTGCTCCTGCACTTGCTAGCACGTCACGCAGGTCTCAAAGAGGGACGACTTATCGGCTTCCTCATGGACACACACATTTATGTTAACCAGATCGATGCAATTAAGGAGCAACTGACACGCGAGCCAAGAAAACTTCCTCACATAGAAACATGTGGCCCGAGCGCCTCGATTTTGGATTGGGATTACACTGCAACTAAGGTTGCAGGGTATAATCCACATTCGTCGATAAAAATGCCGATCGCGGTTTGATCAGAAAATTCAACACATTGCATTTTTACAGAAGACTTCGGGCAAATCGAATATGTAACACGCATCTCCCGGAGTTGAATAGTCTGTATAATTGTACGCAAGAGCTTGAGCGTAGCACATTTGCACATCATCGTTTTCTAATGCTGCCAAGGCCGATCCAATCGTTGTCAATTTATTGTTCATTGGAGCAATCAAAACATTCATATTGATCGCGTTTTTGATTTGTCTTTGAAGCTCCGCCTTAACTCCATAGGGATCGTCACATGGGATTTCGAAACGATTTACGTCATGGAAAGAAGTGGCAGTCTGTTCGACAAGATGCATAAATCTTTCATTAGCATCCTTATCCTTATCAGTGGTTGCACTTCCAGATTTTCCGTAACCCAAGGCAACTGAGTTCGGTTCGATTTTTTCAATAATCCCAGCGGCACGCTCGTGCTCATATCCAACAAGGAGGATTAGCCTAACTTCCCCGACGGAAGGCCTGAAGGGCCGATAAACACAGAGGGTCCGATATTTTTCGGGCTACAGCTGTGCGCCGGAGGGGAAGGCGGCCCACTTGGGAGGGGAGGCGAAGA
>JBAYWC010000027.1:0-26832 GCA_041674265.1 Terrimicrobiaceae bacterium
ATCGCCCGATCGTGTCAAATGCCGTGCGGGCGGCCTCGAAGGAATCCAGCTTCCCGGAGACGTTCTTGGAAACGTTTTGGGTCATGTTCAGAAGGCTCGCCATCGCGACCATGATCATGCTCAGTATGGCAAAGGCAATGAGGATTTCGACGAGCGTGAACCCGCCCCCCATTCTCCGCCGGGACAAGGCCATCAAGCACGAGATCTTTCGGCAACCGGCGAACTCGGTCTGGATGGGGATCTTCATGGCCGTTACGTTCCCTGATTGAACAGGAGGTAGCAGAAGGTTTTGCTTCCGATGGGGCTTTTCCCTTGGGTGACGGTAATCTTGACGCTTTTGAGATTGCTGCTGGCGCTGTTGTTGGTGAAGTGGATGCTGGCGCTATAAGTGGCATCCGCCTCGTCCGTCACCGCTTTGCCGAGTTCGTCAAAGAAGCAATTTATAGGTTGGACGGGCAGGGAAGAAAACTCGTCCTGGGAGAATTTGGAGGCAAGGCCGTCAGCGAGTTGAACGGCGGTGGCCATATCCAGCGAGGATCGGGCGGAGCTCACGGCAAGCGGGACGAGCCCGAGCAGGGAAACCACCGCGAATGTGAAGATCCCCAAAGCCAATACGACCTCGACAAGCGAAAACGCCTCCGGTTTTGAACCGGTCCGATGGAAGGGAATACGGCTGGTTTTCATGGCGGCAGGGTCGGGTTGTTTTTCAGCATATTGGCGATCGTGGGCTCTGCGGCGGAACTCATGGCAACGAGGGGTTCATATTGTCCGAGGCATTCCCTTCTGCGGCCGGATCTTCGAGAGGGCCGGGGACAGCTTCCGGGGTGGGCTCCCCCCCATACCAGCGGTAGAGGATAATGCTCGCGACGAGAGCCACGCCGCCGAACAGCACCGGCGCAAGGAAAAACAGCCTGTAGTAATTCCCAAAAGCATCGACAACTATTCCGAAGACGGGAGAAAGAGCGGCAAGCCCGATGGCCCCGACCATCGCGCCCGCGGAAGCAAACTGCCCGTATTGTGCCCGCGGATACATGTCCACGGTCCACTTGCCCATGGCGAGGCCAGCCAGAAAGAACGGCAGGTTCATCAGAATCGTCATGACAAATGCTGTCGCGCGCCCATGGATGATGAAGAAACCGGCCAGCGTGACGGCCATCCCCGCAGCCAACCCGACCATCAGGGATTTTTGGCTTCCCCAGCGATCCACCAAAACCCCGAACGGCACCGAGAACAACAGGGTCGCCCCCGCGGTCACGGCCATCAGGCGGCCGAAATCGGTTTCTGTCAGACCGATCTCATCGCGATAAAAGAACAACTTGAAGAGATTGCCGGCCGTCGTCCACTGCGTCCCTGCGGCATAGACGAGAAAAATCAACCAGTATCGCGCGCTCCCGAAACATTCGACAAGATAGTTCCTGACCGGCGCATACCAATGGCCGTGCGCCTCCTTGATGGAGGGGTATTCCCCCTCGCGCACCTTCCAGCACATCAGGATGAACGAGACGGCATAGATCAGGGCGAACACGGCAAAAATCAGCCGCATATGCTCATGCACATACCCAAATATGAACCAGTTGAATATCAGCCCCGCCGTCATGCCCACCACGCGGAAATACCCGTAAAACCGCCCGATGAAAGGTTCGGGAACGGTATCCGGGATCAAATAGTAATAAACCGTGGCAATAAACAGGTTGAAAACCTGGAAGCTGATGATCATGACGCCGAATACGATCACGAGGGGGGCGGCTGGAAAGAGAGCGAAAAGCCTCTGCGCCCAACTGTGCTTCAACAACACTTCAGTTATGTCCGGCGACCACGGGAGCAGGATGAGAAACAGGGCGACGAAAGGCGTGGCGAACATCAAAAACGGCCGCCGTCTCCCCCAGCGGCTCCGAAAGCGGTCCGAATGCGAACTGATGATTGGATTGAGGACGAAGTTGCAGAGCGTGCCCATGGTTCCCATGAGAATCGCCATGGTGGCGTTCGAGATGTTATAATCCTTGAGCTGCAGGGCCACCAATCCGGGTGTCGATTCCATCAGCGTCATCGTGAAATCGCCCCACAGCAGCCAGCCGAAGAGGGCAAGAAGGGAGGCCGGCGTGTAGCGCACCGTGCCGCAAACGAATTTTTCGGGCGACACCTCATGGAGGTGGATCATTTTCTTCCACCAAGTGTCAAAAAGCCTTTTGAGATGCTTGATCATATCTGCATTTGGCCCCGTTGTGAGCCGCACGTTGCGCTACACTTGCGTGGTGCCGGAAGGGGCCGCGTTCCATCCGCCGGAGACCCGATCACATCCGAACCGGACGCGGTGCCGCCTGCGCGGAGGGGAGCGGGAAGAGGCTGGAAAGCGCTCCCGAAGATGATCGAGCTGCGAATGGATGAGGATGAGTGGCGCATGAAATTTTTCTGGCAGGCGAGGCCATTATAATATAAATACCATATAGGAGAAGGATGATGGCGAGTCAACTGCATTTTCACAAGAAAACGTGTCCGGAAGGGGCCCGTCAATTGGGCGGGCTTATTCGTATGAAACATGATTTCTTTTCCGCAATCATTTTGTGTGTTTTTAAAGTATGATGATCTCCAAAGAGCCGGGGTTCGAGAGCATGCGGGCGGGAGCTCGCGGCATGGAAGGAGAGGCGGGAGTCCCGAACCTGAGCCCGCAGGATATGTTTGTTCTCATGGCTGCGGAACATGTTCCGGATTACGCCTTTGCGAAACGTCGCGGGGAATTCTCGGAGTGGAAGAAAGAGGCTTTGCCCGAGGTGCTCCGCACGCTCGGGCGTTGGCCGGAGGCGGTGCCGCCCAACCCGAGGTTTCAAATGGAATGGATGGACCGCGGGGTGCGGAAGCGCCGCTACTGGATCGATGTCGGGCCGCACGCCTCGGCCGCTCTTCAGGTCAACCTGCCAGGAGATCTTGCCGGCGGCGAGAAACGTCCGGCCATCCTTTGCTGGCACGGGCATGGCGCCCACGGCAAGGATCCGGTGATGGGCAACGCTGGCAGCGATGCTGTCAAGGAAGATATCCGCATCCACCGGTATGACTATGGCCACCAAATGGCCGAGAAGGGATTTGTGACCTATGCGATCGACTGGATGGGCTGCGGAGAGCGCAACGACACGCTCAAACCCCACTTTCTCGCCACGGCGGGCGACCGCGATTGGTGCAACCTCTATTACCTGCATGCGACCATGTTCGGCATGACCAGCCTTTCCATCAATTTGGCCCATGGCCGCGCCGCCACGGATTTTGCCGCCTCTTTGCCCGAGATCGATGCCTCGCGGCTCGGCGTCATGGGGCTGAGCGGCGGCGGCACCATGGCCTTGTGGACCGCGTTGACCGACAGCCGTTTCAAGGCGGCGGAGATCATTTGCTACAGCGACCTCTGGGCGCTCTTTGGCATCCGCGACATCAACTACTGCGGAATGCAGGTGGCCCCGGGACTTTTTGGGCTGGTGGATTTGCCCGACCTGCAGGGGCTTCTCGCGCCGCTTCCCCTGCTGATCGATATCGGAGCTTACGATACGTGCTTCCATGTGGACAACGCCATGGCGTGTTTTCGCCAAGTGGAACAGATTTACGAGGCGGCCGGCGCGCGCGAGCGGCTTTATCTCGATTTCTTTCCCGGCGACCATGCCTGGGGCGGCAATTTGTCCGGTCCGTTTTTCGAGCGGTGTCTTGCGTGAAACCGATAAAAGAATTGAATGCTTCGCTTGTATGGCGGAAAATTCATCCCTCCAAATCGTGCCTGGGGGGACAACTTGACATCGTCGCGGAATGGGTCAAGCTCATACGGATGGGTTCTTGGTATTATGAGTGTCTGAAAGCCGGGGGCGTTCGCGCATGGATCCCGTGAACATCCCGTCGGCCCAACCCTCCCTTCGATCATCCCACGAGCGAGGCGACAACCGTTCCCCCGGAGAACTTCGCAAAATTGAAATCCAAAGCGGCATTGCCCCGCACGCGCAGGGGTCCGTTCTGGTCGCCTTCGGAGACACCCGCGTCATCTGCGCGGCGATGGTCGAGGAATCGGTTCCCCGGTGGATGAAGGAACAAGGCGTCACCGGCGGATGGCTGACGGCGGAATATTCCATGCTCCCCTACTCGACCCTCACGCGCAAAACCCGGGAGTCCACCCGGGGAAAACCGGATGGCCGTGGCACCGAGATCCAGCGTCTGGTGGGCCGGTCTTTGCGCGCCGTGGTGGACTTGGAAAAACTCGGGCCGCGCACCCTCTGGGTGGATTGCGATGTCCTGCAGGCGGACGGCGGAACGCGGACGGCGGCTATCACCGGCGCTTCGGTCGCGGTCGAACTGGCCTGCCTCTCGCTCGTGAAGCAGGGCAAACTGGCCGCGCTTCCGATCAAGAACCGCGTGGCCGCAGTGAGCGTGGGCATCGTCAAAGGAGAGGTGCTCGTGGACCTCGATTACCACGAGGACAAGGACGCGGAAGTCGACATGAATATCGTCATGACCGACAAAATGGATTTTGTGGAAGTCCAGGGCTCCGGCGAAGAGAGCGTCTTCAGCGCAGCCCAGCTCGAATCGATGGTCGCCGCCGCCAAAGGCGGCATTGCCAGGCTGCTCGAAATCCAGGATGCCGCACTCTCAAACATCCGAAAAAATCCGCCGGGGCGCCCGTGAAATAATCCGGAATCGTGCTTGCGCCAGGGCGCGGACCGTCCATAGTGACCAATTCCAGTTTTCAAGCCATGAGCATCATTGAGAAGATCGAAAGTGACCAGTTGAAGAAGGGCGTGACGGCCTTCGAAGTCGGCGACACCGTCAAGGTCCACACGCGCGTTGTCGAAGGCGACAAAGAGCGCATCCAAATTTATTCCGGCATCGTGATCGGGCGCAAGGGCGTTGGCCTCAATGCCAATTTCACGGTCCGCCGCGTTTCCTATGGCGAGGGCGTCGAGCGGGTCTTTCCGCTCCATTCCCCGCGCATCGCGAAAATTGAAATCGAGCGCCAGGGTTCGGTGCGCCGGTCCAAACTGAACTTCCTGCGCGACCGCAAGGGCAAGTCGGCGACGACGGTGAAAGAAAAAGCCGACCGGGCGTAGAATGCCCTGCTCCTTCGAGCAGGAAATCCTCCTTTCCTCGCGCGGGATATTTCCTGTCGCGGGCATCGATGAAGCCGGGCGCGGCCCATTGGCCGGGCCGGTTGTCGCCGCCGCCGTCGTGCTGCCGTTGGACTTCCGTCTTCCGGGTCTGGATGACTCGAAAAAACTGACGGCCTCCGTGCGGGAGGGCCTGTATGCCTCGTTGACCGGAAACCCGGAGGTGCGGTGGGCTTCCGCCCATTTGGGCAACCGGGAGATCGACCGGTGGAACATCCTCGGGGCCACGCACCGCGCCATGCGCCGGGCCTTTCTCTCCCTGGTTCCCCGCCCGGTCCACGCCCTGATCGACGGGCTGCCCGTCCCGGATTTTCCCTGTCCGCACACCGCCCTGGTCCGGGGAGACGGGCGCAGCCTCAGTATCGCCGCGGCCAGCATCGTCGCCAAGGTCGAGCGGGACCGTGCGATGCGCGAACTCGATTCGAAATATCCGGAATACGGATTTTCCAAACACAAAGGCTATCCAACGCCCGATCATCTTGCCAAACTCCGCGAGCATGGCCCCTGTCCGGTTCATCGCCGAAGCTTTTCGCCGGTTGCGCAATCCACGCTCTTCTGAGGCGCCCCACCTCCGCCTCGGACGCGAAGGCGAGGATCTCGCCGCGCGGTATTTGCGGGCGCGCGGCTACAAAATCCTCCGGAGAAATTTCCGGGCCCCGCACGGTGGCGAGGTCGATCTCGTCTGCCGGCAGGGAAAGGAACTTGTTTTCGTCGAAGTGAAGACACGTTCCACCGGGCAATTCGGACGGCCCTTCGCCGCGGTCGATCGCAAGAAGCGCCGCCTGATCATCCGCGGCGCAATGAAATGGCTGCGCCTGCTCGATATGCCCGACATCACATTCCGGTTCGATGTCGTGGAAGTCCTGACGGCCCCCCCTGGCGAAGTGAGGATCCTCGAAAACGCCTTCCAACTCCCGGACGATTATTCCTACTGATTCCCGAAAAGAGCGGCCCCGGTCAGGTCAATTGCTTGATGGCGGTCGTGAGATAGACCGCCTCGGGGTGCTTGCCGCGGTATTTCGTGATTTCTTTTTTCCCGATCACGCGGAACCCGAACCGCTCGATGACCTTCGCGCCGCGGCGGGATTCGAAGGTGACCATCTGGCCGAAGACCGCCTTTTCGCCATGCGATTTGAGGTAGTCGAAATACGCGTTGAGCAGCACATGCGTTCCGGCGAAACTCTGCGCTTCGGGCAGGACGTTGAAGTGGAAATGCGCGGTTCTGCGCGGCGCGGCGGGGACCTCCCGCCAAGAATTTTTCAGGATCCAATGGATGAAATCCCGCGTGGCGCGGTTGTAGCGGCGGTACCTGAGGATTCCGGAGGCAAAGAGGCTGATGTTGTGGAAAAAGCTGTGCCATTGCTGCCGCAGAGGGCGCCGGGAACCCAGCAGGTAGCCTTTCACAACGCCGCCCTGCTCCAAAACGAACGAGGATTCGGGCTCGATATCCGTGTAGTAGGCGGTGAGATAGTCGGCAAAGAGTTCCCGGTCCTCGAAAACCGGATCGATCGGTTTGCCGAGAAACCCCGTCTCGCAACAAAGCCGGCGGACGGCTTCACGGTCGCGGGATTCGTAATGTCGGATGGAAATTCCAGAGGGCAGGGCCACGGTTCACTTTGTATGCGGGAATCCCCTTTTCGACAAGTTCAACCGCACGCGTTGCTTCAGAGAGTCGCTTCTTTCCATATGGCGCGCGGTCTGCTAGATTGTCGGGTCAATCTGCCGCTTCTGAACTTTCAAACCCACAACAAGGGAAACGACATCCGCGCGGGATCCGCGAAAAACCGGAAGGACTCCACCCGCGGCGCCTCGTCGAACGAGGCTCTTGCGGCCATTGGCGCCTGTGTCGTTCTCGTCGTCCTTGCGGCCTTGACCATGAGGGACAAGAAGCCGCGTTTCCGCTTCGATTCGACGCCCGCTCCGTCCGCAACCGCGACGCCGTTGGCGCCGGCGCCCTCCGATTCGGCGACCCCCGCGCCGGCCTCCGACCTGCAGGCCCTTTTCCTTCAAGGGAGGGCGGAGAGCCCGCTGATCGCCCCCGTGGAGGATGTGGTGGCGCCTCCCTTTGTCCCGAATACCGACTACGCGAGCCAGCCGGCCTATCGGGAAATCCGGGAGACCGACTTGGGCCGGATGTATGCGGCCGCCCCAAAAAATGACAAGCGGGCGCTGGACAAAGTCGCCAAACTTGGCGGCTTCGGTTCCCCCGAGGCGATGGCCCGGGCATTCGGCTATCCCTCGGCGGATCAAATGCTTTGGAATTGGGATCGGACGATCACCGCCACGCCCCGGTTCCAGGCCGACAATTTCGGCACGAATGCCTCCCCTCCCCTCCTCTGGCAGGATTAGCCGGAAGACGTTTCCCCGCGCGATGAAAGTCCGTCCCGTCGTTCATTTTTTGTGGAAGAATGCCGGGCGCCTCGTGCTGGTGATGGTCTTTGTCGGGATTCCCGCGGCGGCACTGTATTTGCGCGAGGCGGGGATTGGGTTCGGCGCGAAGGAAGCGCTTGCCCGCTCGCTCGGCACGAAGGCCATCGAAGTCTCGATCGGCCGGCTGGCGGTCGATCCGTTTGCGGGGCTTCTTGCGCGGGATATCACCGTTCACGACCGTGATCTGGACGGACGCCTGATTGCCAGGATCAGCGACATCGCGCTCTCGCTCAACCTGAGCGAGCTCATGAACGGCCGCATCGTGGTCGACAAATTTTCCCTGCAGGATGCCGGCGTTTCGATCCCGGTGGGGAGCGGGAAACCGGACTCGCGCCTGGATCTGGAAGACGTCTCGGCAGAAATTAACCGCCTGGGAGACCGGCTTCGCCTGAGCCGCTTCGAGGGCCTTGTCGAGGGAATCCGGGTGGAACTCTCCGGGCTTTTTCTCAACCCATCCGCGTTCAGCCTCAAATCCGGGAAGCCGGAGAATTCCCGCGCAGGCCCCGATCCGGAGCTTGTCGGGAAGGTGCTTCGCGCGCTGGCGGCGTTGAGCTTCCCCGACGGACCGCCCACGCTCCATGCCTCCTTGGAAGCGGATTTCGCCAAACAGGATTCGCTGCGGATCGACAGTTTTTCCCTTCACGCAGGGAGGATCCTCGGAAAAGGCTGGCGGCTCGGGGAGGCCGAGGTCCACGGCCGATTCTCGGATGGCAACCTGCGGGTTCCGCGGTTTTTTTTGCGGGATGAGCGGGGCGAACTGGAAGCCTCCGTCGAGTGGTCCGAACGCGATGGGACAGTGGATGGGGCCGTGCTCTCGACCCTCGATCCGGCCCCCCTGCTGCGAATGCTGGCCGACAAAAATGAGGCGGCGCGCGCGCTGGTTTTTTCCAAACCGCCCCACGTGGAGGCGCGCGTCGTGG
The DNA here is from genome assembly GCA_041674265.1 of Terrimicrobiaceae bacterium. Lineage (GTDB taxonomy): Bacteria > Verrucomicrobiota > Verrucomicrobiia > Chthoniobacterales > Terrimicrobiaceae > QYQL01. The sequence goes on from JBAYWC010000027.1 coordinate 8,480, forward strand.
TCGAGAACGGTACCGCCAAACCGGAGATCCGTGTTACCGGCATGGCCCTGGCCCCTGCCGTGACGTTCAAGGGCGCGGAATTCCGCGATGCCGGATGCCACTTCGCATGGAAAAACGGGGTTTTGTATGCGCGCGATGTGAAGGTGTCGGTCGGGCGCGGGAACTTCGCCGGCCAAATCTGGATGGCCCCCGGGGATTTCCGGCTCAATGCCCGGAATTCGATCACCCCGAACTCGCTTTTGTCGCTCTTCGATCCGAAGACCCGCGCGTTTCTCTCCAAGATGGAATTCGACGACCTCCCGGATATCACAGTCGCGCTCCATGGCACCAAGCCCGATTTCGCCAATATTCGCGGCAAAGGTCATCTCAAGCTCGGGCGTACGGCCATGCGGGGAGCATGGCTGGACAGCGCCGAGTCGGATTTTGAAATCGGCGACCGGTGCGTCACCTACCGCGATTTTTTGATCAAGACCGGCGACGGGCGCGGCTCGGGCTCGTTTGCCTACGATGTCGGGCTCCAGGAGGCGAGGCTCGACGGCATCCGCTCGACCCTCGTTCCCGTCGATGTCCTGATGTGGATCGATCCAAAAATCGCGGAGGCGGTGAAACCCTACCGGTTCCGGGCGCCGCCTTCGGCCACCGTCGAGGGCAAGGTCCACCTCAAAGATCCCGCAAAAAACAACCTCGCGATCCGCATCGAGTCCGCCGAGGGGCTCGATTACGACCTCCTCGGCCGGACGTTGCGGTTCGGCAGGACTTCCGCGCTGGTGGATGTCGTGGGCGCAAAAGTCAACGCCGATGTCCGCAAGGCCGCGCTCATGGGAGGGGACGTGGCGCTCGAGGCCATCGTCTCGATCGACCCCAAAGATCCGACATTCGGCGCGGACGTGAAGCTCAACCGCGTGAATTTTGCGCGGCTCACCAAGCTCTATTTTGACTATGATGATTCCAAGGGCGTCATGAGCGGACGCTTCAAATTCCAGGCCCGGATGGGTGAAGAAAACCTCATGCGCGGCTCGGGAAGCATCCGCGTCGAGGACGGGAATGTCTTCGCCATTCCGATTCTCGGGCCATTCTCCGAAATCCTGGGAACGGTCCTGCCCGGCGTGGGGTACCAGACGGCGCGCGTGGCAACCGCCGACTTCACGGCCGCGAATGAAATCATCAACACCAAAAACCTGGTGATCCAGGGAGCGGGCTTCAGCATGTTCGGCGCGGGCGACATCCACTTCATGACGAGCCGCCTCGACATGAGCATGCGGATCAATGCCAAGGGGATTCCGGGCCTCGTCTTCTACCCGGTCAGCAAACTCCTAGAATATATTTCCACAGGAACCGTGGGAGAGCCGGCCTGGCGTCCGAAAATCATCCCGAGGTTCAGCCCGCAGGGGTCCCCACCCCCCCCGCCCAAGCGCCCGAAACGCTGAGGAGCCGTCAAGAAATATGGCTTTTCACAAGCCGGCGGATCGTGCGACAGGGTTTTGCGATGCTGGATTCTCCTTGGCAATGGATAGGCGCGTATGGGGCGGCGGCCTGCATCGGACTGAGCAAGACCGGATTCGGCGGCATCGGCATGGCGGCGGTTTTGCTGATGGCCTGCCGGTTGCCGAAGTATGAATTCGTCGGCGCGGCGGCGTGGTTTTTCTTCATCGTGAACGTGATCAAGGTTCCCTTCAGCGCATCGCTGGGATTGATCAACCCCTCCTCGCTTTGGCTGAATCTTCTCCTCGTCCCGGGCATTGCCGCGGGGGTGGTGACCGGCCGGTTTCTTTTCTCGGAAAGATCACCCAGCAGGTTTTTGAGTGGTTGGTGATCGCGTTTTCACTGGCCGGCGGGCTCCGGTTGATTTTGGCCGGTTGAGGCGGACCGCCGCTTTTTGCTGGCACGCGGCCCCGCTCCGCGCCAAATTCCATTTATGCAAATCCACCTGAGTCCCCGCAATATCGCCCTGACGGGAGCGATTCACGCGTTCATCGCCGAAAAAATCACGCACTTGGAGGAACACGGCGAGCAGATCCTGGCCGCTCACGTCGTTCTCCTTCACGACCAGAACAAAAAGAAACCATTCGTGGTGAAGGTCCACCTCGGGCTCCCCGGTCCGGACGTTTTCTGCGAGGATGCCGAGTCCGATCTTTACACGGCCATCGACAAGGTCATTCACAAGCTTTCCGGGCAGCTCAGCAAACGGAAAACCCGCCGGAAAGACCACAAGAAACACCTGACCCAGCTCGAGCGCGAAGCCGCCAAGCGGGGATTCAAGCGGCGCTGAAGCCCGGTGGAAGATTACAAGGTCAAACTCGACGTCTTCGAGGGGCCGCTCGATCTGTTGCTCTATCTCATCAAGCGCGATGAGGTGGATGTTTACGACGTTTCGATCGGGCGCATCACGAAGCAGTATCTCAGCTACATGGAGGCGTTCCATGTGCTCAACATCGAGCTCGCCGGCGAGTTCATCGTCATGGCGGCCAACCTGCTCTACATCAAGAGCCGGACGCTTCTCCCCGTGGACCAGCAGATGGCCGAGGAGGATGCCGAGGAAGATGATCCGCGCTGGGAACTCATCCGGCAGCTCATCGAATACAAAAAATTCAAAGAAGCCGCCGCCCGGCTCCGCGACAAGGAAGCCCTCCAGGAAAACCTGTTCCCGCGGGTTCCGGTCGTGCCGGACCTCGCGCCCGCCGAGAACCTGCTCGTCGAGGAAGTCGGGATCTTCGATCTCATCCATGCCTTTCAAAAAATCCTCAAACGCCTCGAAAAGCAGCCGGAAGACCTCCGCGAAATTTTCGAGGAAAATTACACGGTGTCCGAAAAGATCGACTATCTCATGAAAGTCACGTCCAGTGGGGTCGCGATGCGGTTCGAGGAACTTTTTGCCGACGTGGCCAGCCGGGCGGAGATCGTCGTCACGTTCCTTGCGATGCTCGAGCTGATCCGCATGAAGCAACTCTGCGTCCGCCAGGATGCCCATTTTGGCGAGATTTGGATCGATCGCGCCGAGAACACCACCCCTTTGTTTTCAAGAGCATGAGCGAAGAAAAAACACCCTTCCCACTTCCCCGCATCGTCGAAGCCATCCTCTTCGCCTCGCAAAAGCCCGTCGCTTTCAAGGAGCTGGCCACCATCTTCAAGGGGGCCGCCGACGGGGCCAAAGAAAACCCCCTCGTGGCCTGCTTCGCCAAGGTGAAGCAGGACGAGATCGCGGAGGCGATCCGGCAGCTCGAGGCGGAATACCAGGAGACCGGGCGGGCGTTCGAGGTTCGCGAGAGCGCGGCCGGATGGCAGCTCGTGACGCGCGCGGATTTTGCGCCCTGGCTGCGGCAGCTTTTCCCCGAGAACCGTTCCGCGCGGCTCAGTGCGCCGGCGCTGGAGACGCTCGCCATCATCGCCTACCGCCAGCCGATCACCCGCGCGGACCTGGAAGCGGTCCGGGGGGTGGCGGTGGACGGCGTGATGCAGACTCTCCTCGACCGCGGCCTGGTGCGGATCGCCGGGCGCGCCGAGGTTCCCGGACGCCCGCTCCTCTACGAGACCACCCAATATTTCATGGAGCATTTCGGCCTCAGGGACCTCGATGAGTTGCCGAATGCCGGCGAACTCCGCCGCGTCCCGCTCCCGACGGCCACTCCGCCGCCCGAGGAAAGACCACCCGAACTTCCACTGGGCGATGTGCCTGCGCCACAGGCACTGGAAACCGAAAAAGCGGTCGAAAAAGCGCTGGAAGCGGCCGAGTCCGCCGGGGAGCCTTCCGAAATCCCCGCGGAAGACGGAAACGAGGAATCGGAATGAGCGGGTTGATCGAACTGCGGGAAAGAATCGACGCCCTGGACGGGGAGTTGTTGAGACTCCTCAACGAACGGACGCTGGTCGCCCAGAAAATCGGGGTGATCAAAAGCCGGGAAAGTCTTCCGATCTATTCCCCGGACCGCGAAATCAAGCTGCTGCGAAGCCTGATCGACCGCAGCGAGGGGCCGTTGCGCCCCGAGGCCATCCGCGCGATTTACCGCGAAATCATGTCCGCCGCGCTCGCCGTCGAAAAAGACGTCGCGATCGCCTGTGTCGGACCGATCGGCAGTTCCTCCTACCAGGCCGCATTGGGAAAATTCGGTTCGAGCGTCCGCTACACGTTCTCCGCGGAAATCGCGGGAGTGTTCGGGGAAGTGGCCGGCGACCGCGCGGACTGCGGCGTTGTGCCGCTCGAAGATCCCGCGTATGGACTCGTCAACCAGACCCTCGATGCGCTGGCGGAAAGCGAGGTCTCCGTCTGCGCCGAGATCATCCCGGACCCCGCTTCCGAGGACGCGCGCTCGGCGGCCCGGTATCTTGTCCTGGGACGGCAGCCGAACGCCCCTTCCGGACATGACCAGACGATGCTCATGCTCCGGATCGAGGACAAGCCGGGCGCGCTCGTCTCCGCCCTCGGACCCTTCAAGGAACTCGGGATCAACCTCAACCACTTTGCCAGCCGCCCCGCCATGAAGGGCAGCAACGACATCTTTTTCTTCCTCGAGGCCGACGGCCACACGAAGGAACTCCAACTGGCCGACCTCTTCCGCGAACTTTCAAAAAATTGCCGCGCGGTCAAAGTCCTCGGCAGCTACCCGAAGAACGAGCCTCCCGTGGAGGACTGATCCCCATTACAATGCGCCGCGGAGCGGGAAAAACTCTTGCTTCTCATCGCCCGCGCCCGCCTGCCAAAACACTCCATGCCTCGCCCTGCCCAGTCCAGGGCTCAACGCCACTTGCGCCAATCCTTTCCGCCCCTCACCGGCTCCAGAGCCCATGCCAAAAATATGTTCCTCGCCTCAAACCTCGAGTGCAACTCTCGCAGAGGCGCCCAATGTTTGCGGATTTTGCGCGTGCCGAAACCGGTGCGGATAGTGCAGATTGCATTCCATGAATCTTCTGGTCACCGGCGGAGCCGGATTTATCGGATCCAACTTTGTCCACCACTGGCGCGATGCGCATCCCGGCGACCGGATCGTCGTGCTCGACGCCCTGACCTATGCCGGAAACCGGTCCAGCCTCCCCCGGGACGATGGAACGTTCCATTTCGTGCATGGGGACATCCGGGACGGGGAACTCGTCTCGAAGCTTCTCCGGGAAAATGGCATTTCCGTGCTGGCGCATTTTGCCGCGGAAAGCCATGTCGACCGCTCGATCCATTCCCCGCAGGCATTTTTGGACACCAATGTGACAGGAACGCTCCGGCTGCTGGAGGCGGCGCGCGGGCATGTTGCCGCCGGGGCGTCGGACTTCCGCTTTCACCACGTCTCGACCGACGAGGTTTATGGATCGCTTGGACCGGAAGACCCCGCCTTTGAAGAGACCACCCCCTATGCGCCGAACTCGCCCTACGCCGCAAGCAAGGCCGCCAGCGACCACCTTGTCCGGGCCTGGCATCACACCTATGGACTGCCGGTCACCCTGACGAATTGTTCGAACAACTACGGCCCGTACCATTTTCCGGAAAAACTGATCCCGCTGATGCTGGTGAACATTCTTCGCGGGCGCTCCCTGCCGGTTTATGGGGACGGGATGAACGTCCGGGACTGGCTCTATGTCACCGACCATTGCCGGGGAGTGGAACTCGCCATTCAAAAGGGCGTTCCCGGCTCGGTTTACAACATCGGAGGCAACAACGAACGCGCGAACATCGAGATCATCCGGACACTCTGCGGGTTGATCGTGGCGGAGTTCGGCTCGAATCCGGAACTGGCCGGAAGATTCCCGGAGTGCCCCGCGGCCATGGGCCGCGACCCTCTTGCCCTGGTCGCCCATGTCGCCGACCGTCCGGGGCACGACAGACGGTATGCGATCAACGCGGAAAAAGCCCGTCGCGAACTCGGGTACGAACCGCGGGAATCCCTCGCCTCCGGACTGAAAAAAACCGTCCGGTGGTATCTGGAAAACGAGGCCTGGTGGAAAGCGGTGATGGATGGCTCCTACCAGGACTGGATCTCCTCCCACTACGGGGGCCCGCACGCGGACTGAGGCTCAGCGTTCCAACCGGCAGCGCGCGGCGACGTAGTCGGTCTCCGGCAGGACGAATTTCCGGACCTCGACCGTGACGGACACCGCGTGGAATTCGTCAACGAGCAACCGGGCGACATCGGCGGCCAGAGTTTCAATCAAATGACGCGGATGCTCCCCGACAAGTTCCCGGACACCGCGGGCCACCGCATCGTAGTCGATCGTCCGCGCGATGTCGTCGTTCATATAGGCGAACGGCGAGGAGGGGCAGATACAGAGATCGACCTGAAGCTCCTGTTCCTGTTGACGCTCGTCCTCCACGACCCCCACCAGCGAGCGCACTTTCAATCCTTTGATCCAGATTTCGTTCATAACAGCGCAGGTCAGACAGATCCCGCTGAGGGCAACTGTCGGCGCGCTGTAGGGAGATTACCCGCAGATCGAACTCCGTCAAGGCCGCGCCGGAGGCGGATCGCAGGGCAAACCCAAAACAATGCGCTTCGTCCACGGGGATCCCCCCCTCGCGATCTTTTTCGACCGCATGCCCGGAAGTTGCAAGCCCGCAGGTCTGGACGGAGAGCATGGGCGTCCGCCTGCGGCGCAACCCTCCGATTCGAATTCCCGACTCCAAACGGGCAGGACGCCCGTTCCCCCTTGGACTCTCCACCTTTCGGCGAGGCGCCCGTTACGCGACGGGCGAGATTTTCCTCTTTCACTGCCGCGCCATGCTGGTTAAGGTTTTTGAAATGGTCAAAAAGCTCCTCCACACCCGATACCGGGTCTCTGACTTGGAAAAAACCATTTCGTTCTATGAAGACGTTCTTGGCCTCGAAGAGGTGCGGAGAAGCACCAGCGGGCGGGGTTCCCAATTGGTTTTCTTGAAGGCACCCGGCAGCGAGGAGTTGATTGAAATTTGCAAATTCGATGAGAGCGGGCCTGTCCTGGTCGGCCCGGATCTCACACACCTTGCATTCGAGGTCGAAGATCTGGACGCCTTCGCCCGACATGCCGCCTCGCTCGGATATCCGCTCAGCGATGGCCCCCACAGGGCCTCCAGCGGATCGGCCATCGCTTTTATCGGTGCCCCGGAGGGATACGAAATCGAGTTGATTCAACCGGCGAAAGGCGAGTGATGGAATTTGACTGGACAGAAAATTCGTTCGTTCCGAATGAGATTTCCCTGAAGGAAATCGAGGAGACGTTCGAGGATCCCTTCAGTATCCGGATCATGCCCGAGATCGATGAGGTCGAAGGCCGCGAAGCCAGGTATTTCATCCTCGGCAGGTCGATCTCGAACCGCGCGATTTTTTCGGTCTTCTGGACGGACGGAAAGCGCTACCGGGTGATCTTCTCGCGCCTGATGACTCCCGAGGAGGAGACGTTTTACGACAGGAAAAATTCCGAGGCCAACTGATCATGAATGTTTTGACGAAATGGAAGGATCTGCCGGTGTTTTTCAACGAGCAGGAAGAAATGGAGTTCTGGAAACAGACCGCCCTGGAGCCCCGGCTGATGAACGGCTCGGTCCTCAAAACCGACAACCGGGATTCCACCACGATCACCCTCCGCTTCGATCCCCGGATGCTCGCGCGCATCAAACGCCTCGCCCGTTCCCGCTACCTGAACTACCAGAGCATGATCAAGCAATGGCTCAGCGAGCGGATGGAAAAAGAGATGCAGTAGATCGCGCGCCTGCGGCGCGAATTCGAAATGGGGAATCGCGGACCATCCCTCCAAAAACCCTCGGGCCTCCACCGCCATGGAGGGCGCTGCGCCGCCAGCGCCCATTTATTTCCTCTATGCCGTCGGATCAAGCGGTGGCGGCACCGGGGGCATTTTCTTTGTTCCTCTCCGGAAGCATCCGCCCGTGCTGAAGCGCACCCAGGCCAGTCGCAGCCAGCGGAGCAGCGAAGCCGCCAGCCAGAGCGCCCAGGCGAGCATGAGGAGCCGGAACCACCAGATCGAAACCGAAAGGCACCCCGGCTGGGGGAGGATCTCCCCGCACCGGGCCTGGTACCACCGCAACGCACTGCGGGTCGATCCGTTGCCCGCGATGAACATCTCGGGATTTCCAAGCAGTCCCTCGGCGACCACCGCCACGAAAACCGACAGGGACATCGCGGTCAACGCGATGAGCACGGCCTGGAGAAGGTTGAATCCCCAGGCCGGCAGGCGGAGGAACGATTCGCTGCCGCGCCAGGAGAGATAAAACAACCATCCCACCACGAGCAATGCCGCGGGCAGCGGGACCTGGGTCAACCCGATTCCGAGCAGCATCCATTCGGCGGCACGCAATGGCGATGAAGCGAGCCGTCCGAGCATCCATGCCGCAATGAGCGAACAGGCCAGAACGGTCCAGAACCGCACCGCCGGTCCGCGCAGGGGTCCATCGGCCCAAAGAACCCAGCGGCTGTCGGGGACATGGACCACCGTGTTGATATTCGCGCCGCCGACCGGAAGCCTGACCTCCCCGACCAACGAGCGGAGCCCCAGCGGCACGTTGGTTTTCCATTCGACTCGGACGGATTGTTCGCCCGGACGAAGCGGGACGATCAGGTTGCGCGAATCCATCCGCACAGGAATGGCGGCCCCGTTGAGCACAAGAGAAGAGACCTCCGCCGCGCCGGGCAGCGTGATCGAAAAATCCTCTCCCAAGCTGCAGCGAAGATCCAAGCCCAACACCGAGGTCATTTGCCGCATGCCGGGCGTCACCTCGTGCGTGGCTTTTTCCACGGTGACCGTGGCCCCCGGGATCGCCTCCGGACGACTGATCCCCAGCTTCACGCCCTCGCCCGGCCACGGGTGCCACACCGGAACGAGGTCGGGATTTTCCGGCTCGAAGACGGGCGCGAGCCCGGATAGGGAGACATCCCAAACCGGCGAAGCGACCAACCGCCAGACTTCCACCCAGGAATCCGACGCGCCCGCGGCAAGCGACAACGACGCGGCGGGACTCAACTCGCTCTCCCATATGAACGCATCCTGCTGCGCGCCGAGCCGGACTTCGATGCGCCCGTCCTTGATCTGCGCGTTGGAAGAAAGCACGTTTTCGCCCTCGATGAGCGGAATGCGCAACGCAATCGCCTTGCCGCCGGGCGAAAGCCGCGTCACGGTTGTGCGCACCTGCCAGACCAGGCCGAGCTCGATCCGGCGTTCGACCGAGGCGAGTGTCGAGAAATCCTGCCGGTCGTAGGCGGCCTCGCCGGGAGTGGTCTTCAAAATCTTGGTGAAGAACACCTGCTGGTCCGGCACCCCGTCGGCGGAAATGCCGTTGACCGTCCACTCCGGCGCCTCGACGCCCACCGTCCGCGGCTTGAGAAGAAACGTCCATTCCCAATCCGAAACATCCGGCAGCAAACCGGTCACCTTCACCTGATGCACGCCCTGGGGCACGGGAATCCAAAGGTATCCGTCCTCACGCCGCAATGCACCCGCGGGCTTTCCATCGAGCAAAACGGAAACCGGCGACCAGGCGGGCAGACGTCCGGGGAGCGGCACGGCGACAGCGATCGCCGCGTCGATCTCGACGTCCATCTCCATCCGGTTCCCCGTGAGCCGCAGCGTGGCCCGCGGAATCGCGGCCGCATTCGGATACGCATCCGGCTTCTCCAGGAGCCGAGCGCGCAGGGTCTTGAGAAGTTGCTCATCCGGCATCTGCGCATTCGCCGTGGGAAGAAAAAATAAAAGCGCGAGCAGCACGGCGGAAACTCCGGGAACCGCCCGTCTCCCCCGCAACAACAGCCCCGCAAGGCCGAGAACCAGCGCCACACGCAGGACCGCGAGCAGCCGCTCCACGCCAATCGGCACCATGACAGGGCGGACTTCCTGCGCCGCCGTCACCGGACCGTTCCAACCGAAGGACACGCTCCGCCATGTCCAGTCCGGAACCCCGGGACCGGTCTGGATCCGGGCCTTCGTGTCGTATTTGAGGTTGCTGGTATCCGGGGGAGCGGAATAGGCATTTTCCGTGAGATTGTCGATCAAATCGAGGTTGGCTTGGGTATTCCGGACGATGAGCTTGCTGCCATTGGGAATGTAATTGGCGCTGGTGCCCGGAGGAAATGCAACTCCATTGGATTCCAAAAAGCCTTTGGCCTCCGAACGAGGCGCGCCCCCATCAGAAGATCTGCCCGCAGGAACAGAAGCGTTCCCAGGCACAAAACCCGGAGGAACACGATATTCCTTGGTCACGAGCATGTCCGATGATTCGGGACGAAGTTTCGGCGCGGATGATGCGAAATCAGCGGATGCGGCAAAAGTCGGGTAAACCGGAATCGGCCCTCCACCCGGCTTCTCCATCTGCGGGTAGATCGCCTGCTGGATCTGGCGCGAGGCGAACGGAACGACGATGAGGATGAAGGCGGCGAGGAGCAGCCATTTTCCGGCGAGGACGATCCGCCGGCCCCAGCCTTCCCGGACGACACGGAGCAATGCCAGCGGGACCAGCAGCCAAAGCCAGACATAGCGCGGGGCACCGGGTTCATGGTAGGCGAGCCCGAAGGCCATGAAGGCCAGGGCGGCCATCCGCCAGCCCCACAGCTTGCCCACCGCCAGCGAAAAAATGAGAAGCAGAAAAAGATCGAGCAATGTCCAGGAAGTCAGCCAGTCCCCCTGCACCCAGTCCGCGCCGAAGAGCGCGAAAAGCCGCCATCCGGGCGGGAGATTCAGGGTCACGCGAAGCGCATCGGCGCCGGTCTGCCATCCGCTCGCGGAGATCTTGCGCGTCCGGTCCATGCGGCCGTTCGCCTCGAGGTTGACGGCGCGGGTGCGGATTTCGACCCCTGGCGCGCCATTCACCGGGCTCCGGGTGATGAGCTGTCCGGTGCCATCGCTGCGCACCGAACCAAGGTCCTGGCCGGTTGTGACATCGAGCCTCCAGATTTCCTGCATCTGCCCGGTCAGCCGGTCCCGGAACGTGAAGGCCCCGCCATTTTCGTCGAGCCACCACTCGCGGGCGATGTCCAACCCCGCCGGCCTCTGGAGCCCCATGCCGCGCATCCGCTCCTCGATGCGGAACGGGGTCGCCGTATCCCAGCGGTAAACCGGGAGTTCGCGCCATTGTTCCGGAAATGCGATCTGCGAAATATCCACCGGCGGGCTTCCGGTGATCTCGGCCATGCGAAAATCCGGCTGCGAACGGAACGCGATCAACTCGTCCGGCGCGGCCGGTTTCAGGCCGGGCGTGAAACCGAATTCTTTCGGGTTGTCGAGACGGAAGGCCGAGAAGCTGATCGTCCATTTGCCGGGCCGCACCTGGGCCTTCATCCGCCCGTCCTCATTCACGGCCACCGGCAGCGGGCCTTCGAGTGAGGCCAGCTTCCAGCCTCCGGGGAGCACGGCCCCGAGCGCCTCCTCGCGGCTTTTCCCGGAAACGATCAACTCGACCTCGCCGCGCAGCCAGAGCGGAATCCCGTCCGCGAGTTCGGCAAAGAGTTTCACGGAAAGGAAAGCCTTGTCGGCCTCGCCGCTCGAGGCATTGCGCTCGAGCCAGAGCTGCCCGGAGGCATCCCAGAGCGGATTTTCCACCGGTTTGCCATCGAGCGTGAGGGCGACCATCCCGATCGAGACCGGCAACGGGATCTTTTGGGGGATTTTCTTCCAGGAGAATCCTCCCTCCAGCCGGTGCGCGCCCGCAGGCAGCTTCACGGCAGGATGTCCGTCGTGTTCGACGACCGGCACCAACGCTCCGTTGGACTTCACGTTCTGCGGCCAGTGGTCCCCGCTTCCGGGAAGCGGCACCCAGGACTCCTTGAAGACCGTCAGGGAATAATCGAAGCGCGCGCCGGACGCGCTGACATCCAGGGCCAGGCGCGAGGGCCAGAGGCAGAAGTGCTTCGCGGCATTGTTGTAGGGCGACGGACAATCCCGGTTGTCCTGGCCCCAGAGAACCCAGCCCTCCCAGGCACGAAGCGGCTCGGGGACGCGGGGATCGATGGATGGCGCGGCAAGCGCTGCACTACAGGCCGCCAAGAGGACCAAAACCGGTGAAAAGTGGGGGTGTTTCATGGCGCCGCCCATTCAACATTCCTCCCGCTCCAGATGCCAATCTTTTTGTCCGCATCGTCGTGCAGAGACGAGAGCCGGTGCGCCAGCCACGCGATGGAGTTGGATTTTCCGGAACCCGCCGAGGCTGCACGAGGCAATTCCGCCCCGGCCCGTGCTGCCGCGTGTGCGCCACGATCCGGCGCACGGAGTCGAGCTGGTGATAGCGCGGGAAAACCATCGTCTCCTTGGTGATCTTCTTGATGCCCTCGTCCGTGAGGATGACCTCCAGGCCCTGCCAGAACCTGGGTTGCGTCTGCTGGATAAACCCAAGCACCAACGCCGGATCGAGCGCCCGCGCCTTGTCGTAACGATCCTTTGCCGCGCCTTCGCGGTAATCCAAGAAAACATAACCTCCCTGCGCAGTCAGATGATCAATAATCGCGTCTTCCAGCCGGGCTTCCGTGTGCTTATGAGTGCTTGCCATGGTCCGCGGGAGGAAGTCAGGAAAACAAATCAGCCGGTCCACATAAGAGCGCCCCGGTCCATCTCCCCCTTGTTGACCAAGGTGGTGCAGGTGTCTCGGGTTCCCACCGTAGCCGCCACCAATTCCCGGCAAACCACTCCGCCAACGTGTAGGCACTTACGTGCATGCGCTTGCGCACCGTATTCCCCCACGAATCCTCCAGCCGCGTGAGGCAGTCTTCCCCCACGGTGATCCCGATCGGGGCACGACAGACTTGGGAGATGTCCTTCTCGCCATTCGACGAACCCCACCATTCGCCGCATTCGATCTTCAGGGATTCATTCATGGGCTTGATTCCATCGGGTTATCACCCAGGCGCGAAAGTCGTCGTTCGCCTCAAGCGGATAGCCATGGCAGGCGCCGTCCCCCGCATTCTCCAGGATGGCTTCCAGCGGGATGCCCTCTTCGGTCATCGACCAGATATGTTTTGGATAACCGTTGCCATCCCAAGGGCTGATCATGCCCCGCCTGACTCCCGCCCGTAACAGCCTGACCGCCTCCGCCCGTTCGAAAATGCGCGCTTCGTCGCAGAGAGACTTGTCATCCCGGGGAAGCGATGGGGGCGTGAGCCCGAAGTCCCCCGGATCCCGCTTGTGGCCGGGATTCCCGCCAGAACGCACCGCAACCGCGAGCCGCTCCAGCACTTCCCCGGTAGGAAGAACGCTGGCGAAACGCCGTTTTTTGTCAAATTTGGTGCGGGTGGACGCCATTGGGAATAGGCCTTTCTATAGTCAGGAGATTGGCGATATTCCAGATGATGTCGCCGTGCTGCTTGAAGGCGTCCAAGTTCTTCATGAGTTATTTTCTAAAAACGACGCAACCAGGCATTGATCGTCTTACTTCCTCCAGAGCGTCAGCACATCCTCAAGCGTTTTGGCTGCGGGCAACTTTTCACTCTGAACATAGGTCGGTCCCTGGAACGATACTTCAATTCGCCGGAGGTGATCGGCCCGATGGGGCGGGCGGGGCCTTTGAAAATGACCTGATATTTCCCGGTGTCCTGATACGGGCGGATTTCCTCGATCTCGGCAATGTGCGTGTCGAAGATCAGGGGCATCGGAAGGCCGGACTATAGGGCGTTGGGGAGAAGATTTACAGGAGATTCCGGAAGAGAAATCCCCGCTACTTCTCCGCCGTGGCGAGCAGCGTCTGAAAATGCGGGGCCTCGGATTCCCGGGAGACGATCGAGGATTGGATTTTTGAAAACCCGGCTTTTTTGAACATCTGGTGGAGATCGATTTCGGCGAAGCCGAGCCAAACGTGGGCATAGAGTTCGCGGGCCTGCTCGAAATGGTGGCTGGCGAGGTCGAGGATCACGATCCGCCCTCCCGGCTTCAACGCCTTGTTCGCAGCCGCAAGTGCCCGCAGAGGATTCGGCACATGGTGGAGAACCTGGCTGAACAGCACGAGATCCACGGATCGCGGTTCCAGCGGTGGCTCCTCCACATCCCCGAGCCGGTATTCCAAATTCCGGAAACCGTGCTCGCGCGCCAGCGCGGCTCCGAACTCGACCATCTTCTCCGAGTTGTCCACCGCGATCACTTTTTTCGCCGTGCGTGCCAGCAACTGCGCCAGCGTCCCCTCCCCCGCCCCCATGTCCGCGACCACCATCGGGGGTAAAAGTCCGAGGAGCGCATGGGAAAGCGCCTCCCAGGAACGGCCGGGCACGTAGACCCGCCCGAACCGCCCGGCCAGCTTGTTGAAATATTCGGCGGCGTGGTCCTTGCGTTTCCGCATCGCCAGGGCCAGCGCGCTCTGATCCCGCCCGGCCTCGCGCAGTCCGGTCCGCGCGCTCTGGAGGATCGTTCCCACCATCGTGCCGGCCTCTTCCTTCGCCGAGTAGAAAATATTCTTCCCGACCCGGCGGTCGGCGGCGAGACCCTCGCGCTTCAACTGCCCGAGGCTCGCCGAGATCCGGGGCTGGGGCATTCCCAGGATTTCCTGCAATTCCGCCACGGTCAGTTCCTCCTCGACAAGCAGCAGCATCAGCCGCAATCGTGTGGGATCGGACAGCACCCGCAGAGAATTTACCATTGACGCCATTCAACCCATGAATATATTGCAATATCTCAATACGTAAAGACCAACCTCAACCCATCCATCCCATGTCACGCCGTTATATTTTTTCCTCCGAATCCGTTGGCGAAGGCCACCCCGACAAAGTTTGCGACACGATTTCCGACGCGGTCCTCGACGCCTGCCTGACCCTCGACCGCACGAGCCGGGTGGCCTGCGAAACATTTGTCAAAAGCAACATCGTCGTCGTGGGAGGCGAGATCACCGTGCCGCGCCTGAAGGGCGCCTCGCTCGACTCCGCGCTCAACATCGGCCAGATCGTCCGCGACGCCATCCGCGAAATCGGATACGTCAACGATGACGATGTGTTCCATGCGGACCGCGTCTTCATCCACAACCTGCTCACCAGCCAGAGTCCGGACATCGCCCAGGGCGTCGATGCGAAGGCCGCCGACGGCAAAGGCACCGGGGAACAGGGCGCGGGAGACCAGGGCCTCATGTTCGGCTACGCCTGCAACGAAACGCCGGAACTCATGCCGGCCCCGATCATGTTCGCCCACCGCCTCGGACGCGAGTTGACCCGCATCCGCAAGAGCGGCAAGGTGAAGTGGCTCCGGCCCGACGCGAAGAGCCAGGTTTCGGTCCTTTACCAGGGCGACCGTCCGGTGCGGGTGACCAACGTCGTCATCTCGACCCAACATACCGATGATGTGAAAAACGAGGAGATCCGCCGGTTCCTCATCAGCAATGTCATCCGCAAAGTGATCCCGAAGGATTTCCTCGATGCCACGACCGAATTCCTCATCAACCCGACCGGGCGGTTCGTCGTCGGCGGCCCGCAGGGCGACTCCGGTCTCACCGGGCGCAAGATCATCGTGGATACCTACGGCGGGATGGGACGTCATGGCGGGGGGGCATTCTCCGGAAAAGACCCCTCGAAAGTCGATCGCAGCGCCGCCTACATGGGGCGCTACGTGGCCAAGAACGTCGTCGCCGCCGGCTTCGCCGACCGCTGCGAAGTCCAGTTCGCCTACGCGATCGGGCACCCGAATCCTGTCAGCATCCACATCGACACCTTTGGAACACACAAGGTGGACGAGGAGAAAATCGAGCGGGCCGTGACCTCGGTGTTCGGCTTCAAGCCGGCCGACATCGTGAAGCAGCTCAACCTCCTCCGCCCGATCTACTCGAGAACCACAAACTACGGGCACTTCGGCAAGGACGACCCCTACATCACCTGGGAGCGCACCGACAAAGCCGCGGCGCTGAAGAGGAGTGTCAAATAAGTGGTTCAGTTTCCAGTGATTCGGTTTTCAGCAAAGTCATGGCTTACCGCTCTTTTGAGGAATTGGATGTTTGGCAGAAGGCCTGTCGCCAAAGCGTTTCGATTTACAATGAGTTTGAGTCCTGCCGGAAATATTCGCTGAAGGACCAAATTGAACGGGCGGGTCTCTCGGTGCATCCAACATTGCAGAGGGCAGCGAAAGAAACTCACCCTTGGAATTCCAGCGTTTCCTCAACATCGCGCTGGGTTCGAACGGCGAACTTCGCACACAACTCTACATTGCCAAGAAGCTCGACCACATCGCCCAGGAAACCTTCAACAGACTGATCTCCGAACCCAAAGAGATCTCCGCCATGCTCCGCGGCCTCTGGCAATCCATCGAAGACCGCAAACCGGGCACCCATCAATCCACGCCACTTCCAACGCAAAAAAACTGAGCCGCCGAACACCGAACACTGAAAACTTTTATGCCTGAAAAATCCCGCACTTCCGCCATCCTTGCCGAGGCCGCCGCCGCCACCGCCAACCTCGCCAAATATTCCGCCGCCACGCCGGACGGAAAAGATTACATCGTCGCCGACATGGCGCACGCCGAGTGGGGACGCAAGGAGATCAGCGTCGCCGAGCACGAGATGCCGGGCCTGGTTTCGCTCCGCAAAAAATACGGGAAGCAGCAGCCGCTGAAAGGTGTCCGGATCACCGGCTCGCTTCACATGACGATCCAGACAGCCGTGCTCATCGAGACGCTCGTTTCGCTCGGGGCCACCGTCCGCTGGGCGAGCTGCAATATCTTCTCCACGCAGGACCATGCCGCGGCCGCAATTGCGGCCACCGGCACGCCGGTCTTCGCCTGGAAGGGGGAGAGCCTCGAGGAATACTGGGAGCTGACCCTGAAAGCGGTGACCTTCCCCGGCAACCTCGGCCCCCAACTCGTCGTCGATGACGGCGGGGACGTCACGCTTCTCATCCACAAAGGCTACGAACTCGAAAAAGGCGACAAGTGGGCCTACCAGGCAAGCGACAATCACGAGGTTTCGGTCATCAAGGCCCTCCTCCGCCGGGTCGCCAAGGAACGTCCGGGCTTCTGGACCAAGGTCGCCAAAGCCTGGAAGGGAGTCTCCGAAGAGACGACCACCGGCGTCCACCGCCTCTACCAGATTGCCGAGCAGGGCAAGCTCCTCGTCCCCGCGATCAACGTCAACGACTCGGTCACCAAGTCGAAATTCGACAACCTCTACGGCTGCCGCGAATCGCTGGCCGACGGGCTCAAGCGCGCAACCGATGTGATGATCGCCGGCAAGGTCGCCGTCGTCTGCGGATACGGGGATGTCGGAAAAGGCAGCGCCCACTCGCTCCGCGCTTACGGTGCCCGCGTCGTGGTCACGGAAATCGATCCGATCAACGCCCTGCAGGCCGCGATGGAAGGCTTCGAGGTCAACACGATCGAAAGCACGCTCGGGGTCGGCGACATCTATGTCACGACCACCGGCAACAAGGACATCATCACACTCGAACACATGCTCGCCATGAAAGACCAGGCGATCGTCTGCAACATCGGACACTTCGACAACGAGATCCAGGTGGACCGGCTCAAGAAGCACAAGGGCGTCCGTCTCCAAACCATCAAGCCGCAATACGACCGCTACTTCCTGCCCGGCAGCAAGAAGAGCATCTACATGCTCGCCGAAGGCCGCCTCGTCAACCTCGGCTGCGCGACCGGACACCCGAGCTTCGTGATGTCGAACTCGTTCACGAACCAGACCCTCGCCCAGATCGACCTCTGGCAGAACAAGGACACATACAAAAAGACGGTTTACCGCCTGTCCAAGAAGCTCGACGAGGAAGTCGCCCGCCTCCACCTCGAAAAAATCGGCGTCAAGCTCACCAAGCTCACCAAGGACCAGGCCGAATACCTCGGCGTCCCGGTCGAAGGTCCGTACAAACCCGAACACTACCGATATTGACCCTTGTTCTGCCCGGTGGATTTCCCCGCCTGCCGGGACACCGGGTAGAGCGGAGTAAGCCCGAATTCAGCGATTCCTCACGCAGAGGCGCACATCGTTCAGAAAGGCGCATGCCTCCGAAGTCGTGGCCGACCGCCCCTCCAGCACACGCGCCCGAGGGACCCGGGGCCGGTGAACCGGGACAAGTGCTCCGAGGCGGGCATGGCACTGGCATGTTGAGTGAGAAGTAGGCGACCTTGACTCAGCCCATCGGTGATTGTGGTTTGCAGGTCGCGGAGGTCATACCCCATTGTCAGCAAAGAACCCGGCGGTCGGATGTGGAAAGGGGAGCAATTTTGCATTTTTTTCGCCGGATCGTGATATGCGGGAAGGCTCCTGCCGCGGGGAGTAGGCCGGTATTCCAGTGGTGGCGCGGCGTTGTGCCGCGACCCCGTTGTTCAGCATGGTCGCAGCTTCTGTTACGCGTCGCAATAAAAGCGGGGAATCGGGGGAGTCCGATTTCGAGATCATCGCGGGGAGAGCGTGATCGGGACCCGCGCGGAAAGTGGAGAAGGATCGCGCGCAGGGGCGTGGCCGCGGAAGACTTCGAGCCGTAGGCGAGAAGGCTGGA
>JBAYWC010000028.1:0-26779 GCA_041674265.1 Terrimicrobiaceae bacterium
ATGCCGCGTGCGCCATGGACGCCCTCACGCCCGCGTTTTCCGGCTCTCCCTTCGCTCCAGGCACCATCACTTCGTAGTGTTCAAGCAACCTGCGATGACAATCAAGTGCCGCCCGCGTCTCTCAGGGGGCATCCTGCTTCAGGATGCCCCCTGAGCAGTTACCAGATTTCATTGTTTGAACGGGCCATCCGGCCCCCGGCTTGTTGCTCATTACTACGACCTCTGCTGACTTCCTCGCGGGTCTCCCCACGAGGATCTCCCAAGGTAAGAACGCGCTGCTTCCCTGCACAGCCGCCACCCGATCATCGTGTTGCGCCGGCATCTCTTGAGTTCAATCCGAAAACGCTTCATCCATGGCGAGAACACCACAGGTAGGGGTTGCCGCACTCAGATGGACAGCCCTTTTGATAAAAGGCCGATTTTATGCCTTTTTCCCTCGAATCGGCACATTCACGCCGACTTACTCAGCCGAGGCCCGCAGAGGCCGATAAACACGGCAATTTCGGGCTATTTCGGCCTGCTCGACTCTATTTCGGGCTTCCCTCGAACCGCGCAGCAAGACTCAGCACAGGTTTCCGGCAGCGTCCCAAGCCCGATGCAATGGCGCTGCGTGGACACAGAAAGCCCCTGCCACGACAGGCCCCGTCGCTCCGGAGGCACGCTCACGCAACGTTTCGCCTGCGGGAGACGAGGAGGAAGGAAACCGCGTAGGCCGCCGCACAGAAGCCGAATGTCACGAGGAGCGAGTGACCCAGTGAAGGCATGCCCGTCACCGTGGGACCGCCGAGAGATTGGCGGATCGCCGAGACTCCGTAGGTCACCGGATTCCACGCGCCCAGCCAGCCAACGACCGAACGGTCGGAAGGCAGGGGAAAGAGCGCGCCGGAAACCATCCACATCGGCATCAGGACCACGTTCATGATCGCATGGAATCCCTGGGTGGAATCCATCGGCCAGGCGACGAGAAAGCCGAGCCCGGTCATGCCGAATCCCACCAAAAAAAATGAAGCGGCCAGCGCGGGCAGAAGATGGAGCGGGAACGAAACTCCTGCGAATGGCGCCAAGACGCAGAAGAGCAAAGCCTGCCCGGCGGCGAGCGTCGTGCCGCCGAGGAATTTTCCCAGCACGATCGCCCCGGGTGAAACCGGCGCCACAAGCACGCCCTGCAAAAACCCCTCCCGCCGGTCCTCGATCACGGAAATCGTCGAGAAAATCGCGGTGAAAAGCATGATGAGGACAAGCGTGCCCGGGAAAAAATACGTGAGGTACGAGATCGCCCCGCCTCCCGCAGGCCGGAATGAGGGGCTGAACCCCGCTCCGAGCAGCATCCAGAAAACCAGCGGTGTCACCAGTGCGCTGAGAATCCGGTTCCGCTGGCGGAGGAAGCGCACCACATCACGATGCCAGAGGGCGGCAGCCGGTCTCCAAAGATAAGTGTCTTTCATGGGATGAGATCGAAAGGAAAGGCAGGAACGGGCGTCCCGCCCGTTTGGAGACTGAGTATCGTTGCGGAGGGCGATACCGCGCACGGGCAGGCCCCTGGGTTGACCTCACTCATTGAGACGTTGTCCGGTTTTGAAGAGAAACACGTCTTCCAGAGTCGGCCTGGAAACGGTCGTTGAGATGATGGCCTCCGGCATCTCCGACAAGAGCCGAAGGGCGACGGCATGAGCCTCGCTTGAGGAGACCCGCGTTTCTCCTTCCAGGGAATGCGGGTCCAGCCCGCACTTCGCGCGGAGAAAATTCCCAACCCCCGGAACATCGGTAGTCGTCACCCGCAGGATCTCCGGACCCGCGGCCGCCAGCAGGTCGTCCGGAGCTTCCACGCTGACCAGACGCCCGGCGTTCATGATGCCGACACGATCCGCCCGGGCGGATTCGTCCATGAGGTGGCTGGTGAAGACGACCGTCATCCCGTGCGAGGAACGGAGGGTGCCAATCAGCGCCCACAGATCCATGCGGGCCGAGGGATCAAGCCCGGTGGAAGGTTCGTCGAGGAGCAGAATCTCCGGTCGCGCAAGAAGGCATTTCGCGATTTCCACCCGTCTCTGTTGACCGCCGGAGAGCGTCTCGACAAGCGCGTCGAGCTTCTCTTCCAAGCGGAGGGAGGAGGCCAATTCCACAATCCTTTGGCGCAGCGGGAAACCGTGCAGGCCATGGAGGGCGCCGCCATACCGGAGGTTCTCGCGGGCGGTCAGTTTTTTGTCGAGACTTGGAGATTGGAACACGACCCCGATCTTGGAGCGAACGGATGCGGCCTCCCGAACCACATCACTGCCGCCCACCCTCGCAGAGCCGCCATCCGGTGAAATCAGCGTGGTGAGAATCCGGAAGAGGGTCGTCTTTCCGCTCCCGTTCGGCCCGAGCAAAGCGAAGAGCTCGCCGGCGACGATCTCCAGATCGAGGCCGGGGAGAACCGTGTGGCCCCCGTATTTTTTGACCAGGCCTTTGGCGGAAACAGCGATCATCCTCACTTCCGCAGCACACCCACATCATCGGCCTGCGCCACCGCAAAAAGATCCCGGTCCGATGTGCGGGCGGACAGCCGCGGGTTCAACTCGAAAATTTTCAATTTGGTTTCGCCGGTGAAGAATTGGTATTGGGCGACTTCGCCGAGGTAGATCGACTCCCCGATCCGCCCGCGCATGCAGTTCTTCCCGGCGGCTTTCTCCGAGAGAATCCAGCTCTCCGGACGGATCGAGAGCGTCGCCTCCTCGCCGGGTTTCGGCAACCAGTTCGGATCCCCGACCGCACCCTCGAAAACCCCGGACCCGGCGGTCTCGACCACCGCCCGCCCGGCGGATGAGCCGCGGATTTTTCCGGGAAGAAAGTTGGTTTCCCCGATGAAGTCCGCGACGATCTTTGTCCGGGGCTTCCGGTAAACGTCCTCGGGAGTTCCGATCTGCGCGATGTGGCCGCCCTCGAGAATCGCCATCCGGTCCGAGATCGAAAGGGCCTCCTTCTGGTCGTGTGTCACATAAATCGCGGTCAGGCCGAATTCCTTGCAAACCCTCCGGATTTCCGTGCGCATCTCCAGGCGGAGCTTGGCGTCGAGGTTCGAGAGCGGTTCGTCGAGCAGCAGGCAGCGCGGGCGGATCACGAGCGCCCGCGCCAGCGCGACCCGCTGCTGCTGGCCGCCGGAAAGCTGGGCAATCTTGCGATCGGCATACGGCGCCATCTGGACGGACCCGAGCGCGGCCGCCACGCGCTCCTTGATTTCGGCCGCCGGAACCTTGCGTTCCTCCAGGCCGAACGCGACATTCTTTGCCACCGTCATGTGCGGCCAAAGGGCGTAGCTCTGGAACATCATTCCCGTGTTCCGCTTGTGGGGCGGGAGCTTCGTGACATCTTCGTGGTCGAAAAGAATCCGCCCGGACTCCGGGATGTAAAATCCCGCGATGTTGCGCAGCAGGGTCGTTTTTCCACAGCCGCTCGGACCCAGCAAAAAGAACAATTCCCCGGGCTCGATCCGGAGACTGATCCCGTCCAGCGCGACGGCCTCTCCGAATTTTTTGACAAGGTTCTCGATGGTGATGGCGATCATTTCGGTGTCGGGGGAAGAAGAAGCCCTTCTTGTAGCGCAGCGACCGGCATCAAAGCAACCTTTGTGCCGCCCGGGAATGTGATACTCGGGACCGCTTCGAGGCGGCGGCGTCCGGCGCGGTCATTTTCGCGGGATCGGCCACGCGGTCGTATTCCCCGGCGGAAATGTATCCGAGTCCCAGCGCGGCGTCGCGGAGGCCGAGGTCGTTGTCGAGCGCGTGGTGCGCGACATGCGACGCCTTGTCGTAGCCGATGACCGGGCTGAGCGCGGTGACGAGCATGAGCGAGCGCTCGACGAACATTTTGATCCGCTTCAAATCCGGTTCCGCGCCCTCGATGAGGAACTTGCGGAAATTCGCGCAGCCATCGGAGAGGATGCGGGTGGATTGGCAGATGTTTGCGATAAGGAGCGGCTTGTAAACATTCATCTCGAGGTCGCCGCCGGCGCCCCCGATGCCGACGGCGACATCGTTTGCCATGACCTGCACGGCCAGCATGGACAGGGCCTCGCATTGCGTCGGGTTGACCTTGCCGGGCATGATCGACGAGCCGGGCTCGTTGATCGGAAGGAGGATTTCCCCCAGTCCGCAGCGCGGGCCGCAACTGAGCAGGCGGATATCGTTGGCGATCTTGAAAAGCGACACGGCAAGCGTTTTGAACGCTCCGTGCAGATGCACGAGGCCGTCGTGCGCGCCCTGCGCGGCGAATTTGTTCGGGGCCGTGACGAATGGCAGGCCGGTCAGCCCGGCGATCTGCGCGGCGGCGGCCGCATCGAACCCCGGCGGGCAGTTGAGCCCGGTGCCGACGGCCGTGCCGCCGAGCGCCAGCTCGCAAACATCGGGGAGCGCCGCCCGGATGCGCTTCACGCCGGCGTCCAGCATCGCCGCGTATCCGGAAAATTCCTGCCCGAGCGTCAGCGGGGTGGCATCCTGCAGGTGGGTGCGCCCGATTTTCACGATCTCCTTCCAGGCTTCGGCCTTGGCCGAAATGGCGTCGCGCAACGCCTCGACGGCAGGGATCAATCGCGCATGCGCGCCCGTGGCGGCGGCGATGCACATCGCGGATGGAAAGGAATCGTTCGACGACTGCGACATGTTCACATGGTCGTTCGGGTGGACGGGCGTCTTGCTTCCGATCTCCGTGCCGGCGAGCTGGCAGCACCGGTTCGAGAAGACCTCGTTGACATTCATGTTGAACTGCGTGCCGCTGCCGGTCATCCAAACGTGGAGCGGGAACTGGTCCGCATGCCGCCCTTCGAGAACTTCATCGGCGACCTTGACGATGAGATCGAGCGCTTGGTCGGAAAGGAGTCCTTCGCGGTGGTTCACAAGCGCGGCGGCCTTTTTCAGGATCGCGTAGGCCGGAATCATTTCGCGCGGCATCAGGTCGTCGCCGATCGAAAAATGCTCCAGCGAGCGCTGGGTTTGCGCTCCCCAGAGCTTGTCCGAGGGAACGCGAACTTCCCCGAGGCTGTCCGATTCGGCGCGTGTGGCAGAGGTCATGGCGCTTCCAGCCTCAGCCCGGAAGGGCGCAAAATCAATCGCGGATTACCGCGGAGGCAACGCGGAATCACTTCTCTTATGAACCCATGTCTAGCGTGTGGCACGAATTCCTGGGGGGGGGAAATTGCGTTTCCCCTGTCTTGGGAAGCTGGACACGGGGGGGGCGGTCGGGTAAAGTCCGGCCATGAAACGGTGGTTGGTCCTGGGCGCGGGGATGGTCTGGCTTGGCGTATGGAGCGCGCGGGGGCAACAGGATATCGACGCCGAACTCAAGCAGAGCTCGGACGAGCACATGCGCGAGGAACTGGGCGTCAATCCCATCACCACCCCCTCGATCCAGGATCTCCTCAAGCAGCTTGAAATCTTCCGGCCCATTCCGCTCGAACTGATCGATTCCGCCCAGCGGGATGCCACATTCAACAACCGCCTCCAGACGGCCATGCACTTCGGCTCGCTGGTCGCCGACGGATTCATGCTCACCCTCGCGGAACGACCCAAGGATGTGCAGGATGTCGGGCGCGCGCTCATCCGGCAGGCCCGAGCTCTCGGGGTCGGCGAACGTCTCACCAAGCGCAGCAAGAGCCTCCTGGAATTCAGCGACAAGGGCGATTGGCTGGGCATGCGGCAGGAACTCGTGCGCACCCAGCAGGATGTCGAAACGTCGATGCTCGAACTCCGCGACGAGGAAATGGCCCACATGATCAGCCTCGGCGGATGGCTCCGCGGATTCCAGATCGGAGCCAACAGCACCTCCACTTCCTATACCCCGAACAAGGCGCGGATTCTCGGGAACGTGGAAATCCTGGATTACTTCCTCGACCGGCTCTCCACCCTCCACCCGCGCCTGAAAAAGACCGAGTTCGTCAAAACCCTCACCGAACGTCTCAAGGGAATCCGCAACCTGATCGCTGAAAACCAAGACCAGGTCCCCGCCCCGGAACAAGTTGCCAAAATCCGCGCCCTTGCCGACGAAGCAGAGTCCGCCGCGGTCGCCAAGGTCGACGAAGAGGGAAACTTCGAAAAGCCGCCCCCCCCTGCCAAATAAACTTGGTGCTCGCTGTAGGGGTCGAACCTACGACTCCCGCCGTGTGAAGGCGGTGCTCTACCGCTGAGCTAAGCGAGCCGGGAAACTGCCAGCATACAACGGGACAATGGGGATGCAAGCCCGGTTGCCTCAATGCCTGAAAAAAAGAGGAAACCCATATCGGGGCTCCCGCTTTGCCGGGTCTATGGCTTGCTGCATCGCACAACCGGCAGCGTTCCCGGGAGCAGGCCGACACAGCCGCCGTGATATCGCAGGCGCCTGGTGAAATAATCGCCGGTTCATTTGTATCCCGGCAGGAACGCTTTTTCCGCGCGGAAGAGTTCGAGGGCCATCGACTGGATTTCCGCCGGGCTGCAGACAGCCGCGCAGAGCGGGTCCAGGAGCAGGGCGTGGATGGCGGCTTCCTTGCTGCGCTCGATGGCTGCGGTGGCTCCGAGGTCGAACATGGCCATGTTCGAGGCGCAGAGCGCGGCCATCTGTGGCGGAAGCGCGCCGTAACGGGCCGGTTGAATCCCGTTCCGGCCCACAAAGCAGGCCACCTCGACGCAGCCATCCTGCGGCAGATTGGTGATAAAAACATTCAAAATGTGATATTTTATCCGTCATGCAGAACATTTCCGATCCTCCGTTTGCACATCCGGCCTCGGCAGTGAAATGGGAAATGAGAAAAAGCGCCTCGTATTACTGGGATAACTCGAAGCGCGGAAAAACCCGATATGTGATAGTCCAGCAAACGCTGGAGGGATGCGGAAGGTTCCGGTTCCGGGGCCGGGAATCACTGGTGCCCGCCGGGCCGGTCCTGATCGCGCTCGTTCCCGAGGGGAGCTCCTATTTTTTTTTGCGCGGACGACTCCCCGGAATGGGTGTTCCGGCGGATCGATTTCGAGGGGGAGTCGGCGCCCCAGCTGTGGGGGGCATTGAGGGACAGGTTCGGGCCGGTGCTCGATTTGGGCGTGGAGGGTGGCGCGGGCCGCGCGCTGGGGCGGTTGATCGATGATGTCGCCGACCGGAAATCCAGCGGATTACAAGTTCAAGCCGAGGCGGCACACTCGGCATTTCTGGGTTGTTGGTTCCAGATGGAAAGCCTGGAGGCCGGGCACTCGAACCCGGCGGCGATTCTCAGGGAGTCGATCCGTGAAAACTACCAGCACAACGTGAATATCAAACAGCTTTGCGCCGAGGTCGGCCAGTCGAGGGAACATCTGACGCGGGTCTTCAAAAAGACATATGGCATCGAGCCGGCCGCCTATCTCCGGCATCTCCGCCTGAATGCCGCGGAGAGATTCCTGCTGCGCTCGAACCTGAGCATCCGTGAGATCGCGTTGAGAACCGGCCATGCGGGACCCGCGCACTTCACGCGAAGCTTTATCGCCGCGAACGGGAAATCCCCAAGGGCATTCCGGAACCGTTGACCGGACTTTCCGGGAGGGAACCCTTCCGCCATGCGACCGCTTTTCCGCAGCCGCAGCAGGGATTTTCCGACCGCCGGGAGCGGCATTTCGAGGCCGTCAGCCGGACAAGATAGAACGAGGCGGCCAGAACGATTGCGGCGACGGCGATTTTTTCCTGGATCGACACGGGGCTAGAGGCGGCTTCCGATTTGGTAAATCAACACGGCGGCCACCCACGCAATGGCCGTCATGGTGAGGAAAGAGGCGATCGCCCATTTCCAGCTGAGTTCCTTCGCGATGACGGCGACGGTGGCGCCGCACTGCATGCAGAGCGCGAAGAAGACCATCAGGCCGACGACGACCGGCAGGGTGTAAACCGGCTGGCCTTTTCTCGGGCCCTCGTGCCATTTTTCCCGGGCGATGGTCGAGCGAAGGTCGTCCGAGCCTTCGTCCACGTCGGCGCCGAGGTTGTAGATGATGCCCATGGTCGCGATGATGACTTCGCGCGCGGGGAAGCTGGAGAGCACGCCGACGGTGATTTTCCAATCGAACCCGGCGGGGTCGAAGACCGGTTGGACGGATTTGCCGAACCGGCCCAGATAGCTTTGCTCGATGTAGGCGCCTTCCACCCGGTGCTCCAGTGTTTTGGAGAGGGGGGACTCCGGATCGTCCAGCGCCGCGGCCACTTCCTCCGGGGGCAGGGTGGAAGACGTTTCCGCGACGAACGCCGAGCGGGTTTTGTCCGCCACCTCTTCCGGGCGGGGAAAATACAGCAGGGCCCAAACGATCACGGAAATGGCGAGGATGACCGTGCCGGCCTGTATCAAAAACGCGCGGCCGCGCTCCCACATCCGGGTGAGAACGTTCCGGAGCGTCGGGATGCGGTAATCGGGCATTTCGAGGATGAACGGCTGGGCCTTGATCTTGAGGATGCAGCGGTTCATGAACCAGGCGAGCGGCATGGCCACGACCGCCCCGACGAAGTGCATCAGGAAAAGCGTCCATCCCGCCATGAGCGGCCCGTAAACCGGCTCCACAAAAGCCCCGATGAGCAGCACATAGACAGGCAGCCTGGCGGAGCAACTCATGAAAGGGGTCATGAGAATCGTGGTGAGCCGCGCCTTCGGATCTTCCAGCGTCCTGGCGGCCATCACCCCGGGAATCGCGCAGGCATAACCCGAGAGCAAGGGGACGAAGCTTTTCCCATTCAGCCCGCACCATCCGAAAAGTTTGTCCATGAGGAACGCGGCCCGGGCCAGATACCCGGTGTCCTCCAGAATCGCGATGAAAAAGAAAAGGAGAAGAATCTGCGGCAGGAAAATAACGACCCCGCCCACGCCGGCGATGATCCCGCCGGAGACCAGGCTTTGGAGCACGGGGGTTCTCTCGAGGAGTGGGGAAACGAGGTCCTGCACCCGCCCGGTTCCCGCTTCGATCAAATCCATCAGGGGTCCCGCCCAGGCATAAAGGCTTTGGAACACCACATACATCACGGCGAAGAAAATCAGGCTTCCCCAGAACCGGTTGAGAAGAAGCGCGTCCACGGAGTCGCGGGTGCGTGCCACCATGCCATCGCCTTCGACGACTCCCTCGAGCAGTGCCTCGATGTGACGGTAGTGGAGGACCGGTTCCGCCGAGGCCGGGTTCAGTCCATGCCCGCGGATTTTGTCGCGGGCGGCCTTCAGGATCAACGGCAGCTTTTCCCGATGCCCGACTTTATCCGCAAACGCGCTGTCGGTGTCGAAAATCATCCGGAGCGCCTCCGGTCCCGTGACATCGACCCCGGCCTGGGCGAGGCCGTTCCGGACGATGTCGCGGGCCTCGTCGATGAAGCCCGGCCAGAGGATTCGCGGGATCCGCCTTGGATCGGCGAGGGAATGCCCGATCGCTTTTTTCAGATCGGCCAATCCTCCGCCGCTTTTGGCCACCGTGGTGACGACAGGCGCGCCGAGGCGGTCGGCGAGCAGGGCGGTGTCGATCCGGAGGCCGTTTCGCTTCACCGCGTCCCATTGGTTGAGGACGATCACCATCGGGATTTCAAGCTCCGCGGCCTCCGAGACGAGGAGAAGGTTGCGCTTGAGGTTCGTCGCGTCGAGCACGCACACGATGAGATCCGGCGCCCGGTTTCCCATTCGTCCACCCAGCGCATCCATGACCACCCGCTCGTCCGGAGAGGCCGCCGCCAGGCTGTAGGCGCCCGGCAGGTCCAGGACTTCCATCCGGTGATCGCCGACCAGAAGCCCCCCGGTTTTCATTTCCACCGTGATCCCCGGGTAGTTCGCGATATGCTGGCGCAGGCCGGTCAGCCGGTTGAAAATCGTCGATTTTCCGGTGTTCGGATTGCCGAGAAGCGCGATCCGGACAGGACGCTTTTTTTCACAAACAGCCACACTCATCTCAAGCGACCTCTTTCACCCCGATCAAATCCGCCTCGGCACGGCGCAGGCTGATTTCCTGCCCTTCCATTTCAATCGAAATCGGGTCGCCCAAGGGAGCGATCCGGGAAATACGCACACGGCGCCCGGGGAGAAATCCCAATGCCGCAAGTCGTCCCGCCCGCCCGCAATCACTGGAGATTTCGAAGATTTCCACCGTTCGGCCACAGGTGATTTTCCCCAGTTTTCTTATCGGCGCATCATTCACGATGGAACGCATGATATGAGAAAGCGTCTCAATAGCAACAGGAGTTTTTGCTTCGAGGGGGGGGTTGGCTTTCGGCTGCTTTTGGGCAGCCCGCTTATTGCATGCGATTGACTCGAGACGCGACAGCTTTAATGTGGGGCGTTCCTGAAGATGAGCGCACCACGCCGACATGTCCTGTTTGTCTGCACCGGCAATATCTGCCGGAGCCCGATGGCCGAGGGACTGTTCCGAAAGCTGACTGCCGGCCTCAAGGGCATCACGGCGGAATCCGCGGGCCTGAGCGCCGCCAACGGGCAGCCGCCGAGCACCGATGCCGTCCGCGCGCTGGCGGAGATGGAGGTCGATATTTCAAAGCTCCGGAGCCAGCCGGTGACCGAGGAACTGCTCGATCGCGCCACGCACATCTTTGTCATGACCCAGGATCACCGGCGCCTGCTTGACTTGTTTTTTCCCGAGGCTTCGGGCAAAGTCGCGCTCCTGCGGGGAGACGAACCGGGGAGCCCGGATGTCCCCGACCCCATCGGACAAGGACGGGCGGTCTACGAGAAATGCCGGGAGACCATCGCCCGCGCGCTGCCCGCCATCCTGAAAAAGATCAACGCCATGACCACCACTGAATCCGCCAACGAACCCGGCGCCCTCGCCGCCACCGATCCGCAAATCGCCGAAGCCATCGCGCAGGAACGCGAACGCCAGTTCGAACACATCGAGCTGATCGCTTCCGAGAATTTCACCAGCCAGGCCGTGATGCAGGCCCAGGGATCCTGCCTCACGAACAAATATGCGGAGGGGTATCCGGGCCGCCGGTGGTATGGCGGTTGCGAATTCGTGGACAGGGTGGAGACGCTCGCCATCCGGCGCGCCAAGGAACTTTTCGGGGCGGACCATGTGAATGTCCAGGCGCACAGCGGCAGCCAGGCGAACATGGCGGTGTATTTCAGCGTCCTCCAACCCGGGGACCGGATCCTGACCATGGACCTCGCGCATGGCGGGCATCTCACCCACGGGCACAAGGCGAATTTCTCGGGCAAACTCTACGAAGTCCACCATTACGGCGTCGACCGGGAGACGGAAACAATCGACTACGAGGCCCTGCAGCGCCAGGCGGAGGAGGTGAAACCGAAAATGATCACGGCGGGAGCGTCCGCTTACCCGCGGACGATTGATTTTCCCCGGATGCGGAAAATTGCGGATTCCGTGGGAGCCTGCCTCTTCGTGGACATGGCCCACATCGCCGGGCTGGTGGCCGGGGGTGCGCATCCGTCGCCGGTTCCGCATGCGCACTTTGTGACAACGACCACCCACAAGAGCCTGCGCGGACCACGGGCCGGGCTCGTTCTGTGCCGGGAGGAATTTGCCAAAAAAGTGGATTCGCAGGTGTTCCCCGGCATCCAGGGGGGGCCGCTCATGCATGTGATCGCCGCGAAGGCGGTCTGCCTGCACGAAGCGCTGAAGCCGGAGTTCAAGGACTACGCGCGCCAGGTCGTCAGCAACGCGAAAGCCCTCGCGGCCAGGCTCTCGATGCTTGGCTTCCGGATTGTCTCCGGCGGCACGGACAACCATCTGATGCTCGTGGACCTGCGTCCGAAGGGGATCAACGGGGTTGAGGCCCAGACGACATTGGACAAGGCCGCGATCACGGTGAACAAGAATGCGATCCCGTTCGACACCGAACCGATTTCCAAAACCGGCGGCATCCGGATCGGAACCCCCGCGATGACCACCCGCGGACTCGGCGAAGAAGACATGATGGAAGTGGCGGACTTCATCAACTCGGCGCTCGAATCGCGCAACGACGATGCCGCGCTCGCCGCCCTGCGGAAAAAAGTCACGGCCTTCACCGCGCGCTTCCCGCTGCCCTGAGCGGTGACAGCACAAATGACCAGCTTTGCCCTCCCGGCAACCGGATGTGATGAAAAGTTGATCGCGATGTCATCCCGGGACACCCGTGAACGCCGCAAGGCCGCGGTCCCCGCCCTGTTTCAACAGGCGTGACAAGAACGCCGCTCTTGCACATTTCTCGCCCGCGAGCCAAAAGACCATCGTGACAGCAACCGTCGCCGACATCCCGCAGCCGGTCACCACGGACAGCCCGTTCCGCCGGGTCGCCCGGAGGTTTTTCCGTGACCGCCTGGCTCTCGCCGCCACCATCGTCATCGTCCTGTTTTTCGCCGTCGCCATCGTGGCCGGAGCCTGCGCCTGGTTGAACCTTCCGATGCCGATGCCGCCCAATGCGACGCATCTGGAGCGGAAACTCCTGGCCCCGAACCCCGTGAACTGGCTCGGGACCGACAACCTCGGCAGGGATGTCCTTTCCCGCATGGTCGCCGGTTCGACGATTTCCCTCACCGTCGGTTTCGTCGCGATGGCGGTCTCGCTCGGCATCGGGATCGTTGTCGGCGCGCTCTCGGGTTACATCGGCGGCTGGGTGGACAACGTCATCATGCGCATCGTCGATGCCCTCCTCTGCTTCCCCTCGTTTTTCCTGATCCTCACCGCCATCGCCATCATCGGCCCGAATATCTGGATCATCATCGCGGTCATCGGGCTCGTCGGTTGGACAGGCACCGCCCGGCTCGTGCGGGCGGAATTCCTCACCCTTCGCGAAAGCGAATACGTGCGCGCCGCGCGGGCGCTCGGACAAAGCCGCATGAAAATCATTTTCCGCCACATCCTTCCCAACGCGTTCGCCCCGATTTTCGTCACCGCCGTCATCAGCATCCCCGATGCGATCCTCGTGGAATCCGGGCTCAGCTTCTTGAGCTTCGGCGTCCCCCCCCCGCAGGCCACCTGGGGGAACATCATCGCCGATGGGAAAACCTATTTTCTCGACGCCTGGTGGCTGATCTTTTTCCCCGGCCTCGCCATCTTCACCGCCTCGCTCGCGTTCTACCTGGCCGGCGACGCCCTCCGCCGCGCGGCCGCCACCCGATGAAAACCGACGAAGAGATTCTCCCGCGAAGGCGCGAAGGCGCGAAGAAAAAGCAGGGAAAGAGATCTTGGGAACCCTCCTCTGTGCGCTCCGCGGCTCTGCGTGAGGCTTCTTTTTTTCTTCGCGCCTTCGCGCCTTCGCGGGAACCCGCCACCCCATGAACCTTCTCGAACTCCACAACCTCTCGGTCCGCTTCCGGACCGAAAACGGCACCGTCGACGCCGTCAAAAACGTTTCGTTTTCGATGAAGGAAGGCGACTCGCTGGCCATCGTCGGGGAAAGCGGCAGCGGAAAAAGCGTCACCGCCCTCTCGCTCACCCGCCTGATCCCGACTCCGCCTGCGGAATACGCCGGCGGAAAGATCCTGTTCCTCGGCCGGGACATCCTGAAATTGCCTCCCCGGCAGATCCGCCTGCTGCGCGGCGGCGGGATCGCCTATGTTTTTCAGGAACCCGCCACTTCCCTCAATCCGGTCTATTCCATCCGCAGCCAGATCGCCGAAGGGATCCTCCTTCACCGTCCGGATGTCACGGACGTTGACGCCGAGATCGTCAAGTGGCTCGGCGCGGTCGGCATCGTCGATCCGGAAAAACGCATGCGCGATTACCCCCACCAACTCAGCGGCGGAATGCAGCAACGGGCCATGATCGCCATGGCGCTCAGTTGCCGGCCGAGGCTTCTCATCGCCGACGAACCCACCACCGCCCTGGACGTGACCATCCAGGCCCAGATCCTCGCGGAACTCCGGCGGCTCCGCGGCGAATTCGGAATGTCGCTCATCCTCATCACCCACAATTTCGCCATCATCCGGGGCCTCTGCGAGCGCGTCGCCGTCATGTTCCGCGGCGAGATCGTCGAATACGGCGACACCGAGAGCCTCCTCAAAAACCCCCAGCATCCCTACACGAAAGCCCTCATCTCCTGTATCCCGAGGCTCGGGGTCAAACAAAACCGACTCCGGACAATCGAGGATTCCTGGGTGGCCACAAGGTGAGTTCATCCCACAAAAAAAAACAGTTTGAAGGCACCGTTTTTCACGGGATTTCATGTCAACACCGCCTCCGCAACCGGGGATTTCCGGATGGCCGCCAAATTGTCGCGTTTCCTCCGACAAATCCGTTGACACCCACAACAGAACGCGGCATTTTGTCGCAGAATCTTATGAAACGTTCTTCCGGCTTCACCCTCATCGAGCTTCTTGTCGTTATCTCCATCATTGGAATCTTGGCATCCCTCGCCATACCGGCTGTTCTCGGTGGCATTTCAAAGGCCCAGATGACCCAAGCTCTGAGCAACATGAGACAACTTCACCTGACATGCCAGCAGATGTCGTTGGACGCCTCAACAACCGGAGATTCGACCTTGGGATGGCCGGGCTCGTATGGCACTTTTGCAGAATGGTCCACCAATGTCACCCCTGGATATCTCTCCACGAATGATTTTGTAAAACTTCTTTCCGTTGCAGGAGCCGTTCTGTCGAGTACCAATTTTCCTGCCCAAAACACTAATGGAATCAAGGTTGCTGGTGTGACAGAAAGCGAGGATGGAAGCGCGGTGCTTTTCTATACCCGCAATGTCACGCCTGCGCCATCATCCGTATGGACAACAAATGCAACTCCCCTCTTTGCCAATCGCGGATTCGTTGTCTTCCGCAAAGGCGGCGATGGTTCTGTCTACCTTCCCAGGCAACTCAATCAAACCAACCTCCTCGGAACAACGTCTGCCACCAACTTGAGTTGGAATTGATCAGCGAAACATTTTTTTAAACTCCTTAAAAAAGCCCCGCATTCCCGCGGGGCTTTTTTGTATCCCGGACAATCGGCCCGCTGGAACTGGGAGAAACCCAAGAAGCGGGAACAAGAGAAAACGGCATTCGTCCGCTCATATACGGCAGATATCCCTCTTTTTTTCGAATTGCGCCTGCGCCGTGAAGGCGCAAACTGTCGCCATGCCCAAGGACCCTGCCTCATGGAGAAATCGTTCGCCCGGGGATCTGGACAACGAATTTCCCGAGACCTTCACGGCGGATGTGGAAACGTCCGTCCGGCGCTCCCAAAAGGCCTTTCCGGAGTGGAGATTCCTGGCTTTGGACGAACGGCGTGTCGCGCTTGAGGAATGCCGCGCGCGCCTGCAGGCGAGGAGCGAAGACCTGGCCTTGTTGATGGCTTCGGAAACCGGAAAACCCCTCCGCGAAGCGCGCATGGAACTGGGTGCTGTCGTTGCGAAATTCGACCTGACCTTTGCCGACGCGGAGAGATGGGCGCGCGATGAGATGGTGACCGACGGCCCGCATCCGGCGGGGATCCGGCACCGGCCGCGCGGCCCGTCCGCGGTGGTCGCCCCGTTCAATTTTCCGATCCATCTCGGACACGGTGCCGCCATCGCCTATCTCCTTGCCGGAAACGCCGTCCTCTTCAAACCCTCGCCGCTTGCGGTGAATGTCGCCCAGGCCTACGCCGCCGAGATGCAGGCTGCGTTGCCCGCTGGCGTCTTCGAGTTGGTCCCCGGCCGGGGGGAAACCGGCCGCGAACTTTGTCTCCATCCGGGCGTGCGTTCGGTTTGTTTCACGGGTTCGGTGCCGGTCGGAACCGCTCTCGCCCGCGAACTCGCCTCCGATTATTCGAAATCGCTGGCGCTCGAACTGGGCGGGAAAAATTCGGCCGTCGTCTGTGAAGGCGCCGATCTGGACGCGGCCGCTCCCGCGATCGCGGACGGGATGTGCCTGACCAGCGGC
This sequence comes from Terrimicrobiaceae bacterium, assembly GCA_041674265.1. Taxonomy (GTDB): domain Bacteria; phylum Verrucomicrobiota; class Verrucomicrobiia; order Chthoniobacterales; family Terrimicrobiaceae; genus QYQL01. The sequence goes on from JBAYWC010000028.1 coordinate 15,791, forward strand.
CAGCGGTGCAACGCGACATCGAGAGTCCTTGTCCATGAGCGGGTGGCCGCGGCTTTTGTGGAGCGTTTGCGCGCTTCCCTCTCGAGGTATGAGCCGGGCGATCCCCTGGATGCGGCGACAACCCTGGGACCCTTGGTCAGCGAAGCCGCGAGGGAGCGCTATTTGGAACTGACCTCCCTCCCAGGCGGAAAATGGGTGCTGCCGGGAGGATGCGTGGGCACGCTCTCCTGCGGCAAGCGGGGGTATTACGTTCGTCCGGCCGTCCTTCTTGCGGGCGCGGAAATCGACCCGACGCCGCTGGCGAGAGCCGAGACATTCGCCCCGGTTCTGGTGGTCGAGACATTCGCGGATGAGGAGGAAGCGATCCGGCGGCATGAGGCATGGGCGTTCGGGCTCACGGCAAGCATCTTCACACACGACGAGTCAACTTTTCAACGCATCGGGGACCATCTTTCCGTCGGGAACCTTTATTGGAATCTCCCCACGACATTTTCGCCGTCCACGCTTCCCTTCGGCGGCTGGGGAGCCTCGGGGAACGGCCACCCGGGCGGACGGGGATTCATCCGGTTCGCCACCGACGAACAGTCCGTCCAATGGAAGACATGAAAAGATGACAAGCGGATTTCTGGACAAATTGATCGAGCGAATCGGCCTGGTCCAACCGGGCGAAGTGCAGAACTATCTCGTCGAGATCGCCCGCGAAAAGGGATTCCTGGAAACCATTTTCAACGCGATCCTCGAAGGAGTGATTGTGACCGACCCCAAAGGACGGATCATTTACCTCAACCGTGCCGCCTGCGGGTTCTTTGGCATCGAGGCCGCGAGCAACCTCGGGAAGCCGCTGGGAGACGTGATCCGCGGGCTCGACTGGAGCGCCCTGGGCGGAACCGGCGTCGAGGTGGTGAACCGCGACCTGGAGGTCTTCTATCCCGAAAACCGGTTTCTCAATTTCTATGTGGTCCCGCTGATGAGCGACGAGGCCGATGGCGGAAATCGCGAAATGGTCGGCGGGGCCGTCATCCTCCGCGACATCACGCAGAGCCGCCGGGCAACCCAGGAAACCATCGAGACCGAACGGTTCTCCGCCCTCACGCTGCTCGCGGCGGGAGTCGCCCACGAGATCGGGAACCCGCTCAACTCCCTCGATATCCACCTCCAGCTCATGCAGCGGGATTTGCGCAAGCTCCCCGCCAAAACCAGGGCCGGCCTCGAGGAGTCGGTCCATGTCGCCCGAGGCGAGGTCGCGCGCCTGGATCACATCATCACGCAATTCCTCCGCGCCATCCGTCCGCAGCCGCTGGAACTTCGCCCGGTCAGCATCAACACGATCGTCGAGGAATCACTCCATTTCCTGGCCGCGGAGATCCAGGATCGCGACATCCTGGTCGAGACGGAGCTGGATAAAAACCTCCCCCCCCTCAACCTCGACAGCGACCAGATCAAGCAGGCCTTTTACAATGTGAGCCGGAATGCCTTCCAGGCCATGAAATCCGGCGGAATCCTCCGCATCCGGACCTCTGTGGACGAGACCCACGTGAATGTCTCGTTCGCCGACACGGGCGGGGGAATTTCCCCCGAGCATATCGGCAGGATGTTCGAACCCTATTTCACCACCAAGTCCGACGGAAACGGGCTCGGGCTCCTCATCGTGCGGCGGATCGTCCGCGCGCATGGCGGCGAGGTCGTCCTGGAAAGCGCCCCGGGACGCGGGCTCACCCTGACCATCCGTCTCCCCAGAGCCGGCCGCCGCGTCCGCTTCCTCAAACAGGGAACACCGAAAAACTGACCCCGCAAATCTTTGGTGCGATCGCACCAAAGATTTGCGGGGGATTCCCTGTCAATACGGCCTGGAGACGTGGCCGTCGGCGTAGAGGCGGTTCAGCCTTCCGGAGTGGACGCCTGCATAATCGGTGCAGATGGTCACCCGCGAGGGTTTGACGATCCTCACGCCCGCTCCTCTCCGTCCGCCGTAAATTTTTGGGGAAATGCTGTTTTCCTCATCGATGATCGGGCGCCACTGGTAACTGGTGCCATACGATTTTCCATCGATCGTGGTGGTGTTCTTCGCAAAGTAATTCGGGCCTTTGATATCCGCCGGGCACTTCAAGACCTGCTGGGTCACGCCGTAGGGCTCGAGCGCGACATAAATGGGCGTGGCTTCATCCTCCGGCAAGTAAACGGGGTCCTCGGCATTCATCTCGATGATCGGATATGTGTTGTCATGCTCGCCGACATAGGACAGGACCCCGACTCCGATTTGTCGGAGGTTGTTCATGCAGACAACACTCTGCGCGCGGTCCTGAAATTTGGCGATATGCGGCACCATCATCGAGGCGAGCATGCCGATGATGGCGACCACCACGAGGAGTTCGATCAAAGTGAAGGCGTTTTTTCGTTTCATGTCTTTGGCGCGGCTTCCTTGATTTGTTTTTTGCGTTCGATGTAGTTTTTCATCCGCTTTTCGCGCTGTTCGGGGGACCGGCGGGCATCGCGCGCCGCCATGCGTTCCTCCATCTTCTCCTGGACCTCCGGGCGGTTGAAAAATTCCTCCATTTTTGCGCGGCGTTGATCTTCGGGAAGAGCGCGGACCTCTTCCCAGAATTTCCTCATCGAATCGAATTCCGACTTGGCGGCTTGTCGTTCATCCGGAGGGAGTTGGGCGATCGCCGCCTCCACCCGTTGCGCCAGCCACTCGGGATTCATCCCCTCGCGACCGAAACGCTGTCCTCCCGGCTGCCCGGCCTGGTCCCCGCCGCGCCCACCTCTGGCAACGATCAAGAAGCTCTCTTGAACGTGTCCGCCGGAAGAATTGATGAGTTGCTTCACGATGCTGGCTGCGGGCGCGGGTTTTGCCGGCATTTTGGCCTCCGGATTCCAATCGCGGGGGACGGCGGTCATGACGCCGGATTTCATGGCCACTTGCCGGAGGGCGGACTGGAGGTCGGTTTTCTCACCGGTCTCGGGTTTCACGGTGAGGGAGCGGGGATCGGGCGGAGTGTCACCCATGAGCATGCCCATGAAGGGGACCGGGGCCACCACCCATTGGTCCGACCGTTTGCCCGACGCGAGTTCTTCCAAGGCTTCCGCCGCCTGTTGTTTTGTGGGAGCGCCCGCAAAAACCACCCTCAACTCCCCTTCGACCCGGACCGAGAGCGTCTCCAGCGCCTCCATGAGCGGAACCCTCTTCATTTGTATGGTGAGAAGTGTTTCCGGGGGAACGTTGGTCCCAATGCGCACATGCCCCTGGCGCTCGGTGGATGCGATGACTTTTGAGACAGGAGCATCCTTGAAATTCAGGGTGATCAACCCGTCCGGCCAGAAAAAGTTGACTGCGGCGAGAGCAAGAACCACCGCTGCGGCAACGAGCAGGATTGTTTTACGATTGGCGTGCATCCTTATCCAACGCCGGACCCGTTTCCGAGTTGCGGAAAATTTGACACGGGCGAGCAGGGTGGCGATGATCACCGGGTCATGGCAAGTCCCAAGATCGATCCCGAACTCCACATGAGCAAGAAGCCGGACTGGATCAAAGTCCGCCTGCCGAACAATCCGGTCTTCTTCTCGACCAAGGATCTGGTGTCGGATTTGCGGCTTCATACCGTCTGCGAAAGCGCCCAGTGCCCGAATCGTTGGGAATGCTGGAGCGGAGGGACGGCGACCTTCATGATCGCCGGGGAACGTTGCACCCGGGCCTGCGGGTTTTGCGCCGTGGATACCGCGAAGCCACTCCCGCTCGAGGACGACGAGCCGCAACGGGTCGCCGAAGGCGTGAAACGTCTCGGGCTCAGGCATGTCGTGATCACGGCCGTCGCGCGCGATGACGTGGCCGATGGCGGAGCCGACCATTTCGGCAGGACGATCGAAGCCATCCGGGCCGTCGACCCGAAGATTGCCATCGAGGTTCTTGTCCCGGATTTCAATGGCAAAGATCCCTCGATCCGCCGGGTATTGGATGCCAGGCCGGACATCTTCAATCACAATGTCGAGACCGTCGAGCGGCTCACTCCGGCGGTTCGCTCCCGCGCCAAATACCGCCTCTCCCTGGCCGTTCTCCGCCGGGTGAAGGAGATGGAACCCGACATGATGACGAAGAGCGGAATCATGCTCGGCCTCGGGGAGACGGAAAACGAGCTTTTCGAGGCAATGGATGACCTGCGCGAATCCGGGGTGCAGGTCCTCACCCTTGGCCAATACCTGCGCCCGACGCCGAATCACCTGCCGGTGGTCGAATATGTCAACCCGGAGGCCTTCCGGCTCTACGGGGAGATCGCCCGAAAGAAGGGCTTCACGTTTGTGGCCAGCGCGCCGCTCGTCCGCAGCTCCTATCACGCCGCGGATTTCAATCCCGTCCCCCGTTGATCCGGGCAATCGGCGCGGTCGGCCAGCCCGCGCCCGATCTCAAATATCTTGGATCGTGAACGCCTTGGGCGGCCCGAGGATTTCGCGGAGGACGATCGCCTGGCGAATGCCGTCGCGGGTGCGCAGGACGGGGGAGAATGGATTTGCGGGGGCAGGGGCCCGGGGCGCCAAAATCGGTGGTTTTGTGGCCCAGCGTTTTTTGGGGGAAGGCGGCAGGAACGCGGGCAGCGGCGGGAGCACAGGAGCGGCCTCCCGAACGACAGGCTTCCGAGGCGCCTCGTCACGCGCGGTGGAGGCCTCCCGAACAACCGGCCTCGGGGGTTCCCCGTCATCTGCCGGCAAGCCGAGCGCCTCCATGAGCCGGCGCATGTCGGCGGATGGGGAGATGGCTGGAGGCGGCGGAGCGGCGGCGTCCTCCGCTCGCTCCGATTCCGGATGGAAAGGATCCCCTTCGGGAATTCCCATGCCTTGTCGTTCCTGCTTCCGCTGTTCGCGAAGCTCCGCGGAACGTTTCATCAGCCAGTTCACCAGGCTGATGAGGCCGATGATGACGATGATGACAACTTGGTCCATGACGCGGAAGTCCGGGAGCGGGAAAAATCAGTTTCCCGGAGTTTTTTCCGGGCCGGCGATGCTCTCGCGCATCGCGGTGTCGGACTGGATGTTTTTCAACTTCATGTAGTCCATGATGCCGAGGTTGCCGCTGCGGAAGGCTTCCGCCATGGCCTGCGGGATCTGGGCCTCGGCCTCGACCACTTTCGCGCGCATCTCCTGCGTGCGGGCTTTCATTTCCTGTTCGCTGGCGACGGCGGCGGCGCGGCGCATTTCCGCCTTCGCCTGCGCGACGACCTTGTCGGCCTCGGCCTGCTCGGCCTGGAGTTTCGCGCCGATGTTGTCGCCGATGTCCACATCCGCGATATCCACCGACAGAATTTCAAACGCGGTGCCGCTGTCGAGGCCCTTTTGGAGAACCGTCTTGGAAATCCTGTCGGGATTTTCGAGGACATCCTTGTAGGAAACCGCCGAGCCGATCGAGGTCACGATGCCTTCGCCGACACGGGCGATGATGGTTTCCTCGGTGGCGCCGCCAACGAACCGGTCGAGGTTCGATCGCACGGTGACACGGGCGCGGACCTTGACCCCGATTCCGTCGCGCGCGACGGCGTCGATGGTGACTTTCCCGGTCGCGGGATTCGGGCAGTCGATGACCTTGGGATTGATGCTGGTGCGAACGGCTTCCAGGACGGTCTTGCTGGTCCCCTTGATCGCGAGGTCGATCGCGCAGGCGCGGTTGAAATCGAGCGCGATGCCGGCCTTGTCGGCGGCGATGAGCGCCAGCACGACATGGGGCACATTGCCCCCGGAAAGGTAATGGGCTTCGAGCATATCGGTTTCCTGCGGGATGCCCGCCTTCACGGCGGTGATCCGGCTGTCGACGATCATGCCGACAGGAACCTTCCGGAGGCGCATGCCGATGAGCTTCGAAAACGAAACCGGCGCATCGGCGATCTTCGCCCTCAGCCAAACACCGAAGAAGTTGGCCAGGATGATGAGAAGCACCAGACCCAAGACGAGGACGATTCCGAAAACAACGAAGATGGCGAGTTGGGAAATTTGTGTGATCATGGTTCAGTGGGATAAAGCTCGATTATTGCACAGAATCGCACTCTTGTGGGGAAAATCTTGGCCCGCCGCCGGAGCGCGAATTGACTCAAATGAAATGACACCGGAGGCAATGTCATCACAAATGAGCCAGAACACGACGCGGGAAATGCTGTTGAAGATGCGGGGGCGCTACCCAGGATAAATCACAGGGAGGCAGCCCATCTGGCTAGCCATTTGGCCGCCAGAGCCACCGGTTCCCCTCAAATCCCTCTTCCCTTGACCCCGTGCAAAAATCCGCCGTGACCTACCACGCAGGCCACTGATAAAGTTTCCAGCCTCCGCTTTTCCGTGACAGAGTCGCCAGGCAGTTTTTTCCCGAATACTGAACCACTTTTCCCATGCCGCGTTCCAAACTCATCGTCGCCTCGAGCGAGGCGTCCGCAGATATGCTTTATGCCACGGGGTTCCGCGCGCCGGATGCCTTTGTTTTTCTCCAGACCGGGAACAGAAGACTCCTCCTGCTTTCGGATCTCGAATTCGACCGGGGACGACAGCAGGCGAAAGTGGACCGCGTGGATTCGTTTTCCGAGATCGAGGAAAAAGCGAGGGATGGAAAGAAGAAGAAACCCGCGTATGCGCGGGTTATTGCCGCCTGGCTTCGCGCGAACAAAACGCGCGGCGTGGTGGTCCCCGCGGATTTTCCGCTCGGGCTTTCCCGGCTTCTGAAAAAGGAAGGCGTGCGGCTGAAACCCGCGAAGGGTTCCTTTTTTCCGGAAAGGGAGAAAAAATCCCTCCGGGAGATCCACGCGATCGAGGCCGCCATCCGGATTGCCGAGGCGGGAATGGCGCGGGCGATCGATGTTCTCAAATCCGCCGTTCCGCGCAAGGACGGATGTCTTGTCCTCGGACGCCGGATTCTGACCTCGGAGATCCTGCGCGCGGAAATCGAAACGACGATCGTCCGGGCGGGCGGAGAAGCGAGGGGCGACACGATTGTCGCGGGCGGGAACCAGGCGTGTGACCCCCATGAACGCGGGACGGGCCCGCTCCGCGCCAATGAATTGATCGTCCTCGATATTTTCCCGCGGGATGCCCGCTCGGGATACTACGGAGACATCACGCGCACGGTCGTCCGCGGCAAAGCCACGGACGACCGGCGAAAGCTCTGGGAAACCTGCCTCACCGGGCAGGCGATGGCCCTTGAGAAGATGAAACCGGGCAACCAGGGGGCTGCGATCCATGATTCGATCAAGGAGTATTTTGCCGACCAGGGCTACCCGACCGAAATCCGTGAAGGCCGGTGGCAGGGGTTTTTTCACGGAACCGGGCACGGGCTCGGACTCGAGGTCCACGAAGCCCCCCGCTTCGCCGCAGCCACCTTTCTCCCGGGACAGGTGATCACCATCGAACCCGGAATCTACATCCCAGGAATCGGAGGGGTCCGTCACGAGGATGTCGCTCTCATTACCAGGCGTGGCCCGAGACTTCTCACCAAGGCTCCCAAACCCCTGGAAATCTGACATCTCCGGGGAGCACACGCGACCCGCGTGTGGTGCCAGGCGACCCGCCAGGCTTCTCTTTTGGAATATGGATGCTTTGAGGTCAATCCGGTCGGCGGGTCGCGTGTGCTCCCCGGAGGTTCCGTTTGCCGTAAGCCGTATGATCCGATAGAGTCGTTCCCCTGATCGCATGTCTGGAATCACGCTGGAAATCATTTTTATTTTTGTCCTGCTTTTGGCGAACGGAGTTTTCGCCATGGCGGAAATTGCGCTTGTCGCCTCGCGCAAGGCGAAGCTGAAAACGCTTGCGGATGAGGGCCACCACGGCGCGAAACTGGCCCACAACCTGGCTCTTGCCCCGGGGAAATTTCTTTCGACCGTGCAGGTGGGCATCACGCTGGTGGGCACTCTCGCGGGGGCTTTCGGCGGAGCGCGGATTGCCGAGACGCTCTCGCTCTCCGTGGACAAAATCCCCGGCCTGGAGGGCACGCCCTCGCACTACATCTCGCTCTTCATCGTTGTGGCGATCATCACCTATTTCTCGGTGATCATCGGCGAACTCGTTCCCAAGCGCCTGGCCCTGACCAACCCCGAGAAGATCGCCTCGGCCCTGGCCCGCCCGATGAATGCGCTCGCGGGCAGTTTCTCGCCCGTCGTCAATCTTCTCAGCCACTCCAGCGATTTTCTCCTGGCCCTTCTGGGGGTCCGGAAAACCAAGGAGACCGCGGTTTCGGAAGAAGAGGTGCGGGTTCTGATCGATGAGGGGCTGAGCGCCGGAATTTTCAAAAAAGCGGAAAAAGACATGGTCGAGGGAGTCTTCGAACTCGACGAACAGCACGCCGGGGATCTGATGACCCCCCGAGCCCGCATGATCTGGCTTTCGCTCGACGACTCGGACGAAGAGAACTGGAGACGGATCGCCGGAAGCGGGCATTCGCATTTCCCGGTCTATCAGGAGACCCGCGACAACGTGATCGGGATGGTGTCCGTGAAATCCCTCTGGGCCAATCTCTCGCTGGCCGGACGCGTGGAATTGCGCGCCCTGGTCACTCCTCCGCTTTACGTTCCCACGGCGATGCCCGCCGGAAAACTCATCGAGTCGTTCAAAAAGTCCGGGAAGCACATCGCTCTCGTCGTGGATGAGTTCGGCAGTCTCCAAGGACTTGTCACGCTGAACGATGTGATGATGGCCATCGTGGGGAACCTGCCCGAGCGGGAGCAACGGCATGATCCGAAGGCGAGCCTCCGCCAGGATGGAACCTGGCTCATCGATGCCATGCTCGATATCGATGAAACCAAGGCGAGCCTCGGAATCGAGGAGGATCTCCCGGGGGAAAATGAAAACCGGTTCTCGACGCTCGGCGGGTTTATCCTGTTCCGCATCGGTCACATCCCGCGCGAAGGCGAAAAATGCCTGTGGGATGGATTCGAATTCGAGATCATCGACATGGACCGCCAGCGCATCGACAAGGTGCTCGTCACGCCGCGCGTGCCGAAAATACCGGACCCGGATGATCCGGCCCCGACCGCGGAGACCTGACCGGTCGTGGTGGGCGGCAGCGCGCGAGACGGGGGGCGGCGTCCCGCTCCCCCTGAAGAACCCTCCGACAACAATCCTGCGTTTGCCTGAATCCCGGACACTTTTTCTTGCGGAACGATCCCTCTCCACCGATACCTTGACGCATCGAAATGGGCCGGAGAGGCGGATTTCATAATTTTTCATCATGAGCGGAACGGCAGTCACAATGATCAATGTGCAGGTGGATGGGGAGTGGAAGCAGTTTCCCAAGGGGACGCGCCTCATCGAGGCCTGCATGAAGAGCGGGAAATTCATCCCGCACTATTGCTATCATCCGAAGCTCAGTTCGCCCGGCAATTGCCGGATGTGCCTCGTCGAGCTGGGCATGCCGAAGATGTCGCCCGATCGCAAGCCGGTTCTGGGCCAGGACGGACGCCCGGAGATTTCCTGGGGGCCCCGGCCCGCGATTTCCTGCGCCACCGAGGTTTCCGAGGGCATGGGGGTCAAGACCTCGTCTCCGATGGTCGAAGAATGCCGGAACAGCGTGATGGAGTTTCTCCTCATCAACCACCCGCTCGACTGCCCGATTTGCGACCAGGCCGGCGAGTGTCGCCTGCAGGAATTTTCGGTCGAGTTCGGAAAAGGCGAATCCCGGTTCATCGAGGAAAAGGTCAAGAAGCCGAAACGCGTGGATCTAGGCGAGCGGATCGTCCTCGACGACGAGCGCTGCATCATGTGCTCGCGCTGCATCCGGTTCATGCAGGAAATCGCCCACGACGACGTGCTGGGCTTCCTCAACCGCGGCAGCCACACGACCCTCTCGGTCTATCCCGGCCGGCGCCTCGACAGCAATTATTCGCTCAACACCGTGGATATCTGCCCGGTCGGCGCGCTGACGAGCAAGGACTTCCGATTCAAGATGCGGGTCTGGTTCCTCAAGGAAACCAAAAGCATCGATGTCAATTGCGGCACCGGCTCGAATATCCTCATCTCCAGCCGGGAGAACGTCGTCCAGCGGATCACTCCGCGCGAAAACGATGCCGTCAATTCGTGCTGGATGCCCGACAGCCACCGTTTGAATTTTCATTACCTCTACAGCGGCGACCGCCTCAAGGTTCCCTTCGTCCGCGGCGGGGATGCGCCGGCCACATGGAAGCAGGCGCTGGCGGTCGCGTCGGAAAAATTGAACGGCCGCAAGCCGGACGAGACGGCGATCATCGCCTCCGCGCGGATGACGAACGAGGAGCTCTTCCTTGCGCGGCGGCTCGCGAAATCCCTGGGCATCCGGAACATCGATGTTCTCCCGCGCCCGCAAAAAGGCGACGGGTTCCTGGTCTCCGACGATGGAAATCCGAACACCTCCGGAGCCAGGCTCCTCGGCCTGGCCACCGGCAGGCTCCCGGCGATTGCGAAGGCGGTTGAAGAGGGGCTGATCACCGGGCTCGTCGTCCTCGGCGAGGATGCGGCGGATTGCGGGATCTCCGAGGCGGGACTGAAGGGCCTCGAGTTGCTGGTGGTCATGGGCATTCTTTCCAACAAAACGACCCCGCACGCCACAGTGGCGTTCCCATCGAGCGCCTGGGCGGAAAAGCGCGGCTCGATGATCAATATGAAAGGCCGGCTTCAGCGGCTCAATCAAGCCGTCCAACCTCCCGGCCAGGCCCGGGATGATTGGGAAATCCTCCGCGATCTGATCCAGGGCGTTTCCGGCCCGAACGGCATCTGCTCGATCGAAGATGTCTTCAGGCAGATGGCTGCGGAAACTCCGGCTTTGGACGGGCTCACCCTGAGCCGGATCGGCGATCTCGGAATCCAATTGAGGTGAAAAATGCTCAACATCCGAAAAAGGGTCAAATCCTCGAATGACGCTTTCTTAAGAAAAACGTAACTGCTCGGCAAAGAACCCGGCGGCCGGATGTGGAAAGGGGAGCAACTTTGCATTTTTCGCCGGATCGTGATATGCGGGAAGGCTCCTGCCGCGGGGAGTAGGCCGGTATTCCAGTGGTG